>JAISKH010000095.1 GCA_031261325.1 Oscillospiraceae bacterium
CTACGCGGACGGCGCCCCCTTTCTTACGCAAGAAAGGGGGGAAAGAGCGCTTAAGGGGCTGTGCCCCTTAAGAATCCCCCTTCTCAAAGCACTTGAATCTCCAGTCGCTATCGCAAATGGAACCGCGAGTTACGCGGCACAAGACTACACTCAAGTGCAAGCTCGCTTCGCGAAGTTGTCAATGTTGCAACGCAGTTGACCTTGCCAAGTGGCAGCTTGCAACCCGAGCGTTAACTTGTTGTTCGTTGCACCGCACTAGGTTTGCGCCTAGCTGTGGGGGTGATTCTTAAGAGGGGCACAGCCCCTCTTAAGTGCGCTTTCCCCCCTTTCTCGCATAAGAAAGGGGGTCCCCGCCGGATAGGCGAGCAAATCTCCATAGAGAATGAAAAACAATAGAAAAAACTAAAACAGCAAGGCGTAGTGCAACGCGCAACAGGTGCCGCGCGGCGGGACGTGGGGAATAAGGAGGTTATGCGAAGCATAAACATAAAAAGAGGTGATTTACTTGAGATACTTGCGAAAGCCGATTTTTCGCACGCTGGCAGGGCTTTGCGTTGTGGCGGCGACTGTTCTCGCGCTCACGGCGGCGGCGGAGGTCGGCGGCGCGGGGGACGGCGCGCGCCCGCCGTCAGGCTACGCGCTGCGCGACGTGTTCGCGCGGGAGGACGTTGCCGCAGCGATTGTAGGGTTTGAAATGAACGGACAATTGACGAGACAATTGACAATTGACAATGGACAATTGACAATTGAGGACGCGGCTACGGCTACGGCTGCGCCGTCGCCTGCGGCTACCGTTACGGTTACGGCTGCGGCTGCGCCTGCGCAGATGCCTTTGGCGGAGCCGGAGGGCGACGCGCACGCGGGATTGTTCTATGAGGGCGGGCTTGAGGACATGGACGGCTCGGGTTACACGCCGTCCGCCGACGGGATTAACGTGCGCAACAGCACGGCTTACGAGTTCGACCTGAACGCAATGCTGAAAACGCCGCTCGACTTCGCGACGGACGCGGACGCGCCGCAGGTGCTGATTCTGCACTCGCACAGCAGCGAAGCATACACCGTCGCGGACGGCGACGAATACGCCGAGAGCGACCCATATCGCACGGAGGACAAGACGAAAAGCATAATCGCCGTGGGCGACGCGCTTGCCGAGCGGCTGAACCTGCGCGGCGTGAACGTCGTGCATGACCGCGAGATTTACGATTACCCGAGCTACACCGGCTCGTACACTCGCGCGGGCGAAGCCATTGAGCGGTACCTTGAAAAATACCCGAGCATAAAGCTCGTTATCGACCTGCACCGCGACGCGATTGTCGCCGGCGACGGCAGCCAGTTCAAGACGCTCGGGCAGGTTAACGGCGAGAGCTGCGCGCAGGTGCTGCTCGTCGTCGGCACGGACGAAGCGGGGCTGACGCACCCGAAATGGCGCGAGAACATGACGCTCGCCGTCCAGCTTGAGGCGCGCATGAACGGCATGTACCCGACGCTCGCGCGCGGCGTGTCCGTCTCGCGTTACCGCTACAACCAACAGCTCACGGCGGGCTCGCTGATTGTCGAAATCGGCTCGACCGGCAACACTCTGCGCGAAGCGCTCACGGCGGTCAAGTATTTCGCGGACGCTTATGCTTCGCAATTGACAGTTGACAGTTGACAATTGACAATTGGGACGCGGGGTTACTTCGGGGCGTTTTGTTACGCGGGTTTTATAAAGTCGGAAATTATTTTGTAATTTAATTGACATTTCGGCGGTTTGTGTTGTATAATTAACTCTAATGAAAAAATGCGCAAATTATGCGGAAATGAGAGTTGTATATGAAGCAGAAGAAACGCTTGGCGTCACCGTTCCGTTCCGGCATACCCGCGGAGTACCGCGAAAGGTTTGAGGAGGAGCGCGCCGACACGAACGTAAGTCGTATGCTCGGTTTCTCGATTTACATCGTCGTACTGCAACTGGTGCTGCAAGTCGTCAACATGCTTGTGCCGCAGGGCTCGATGCGCTTCGGCGGCGGAGACGACGGTGGTATGCTGCCGCTCGTCATGTTCTATGTCGTGCTGTCGCTGACGACGCTGATTACCGGTATCCTGTACAGCATACTGCTGCGCGCCGCGAAACGCGGCAAAATCAAGAGCCGCAAGACAAAGACGTTCCTTGTTCAAAGCCTGCTGTATATATACCTGATTATACAGTTTTCATTCGGCACCACGAACGTTATGTCCGACCAGGGCATGTACAGTCTCGTCATACTCATGCTGATGGTCGGCATGATACCCGTACTTAAGCCGCTGCAAAGCTTCCTGACCATCGGCGGCACGTTCCTTTACACGCTCGCGCTCATGTTCTTCACGAAGGACATCGCGCTGACCATGACGATGGAGATTGTGCCACACGGCGAGTTTGATTTCAGCTCGTGGATAACCTTCTTCGACTCGGACATGCGCGCCAACTACGTTATCATCACGGGCGTTACGATTGTCATCTCCGTGTTCGTCTATCGGCTGTACGTCTCCAACTTCCTGAAGAGCATAAAGCTGGAGGAAATTAACGCGGGGCTTGAGGACAAGGTTGCCGAGCGCACGAAAGAGCTGGAGGAAAAGACCGTCGCCGCCGAAGCCGCCTCCCGCGCGAAGAGCCGCTTCCTTACGAACGTGAGCCACGAGATTCGCACGCCGCTGAACGCCATATCGGGCATGGCGCACGTCGCGGAGCGCGCGGAGGCACTCGAAAAAGTGCGCGACTCAATGGAGGAAATTACGAAAGCGTCGTCCCACCTGCTGGGACTGCTGAACGACGTGCTCGATATGTCGAGCATTGAGGACGGCAAGCTGACGATTGAGCACGAGCGGTTCCTGCTCCTGCGCGCCGTGAACGAAGCGGTGTCAATCATCGACGAGAACGCGCGCGAAAAGGCGATTACATTTGAAAAAGACATCGACGGCATAGCCGAAGCCGCCGTCATGGGCGACAAGCTGCGGTTGAAGCAGGTACTGCTCGCGCTGCTCGGCAACGCCATAAAGTACACGCAGGAGGACGGGCACATAAAGCTCGCGGGAAAGGTCAGCGCGGAGACGGACACGGAGCTTGTCGTGACGTTCTCGGTCACGGACAGCGGCATCGGCATGACGGACGAGCAACTGGCGAAGCTGTTCGTCGCGTTTGAGCAGGGCGAGACGAACCGCATGAAGCACACGGGCACGGGGCTTGGTCTTGCGATTAGCCAGAGCTTGGTTCAAATGATGGGCGGCGAGATACGCGCGACAAGTACGCGCGGCGAGGGCAGCGTGTTCACGTTCTCCGTGCGCCTTACAAAAGCGGAAGCGGAGCCGGAGCAGGGCGAAATTATCGTCCCCGACCTGACGGGCAAGCACATTCTGTCCGTTGAGGATATTGAGATTAACCGCCTGATACTCACGGAGCTGCTGGCGGAGACGCACGCGACCGTTGACGAAGCGGTGGACGGCGTTGACGCTGTTGAGAAATTCCGCGCGTCGCCCGAGGGGTATTACAGCTTTGTGTTTATGGACTTGCTCATGCCGAACATGGACGGGCACAACGCGACGCGGTGCATACGTAATCTCGACCGCGAGGATTCGCGCGTCGTACCAATCGTCGCGCTGTCGGCAAACGCCTTTAACGAGGACGTTGAGCTGTCAATCGAATCTGGCATGGATTTGCACCTTGCGAAGCCCGTTGACTTCGGGGAGGTCATGCGCGTGCTGACGGAGCGCGTGCGATAAGAAGAAGCGCATATTAACGTCTGACGCAGGGAAAGATGTAACGCGGAGCCGGTGTAGTGGCTGCTATACCGGCTCTTTAATTTGTGTACGTTTTGTAACACTTGCAGATGGAAAACATTTGCGGGTTGAAAGTTTTTTGCGTTTCTGTTATCATATATTGACACATTAGATTATGTTTGCAGAAAAGCAGACAAAATAACCCACACAGATATGACAAAATACGCGCATTGTAACGAAACTTTGTAACGAGTATTATAATGTAAAGACGAGACGCCCCAATCTATGGGCGAAATGAGGAAAGCGGATAAAGAATGGCTGAAAAAAATAAAAATAACTTAAAAACTTTGCGCGGCCTGTTCGGCGCGATGCCGCAGGCGGTCGTCGCCTTAGCTGACGGCGGCGTTGTTTACCTTAACGCGGCGGCGGAGCGGCTGCTGCCCGCGCTGGAAGCGGAGCGACCGTCCGAGACGTTCCCGGAGACGTTTATCGGCACGGAGCCGTCGGAGTTCACGAGCGAGCTGCTGCTGCGCGGCGAGAGGTACACCGTTATCGGCGCGATGATGGACGACGTGCGCGTCCTGTCCCTGTACCCGCCCGCGCGGGACGACGCGGAGGAGGGCGACCGTGCGCTCCACGCCGTTGCCGGTGGCGTGCGCAAGCCGCTGTCCGCGCTGCGCCTTGCGTTTGACTTCGCCCTGCCCGCGATTGACGCGCTGGAGAACACGAAAATCAGCTTGTATTCGGCGATGATGTACCACAGCTTTTATGAGCTGCTGCGCATCTCGTCCCACCTTGACATCGTTGCCGACGCGCTGAACGCGACGGGGCGCATTGAGCCGACCGGCTTCGACCTAACGGCGCTCTGCCGCCGACTTACGGAGACGGCGCGGCACCTTGCGCAGACGCAGGACACGGCGGCAATCTTGTTTGAGGCGCGGGAGCGTTCGCTGCCGTTCCGCGGCGACTCGGAGCTTATCGAGAGCATGGTGCTCAACCTGCTCTGCAACGCGCTTGCGTTTACGCCGAAGGGCGGCGAGGTGTTCCTTATCGTCTCGCGTTCCGGCAACAACGCGCTGATAACCGTGCGCGACACGGGCGTCGGCATTCCGCCGGAGCGGCAGCAGACAGTCTGGGCGCGATACGCTTATGAGCGCGACGTTACGGACGCAAAGGCGGGTCCCGGCTTCGGGCTGACGGTTGTGCAGCATGTCGCGCGGCTGCACGGCGGCTTCGCCGTTCTGGAGAGCGCGCTCGGGCGCGGCACGACCGTAACCGTTTCGATACCGCTCGCGGAAAAGAACGAACTGCGGGACGCACCGCAGGACGTGCTGCCGCAGGGAGTGCGCCTGCCGCTGACGGAGCTTTCGCCGATACTCGGCTCCGACAAGTATTTGCAGCGGTATCTGGACTGAAACGGCAAAGCTGTGCGACAACGTTAACTTGAAGCGACGTTAAAACACGCGGCGTTAATTATTGAGAACGGAGCGATTATGGAGAAAAATCTCGGCATATATATGCATATACCTTTCTGCGCCGGTCGCTGCGCTTATTGCGACTTCTACTCAACCTCCGGACAGGAGGACTGTATGCCCGACTACGACACGGCTCTTCGGCGGCACATTCGCGAGTACGCGCCGCAGCTTGACGGTTACGTCATTGACTCCGTGTATTTCGGCGGCGGAACGCCGAGCTATTACGGCGCGGCGCGGCTTATCTCCGCGCTTGAAACGCTGAAAAAGCACGGGCACGTGCGGCTGGACGCGGAAATCTCGTTTGAGGCGAACCCGGACAGCGTGAATAAGCCCGACCTCGTTAAGCTGCGCCGCGCGGGCTTCAACCGCATATCCATCGGCGCGCAGTCGATGAGCGACGACAGGCTGCACGACATCGGGCGGCGGCACACGACGGAGCAAACGCTGCAAGCCGTATCCGTCGCGCGCGCGGCGGGGTTCGACAACCTGAGTCTCGACCTGATGTACGGGCTGCCGTCGCAGTCCCGCGCCGACTGGGAGGACACCGTTACCCGCGCGGCGGCGCTAAAGCCCGAGCACCTGTCGTGCTACGGCTTAAAGCTTGAGGAGGGCACGCCGCTTTACATATTCAAGGATTCGCCGTTCCTGCCGGACGGCGACGAGCAGGCGGACATGTACCTCTACATGGTCGAAACGTTAAGCCGCTTCGGCTACAAGCAATACGAAATCTCCAACTTCGCGCGGCGCGGATATGAGTCGCGCCACAACCTTAAATACTGGCTGGGCGACGAGTATCTGGGCTTCGGCGCGGCGGCGCACTCTTTCATCGGCGGCACGCGCTACAGCGTCATCTCCGACCTAACCGAGTACACGCGCCGCATGGGCACGGGCGAATCCGTCATCGCGACGGTTGAGGAAATTTCCGAATACGAAGCGTTGGGCGAATACCTGATGCTCCGCCTGCGCACGACGCGCGGCATTTCGGAGGAGGAATATACGGGCATCTACCACTCAAGCATGGAGCTTGTCCTGAACCTGCTGCGCGACTACGAAAAACAGGGCTGGGCGCAACTGCGCGAGGGTCGCTGGCGTTTCACGCCGACGGGCTTCCTGCTGTCCAACACGCTAATCGGCAACCTGCTTGAAGCGCAGACGCGGCAACACACGCTGTCCGTTCGCCCGTGGCAGACGCCGCCCGACATCGACCAGCAGACCTCGCTTTTCAGCGACAATCGGTGGAGAATGAAAGACATCGCGCCGGTTTAGGCAATTAACAATTGACAGTTGACAATTGACAATTGACAATTAGGGGACGCGGGGACGAGGGAACGAATATTTCTTTTTTGTCAATATTTGTTATCTGTTCGTAACGAAACAGTAATTAAACTGTAATTTGATATTTGCGGTTTCTTGCCGTACAATAGAGACAGGGCGTTTATTCGTCAAAATAACTAACGGCACGACACGGTTCGCATTTCAAGGCGGCAGCGTCATAGCAACAACAAAATGTACCGAATATCGGAGGAAAATTATGAGCGCGAAAAATACGAAAACGAAAGCAGCTCCCGCCGCCGCCGCGCGGGGCAAAAAGGTGAGCCGCGGCAGAGTAGTCGGGATTGCGGCAATCGCGGTCGTCGCAATCCTTATTGTAACATTTATAGGCACCGGCGTTTACGCGAGCGCGATGGACACCATATATCCGCACGTCAGGGTCGCGGGCATCGACCTCACGGGCTTGACCGTTGAGGAGGCGGAGCTGCGCCTCGTCTCCGCGGGCTATCAGTCGTCTGTGGAGCGCGTCGCTGCGACGGTCAAGCTGCCGAACGACAGCGCAATCGCCATAACGGGCACGGAAGCGGGCTTGTCGCCCAACGCGCGCATCGCGGCGGAGCGTGCCTTTGCGCACGGGCGAGACGGCGGGTTCTTCAAGAAAGAGATTGCCCTGCTGGGCAGCGTGCTGTCCCCGACGGTTATCGACGACTCCGACATCGTGCAGCTCGACGAAGCGGCTGTGCGCGAAGCGGTTGCCGGACCCGTGCAGCAGTTTAACGAGTCGCTGGTATCGGGCTCGTATACGGTTGAGACGGACAGAATTGAGATTATAAAGGGCGCGGGCACGACCGCGGCGGACGCGAACGCGGTGTTCGAGCTTGCCGTTAAGTCGCTGTACGAGTCGCTGGATACAAAGTCGCCCGTCGCGGCGGAGTACACTCTGCCCGAGGGGGAGCACAACACCGAGGCGGATTTACTCACGATTTACAACGAAATCAACTCCGAGCCTGTTGAGGCGCGGTACGACACGGAGACAAAGACGGTTACGCAGTCCGCAACGGGCACGAGCTTTGACATGGAGTCCGCGAAGCGGCTTGTGGACGAGGCGGGAATGGGCGAAACCGTTACAATTCCGCTTATACTTACGGAGCCTGAAGTTTCGACGGAATCGCTGAACGCGATGCTGTTCCGCGACATTCTTGCCGAGCGGACGACGGACATCGCGGGCACCTCAAACCGCCTGAACAACGTTACGCTCGCGGCGGCGGCATGTGCCGACCTCGTACTCAACCCGGGCGAAGAGTTCTCGTTCAACGGCACCGTCGGTCAGCGCACGACGGCGCGCGGCTATAAGGAAGCGGGCGCGTACTCCGGCGGGCGCACCGTGCAGGAAATAGGCGGCGGCATATGTCAGGTGTCGTCCACAATCTACGACTGCGTGCTGCACGCGGACTTGCTCGTCACCGACCGCAGCAACCATATGTTCATCGTGACATACCTGCCCGTCGGCAACGACGCGACGGTCAACTGGGGCACGATTGACTTCAAGTTCAAGAACAGCACCGAGTTTCCGATGCGCGTCGAGACGGTTGTTGACGGGCGCAAGCTCACCGTGCGGCTCGTCGGCACAAAGACGAGCGACCTGCGCGTTGAGACGGATTACGTCACAATCAGCTCCAAGGACTACGGCGTTGAGCGCATTGAGGACCCGTCGATTGCGCCGGGCACCGAAAAGGTTGACACAGAGGGGCACAAGTCCTACGTCGTCGAAACCTACAAGTACTATTACGACGCGGACGGCAACCTCGTTGACAAAGTCCTCGCCGCGAAGAGCAGTTACCGCGCGCAGAACAGGATTATCCTCGTTCCCGTCGGTTCGCTGAACCCGACGGACCCGGGCACGGAGGTCGTCGCGACGGATTCGCCCGACGCTTCGCCGACGCCGACGGTTTCGCCCGCGGAGCCGATGCCGACGCCCGAGACTTGGAACCCCGATGAATCGGAGCAGCCGAATGAACCCGAGCAGCCGAGTGAGACGGAGCAACCCGCCGAGACGGAGACGGAGCCGCCGACAGAGCCGCCGACGGACGACGTGCCCGACGCGGAACCCATTCCGCCGACGAACCCGCCGATTGAGATGTACGCTTAAAACCCGAGCTTTACGGCGCGCCTTACCTGAAAATGGCAAGGCGCGCCGTTTGTTATTGCGCCGCGACAATTCACAAATAGTTCACAGCGTATTCATAGAAACGACAAAGGAGATTGGTATTATCTAAGCGTACCAAGCAAACCACCGCAAACATTTTCCTTCCCTCTCTTTTAAGGGCTGCCGCACATAGTGGCAGTCCGCTTTTTTTGTTTCCGAAACGCGCCGCCGAGCCTTGAAACCACAGCCCCGCGCGCCTGCAAAACTGCGCAAAATGCACAAGGAAACACTACTTTTTTTGGCTTTTACACATTAAATCGCAGAACTGAAAAATGCCTGTTGCTTTTTAGCTTTCAAAGGAGTAAAGTTAGGAACGAAACTAAAGAAAGCTAGGCGGTGGGGGTACTGATTTTGCCGATAATATTCCTGCTCGCGGGGGCGGGCGCGGGTCTCGTCCAGCTCACGCTGCTCGGTAAATTCACGCGCCGCGTTACGGACGGAAAGATGGACGGCAAAGCCGTCGGCTTGGGGCTAATCCAGATGTTCATGCCGTTTGCGATACTCGCGCTCGTCGCCGTATTCGCGAGCGATTTGATAATCTGGGTCGGGTGCGGAATTGCGGGCGCGCTCGTCGTCGGCGGAATTATTAAGTTCCTCCTGCTGAAAAAGAAGCTCAAAAATGAGCGGGATAGAGAGAAGGGTAGCGATGAATAATATAGCGTCCAGAATCGGCACGACGGACATTATACTGCTGCTGATTTTCGCCGCCGTCGTTGTGCTCGGCTGGTTCTGGCGGCGCAAGGTCGTGCGGACGATTGCAAAGAGCGAGGACGGCAAGCCGACAAAAGGACAGAAACGCCTGCGCACGTTCACGACCGCGCTGATTGTGTTCGGGCTTTACCTATTTGCGACGCGCGCGGTTTTCACGGTGTTCGGTCCGCACGAGAGCGAGCCGTTCGAGTTCTCAATCTGGGCTGACCGCGTAAACCTCTTCGGGCTGAACGTTTCGCAGACGGTGCTGTACTCGTGGTGCGTCATGGCTGTGCTGATAATCCTCGCGCTCGTCATTCGGTTTACGGTTATACGCCGCTGGGACGCGGATAAGCCCGCGGGACTGCAAAACGCGCTTGAAACCGCGGTTGAGATGATGCTGAAGTACACAAACAGCAACGTGCACGGCATAGGCGAGATACTGGCGAGCTATCTGTTCTCGCTCGCGCTGTTCATGGTCGGTTGCGCGTGCGTGGAGTTGTTTGGGCTGAGAACGCCCGCGTCGGACATTATGTTCACGTTTGCGATGGGGCTTATAACGTACTTCCTCATGAACTGGTACGGCATAAAGAAAAAGGGCGTCGCCGCGCGGGTCAAGTCCTTCTCGTCGTCGTTCTTCATCAAGTTCATAACCGACCTCGCGATTCCCGTCTCCATGGCGTGCCGACTTTTCGGCAACATGCTGGGCGGACTGATTATCATGGACCTTGTTTACTCCGCGCTCGGCAACAACGCAATCGGCATACCGAGCGTCGTCGGTCTTTACTTCAACGTCGCGCACCCGCTGCTCCAGACGTTCATCTTCGTGACGCTGACGCTGGCGTTTATCAACGAGGCAATCGAATAACAATTGACAATTGACAATTGACAATTGACAATTAGGACGATTTGGACGCGCGATACCTGTTCGCAAGCTCTTTTTGGGGCTGACGATATTGAAAAACGTATTTATTTAATCACGGAAAGGGAGTTACTATTATGGAATTTATTGCAGTTGCGCTGTGCCTTCTCCCCTGCGTCGCGGCGGCCGTTTCGATGGGCCTTGCCACGGGCAAATCGGTGGACGCGGTTGCGCGCCAGCCGGAGGCTTCCGGCAAAATCAACGCCGTCATGCTGCTCGGCATGGCTCTTACCGAAGCGACGGCTATCTACGGCTTTGTAACCGCGCTTATCATGCTGCTGATTAAGATTAAATAGTCAACGCGGCGACAAATCGCGAATTTGCCCGAAATGGAGGGATTCCCGTTATGGAAGGTATAGTACCTGTTGACCTACTGATTCACATACTTAATATCATCGTGCTGTTTATCGTGCTGCGCGTTATCCTGTGGAAGCCGATTACAAAATACCTGTCGGCGCGCGCGGAGCGCGTTCAGGACGAGCTTGAGACCGCGCGCAAAACGCGCGAGGAAGCCGAGCAGATGAAAACCGAGTATCAGCGCGAGGTCGGCGACCTTGAGGCGCGCGGACGCGAGATAATGCGCGACGCGCAAATGCACGCGGGCGAACAGGCAAAGGAGCTTCTGCGTCTCGCGAAGGAGCAGTCCGACGCGCTGATTAACGACTCGCGCGAGCGGATTGAGACGGAGAAGGCGCAGGCTGTCGTCTCCGCGCGGCAGGAGATTGCCCAGCTCGCCGCGGACATGGCTTCGCGCATACTTAAACGCGAGGTGAAGCCGGAGGACAATGTGTCCGCCGCGCAGAGCTTCTTTGACGAGGTGCAGTAGCGTATGGCAAAGCCTATTCTTATTGTCGCGTCCCTTGCGGACGAGAGCGCGCTCGCCGCGGTTAAAGAGGGCTTCGCGGAGCGGCTTGGCGACAACCCCGACTTCGAGATAATCGAGGACCCGAAAATAACCGGCGGCTTTATCGCCATAATCGACGGCAAGGTCTATGACGCGAGCTTTTCCTCGCGCCTGTTCGACCTGTCAAGCAAAATAACACAGGAGGTGTCCGGAGACGCCTCCTCCACTTTCGCGACCGTCGGCGCGTTCTTAAAGCAGCGCGTCGAGACGACGGAAGCCCCCGCGAGCGTTTACGACTACGGCGAGGTTACGAGCTATGCCGACGACATCGTGCACATCAAGGGGCTTACGGGTTGCCACTACGGCGAGCTGCTGGACTTCGACGGCGGAGCCATCGGGCTGACGCTTGACCTGTCAATGACGGGCGTCGGCGCGGCATTGCTGACGGGCACGGTTTCCACCGCGAGCGTCGTCCACCCGACGGGGCGCGTCGCGGAGATAGCCGTCGGCACGGAGCTGCTCGGGCGCGTCGTTGACCCGCTGGGCACGCCGCTGGACGGCAAGGCTCTGCACGCCGCAAAGACGCGCAAGGTCGAAAGCCCCGCGCCGACCATAATGCAGCGCGCAAGCGTCAACACGCCGCTTGAGACGGGCATACTCGCGATTGACAGCATGATTCCAATCGGGCGCGGACAGCGCGAGCTGATAATCGGCGACCGTCAGACGGGCAAAACCTCAATCGCGCTGCAAGCGATAATGAACCAACGCGGCAAGGGCGTGTACTGCGTCTATTGCGCAATCGGGCAGAAAGCCTCCACGGTGTCCAACCTTGTGCACACGCTGCAAGTCGCGGGAGCCATGGAGAACACGGTAGTCGTCGCGGCGATGAGCAGCGCGACGGCGGCGATGCAGTATATCGCGCCTTACGCCGCGTGCGCCGTTGCGGAGGAATTTATGTACGCGGGACGCGATGTGCTGATTGTCTACGACGACCTGTCAAAGCACGCCGTCGCTTACCGCACGATGTCGCTGCTGCTGCGCCGACCGTCAGGGCGCGAGGCGTACCCCGGCGACGTGTTTTACCTGCACTCGCGCTTGCTTGAGCGCGCGGCGCACATGTCGCCCGAACTCGGCGGCGGCAGCCTTACGGCTCTGCCGATAGTCGAAACGATGGCGGGCGACATTTCCGCGTATATCCCGACGAATATCATCTCGATAACCGACGGGCAGATTTACCTTGAGGGCGAGATGTTCAACGCGGGGCAGCGTCCCGCCGTTAACGTCGGGCTTTCGGTTTCGCGTGTCGGGCGTTCGGCGCAGCACAAGGCTATGCGCGCCGTGTCGGGCAGTCTGCGGCTTGACGTTGCGCAGTACCGCGACATGGCGGTGTTCGCCCAGTTCGGCGCGGACATCGACAACTCGACGGCGGATATGCTGAAAACGGGCGAGCGGCTGATGGAGCTGCTGCGGCAACCGGTTGACAGGCTGTTCCCCCTGTCGGAGCAGGTCGCGATTCTGCTCGCGTCCACGTCGGGGTTATTCACGAAATACGCGCGCGGCGAGGTACGGGAAGCGCTGGCGCGGTTGCTCGCCTACCTGCGCGAGAACGCGGAATACGTCCTGCAAAGCATTGACGCATCGGGGCAGCTTGCGGAATTTGACAAGGCGGACCTGCAGCGGCACTTCCAGTCGTTCCTGCTGCGGGAGAAACAGAATTAACAATTGACAATTGACAGTTGACAGTTGACAATTAGGACGGGGGGACGGTTTTTTGGCTACTCCGGTTGAGATACGGCACAGGATTGCGGCGGTTCAGCAGACGCAGAAGATTACGGGAGCGATGGAAATGGTGTCCTCCAACCGTATGCGGCGCGTCATGAGCCACATTGAATACAACCACAAATACTTCGTTTATATTCGCACGATGATGCGCGAAATCCTCAATTTATCGCAAGACGAGGAGAGCGGCACGACGGTTTCGCACCCATACCTGATTGAAAAGCCGAACGCGCGGCGCACGTACATCGTGTTCTCGGGCGACAAGGGGCTTTGCGGCTCATACAACTCGTCTGTGCTGGAGCTGGCGGACGAGTGCGTGAAGTACCCGGACGCGTCGCTCATAACCGTCGGCAACACGGCGGAGGAGCACTTCCACCGCGCGGGGAGAATACCCGACATCGCGATGCTCGGCATAGTGCAGGACCCGACGCTGAAAACCGCGCGGCGGCTCTCGCGCGAGATTATGGGGCTGCTTGACGAGGAGCTGACAGACGAGGTGCATGTCGTCTACACGTCGTTTTACGGCGCGACGAAGAACAAGCCCGTCGTGTCGCGCATACTTCCGCTCGTGCTGAACGACTATGCGGACGTTACTGATTTTGAGCGGCTCGGCGGCGAGATGATGACGCTGACGACGCCGCAGAAGATGTTCGACGCGCTTGTGCCGCAATACGTTCTCGGGCTGATATTCGGCGTTATGGTGCAAGCCTACGCGGGCGAGCACTTTGCGCGAATGAACGCTATGCACAGCTCGACCCAGAACGCGCAGGATATGCTTAAAACGCTGCAAACGCAGTATAACTTGGCGCGGCAGAGCGCGATTACGAATGAAATCGCGGAGATTACGGGAGCCGCGGAAATCTTGAAAGGGGGGCAATAGCCATGGCGGAAAACAGCAGCGGCGCGGCACTTCGCGGCGCGGCGGCGCGTGCCTACGGCAACGGCAGCAGCTCGGGTATGCTCGTCAGAATCGTCGGACCCGTGCTGGACGTGCAGTTCGGAGACGCGAGCCGCGAGCCGCAGATTAACGATTTGCTTGTAACCGCCGACGGGCGGCATATGGAGGTTGCCTCCAACGTCAGCCCCGGCATAGTGCGCTGCATCGCTCTGGAAGCGACGGACGGGCTTGCATGCGGCACGGTCGTCACAAACACGGGGCACGGGATTCGCGTCCCCGTCGGCAAAGAGGTTCTCGGGCGCGTCGTGGACGTGCTGGGCAGACCGATTGACGGCGGACCGCCCGTTGAGGCGAGCGAGCATTGGGATATTCACCGCAAGCCGCCCGATTACGTTGACCTGACGGCGACGACGGAGTTCTTTGAGACGGGCATTAAGGTCATCGACCTGCTCACGCCGTACTCCAAGGGCGGTAAAATCGGGCTGTTCGGCGGCGCGGGCGTCGGTAAAACGACGCTGATTATGGAGCTGATTTACAATATCGCGACGGTGCACGGCGGGTTCTCCGTGTTCACCGGCGTTGGCGAGCGCAGCCGCGAGGGCAGCGAGCTGATTCAGGACATGAAAACCTCCGGCGCGATTGAAAAGACCGCGCTCGCTTTCGGGCAGATGAACGAGCCGCCCGGCTCGCGTATGCGCGTCGGACTGACGGGACTGACGATGGCGGAGTACTTCCGCGACGTTATGAACCGCGACGTGCTGCTGTTTATCGACAATATTTTCCGTTACGTTCAGGCGGGGAACGAGGTTTCCGCCATGCTCGGGCGTATGCCCTCCGCCGTCGGCTATCAGCCGACACTCGCGCATGAGCTTGGCGCGCTGGAGGAACGCATTGTCTCCACGCGCAACGGTTCAATCACGTCGGTGCAGGCGATTTACGTTCCCGCCGACGACCTGACCGACCCCGCGCCCGCGACGATTTATTCGCACCTTGACGCGACGACGGTGCTGTCCCGCTCCGTCGCGGAGATTGGCATTTACCCGGCGGTTTCGCCGCTCGAATCCAATTCGCGCATACTCGACCCCGCAATCGTCGGGCGCGAGCATTATGACACCGCGCTCGCCGTCGTCACCTGCCTGAACCGCTACCGCGAGCTGCGCGACATAATCGCGATTCTCGGCATGGAAGAGCTGTCGGAGGACGACAAAAAGACCGTTTACCGCGCGAGACGTATTCAGCAGTTCCTGTCGCAGCCGTTCAAGGTCGCGGAGACGTTCACGGGTATGCAGGGGCGGTTCGTCCCGCTTAAGGACACGGTGCGCTCCTTTGCCGCGATACTCGGCGGCGAGGTGGACAACATGCCGGAGCAGGCGTTCTTCATGGTGGGCGACATTGACGAGGCGGCGGCTAAGGCGAAAACGCTTAACGGCAATTGACAATTGACAGTTGACAATTGACAATTACGGACGCGGGGAACGATTTATACGGGGGTTTTTATGGCTAAGTTGTTTGATTTGAAGATACTTACGCCGGAGAGGGAGTTCTTTTCGGGGGAGGTTGAGGCGTTGACGTTTACGGTTGAGGACGGCAGCATTACCGTGCTGGCGAACCACGTGCCGCTGATAACGCCCGTCGAAATCAGCTCGCTGAAGATTAAGCTGCCCGACGGCGAGTGGCGCGAGGCATTTAATTCGGAGGGCTTTGTTGAGGTTCGGCGCGAGGGCGTGATTGCGTTCGTGCAGACCTGCGAGTGGCCGGAGGAGATTGACGCGCGCCGCGCCGAGGAAGCGCGAATCCGCGCCGAGGAAATGCTGCGCCAGAAGCACAGCATTAAGGAATATCAGCACACGAAGATTGACCTTGCCCGCGCGATGGAGCGTTTGCGCGTGACCAAAACGAGACGGTGACGACAATTGACAATGTACAATTGACAATTGACAATTAACGGGGTAAAATAAACAATAGCTGTAGCTGTACCGCGTGAGCGCGGCACAGCTACAAACTTTATATAGATGAGGTATACGCTATGAAGCTTGGTATTGTCGGGCTGCCGAACGTCGGCAAATCGACGCTGTTTAACGCCATTACGGACGCGGGCGCGGAGAGCGCGAATTACCCGTTCTGCACGATTGAGCCGAACGTCGGCGTCGTCGCCGTGCCGGACAAGCGGCTGGAGTTCCTGCGCGACATGTACTCGCCGAAGAAGTTCACGCCCGCGTCAATCGAGTTCGTGGACATTGCGGGGCTTGTGCGCGGCGCTTCCAAGGGCGAGGGGTTGGGCAACAAATTCCTGTCCAATATCCGCATGACGGACGCGATTGTCCACGTCGTGCGCTGCTTTGACGACCCCGACATTGTGCACGTTGAGGGCGGCGCGGACCCGCTACGCGACATTGAGATTATCAACCTTGAGTTGATTTTCGCCGACATGGAGATGGTCGAGCGGCGCATTGAGCGCGCGAAAAAGTCGGCAAAGAGCGGCGACAAGAAGATTCTGCGCGAGCTTGAGGTGCTGGAGCGTCTGCTCGCGCGACTTAACGAGGGGTTGCCCGCGCGCGGCTTTGACGGCGACGCGGAGGAGCTTGACATAATCGCGCAGAGCGAGCTGCTGTCGCTTAAGCCCGTAATCTACGCCGCGAACTTGGACGAGGACGGGGTTACAAATCTCGATTCCAACGAATACTACAAGGCGGTGACGGAGCTTGCCGCGCGGGAGGGCGCGGAGGTTCTGCCAATCTGCGCCAAGACGGAGCAGGAGCTGGCGGAGCTGCCGCCGGACGAGCGCGAGCTGTTCCTTGCGGAGCTGGGACTTGCGGAGTCGGGGCTTGACCGCCTGATTCGCTGCTCCTACGCGCTGCTCGGGCTAATCTCATACCTCACGGCGGGCGCGGACGAGGTGCGCGCCTGGACGATTACGCGCGGCACAAAGGCTCCTCAAGCGGCGGGCAAGATTCACAGCGACTTCGAGCGCGGGTTTATCCGCGCGGAGGTCGTCGCCTACGACGATTTACAGTCCTGCGGCACGATGGCGGCGGCGCGCGACAAGGGTCTGCTCCGCAGCGAGGGCAAGGAGTACGTAATGCGCGACGGCGATATTGTGAATTATCGGTTTAATGTGTAGGGGGCTTGGGGGGCATAGCCGCAAGAGTTTCCGCAAAATTAAGACCTGCGGAGAAAGGAATATCTTTTCTCCGCAGGTGGGGTTACTCGGCAAGTCGGAATTTATCTGGCTTCGTCCATATAGGCATTATACAAATCTTTTGAACTTTTTACGATAGAAACAAATAAATCTCGAATATCGGAGTCTGAGGATAGTCTAAGATAATTTTCGGTTTCCATAATGGCAATAAGCGGTTTCATTCGGACATAATAACTTGCCGCTTCCGGTTCGCCTCTTTTGTATTTTGAAAGAAGTCCGCAATATGATTGCAGAACATTAAGATATGCGCTTTCCGCCATACGCGCGTCACAGGTTTTCAATAAATTATCAAAAGCATTTTTAATATTGTCCGCTATACCGGATTGCGGAAATTGATAATCTACGCCCGCACAGTAATATCTGACTTCTTCGTTCATCATCACCTTCGATAATTTCAAGCGATACCATTCATTCCGTATTTCATCATATTTACTGCCCAAAACCTTATATTCCGTAGATACAATCACGTGCGAGCCGACTGCCATACTATCAATGATTGTTTGCGTTCGCCGGATATTTGATATGCCGGAAAAAGAAAGCCCGCAAATATAATTATTATCTAGCCGTCCTATAATGCAAATCTCCTGCGTATGACAAAGATAAATATCAAAAGAAAACTCCCTCCCCGAAAGGTCATAGTTTGGTAATACGGAATTATTCCTATTGATTAACTCGAATGGGTTGATGAGTTCCATGACTTTTCTCACTTTCTCTTAACAAACTCAAAACTATCGTTCTTTGGCAACCATTTTTCATTATGGCATAGACCGCAAGGTATTTCAACCTCAAAATCTAATCATACGGAAAGGCGGAGCGACATGGGTGAGACTGCGCAACGCGAACGAATCGAGCTGATTGACTTTCTGCGCGGGCTGTCCGTGGTGCTGATGGTGTGCCACCACGCGCTGTACGACGCGGTGGAGTTTCTCGGCGCGCCCGCGTGGTTCTTCTCAAATCCGATATTTAACCTGCTGCATTATGTGTTCGCGGGGCTGTTCATATTGCT
Organism: Oscillospiraceae bacterium; assembly: GCA_031261325.1. Taxonomy (GTDB): domain Bacteria; phylum Bacillota; class Clostridia; order Oscillospirales; family Oscillospiraceae; genus JAIRRO01. The sequence continues at coordinate 18,024 of JAISKH010000095.1, forward strand.
GTCGGGCGTGTCGTCGCGCTTCTCGCACAGCAACGTGAAGCGCGGGATTAAGACGCTCGCCGTCGCGCTCGTAATCACGCTCGTAACGTGGTACATGGGCTACATCGTGCGCTTCGGAGTGCTGCATTTACTGGGTTTTTCAATGCTGCTGTACGGGCTGACGCGCAAGGTTTGGGAGCGCGGGGAGACGTTCGCGACGGGGCTGTTCCGCGTGCTGCTGATAGTCGCGTCGGCTCTGGCTGTGAAGTACGTCGCGCTGCCGACGGACGCGTTTTGGATGTTTGGCTGGTACGGCGCGGACTTTGCGAGTTCGGATTATTTCCCGATTTTCCCGTGGGTGTTCGTGTTCCTGCTCGGTGCGTGGGCGGGGCGTTACGTGCTGGAGCGGCGGTTGCCGACGTGGTTTTACGCGATGAAACCGACCGCGCTGTCCCGCGTCGGGCGGCGTTCGCTCGTGATTTACGTCCTGCACCAGCCCGTCCTGTACGGCGTGACGATGGTCGTCGCGCGGCTCGCGAAAAAATGAAAAATTTGTGCTTGCCAACCGCCGAGAAGTGTGGTACACTACAAACTGTTCGTGAGCTTCCGTGCTCACGTCCAACCCACGCAATTGTCAACTGTCAATTGTCAATTGTTAATTGAAAAGATAGGGGCATGGTGAAAGGGTATCACAACGGTCTCCAAAACCGTTTTTGAGAGTTCGAATCTTTCTGCCCCTGCCAAACAATTTCAAATCCGAACACGTCTCGATACATTTTTGTAAACGGGCTGTTCGGGGCGGTGTTCATGCGGCGATAGCCGATGAAGCGGAGCAGCACACTTTTGCGGGGTGTGCTGTTTTCTGTTGTTGACAGAAATAATCTCCAGAGACAAAATCAGGAAAGCAAATCATGAACCATTCCGCTCTATGTCAGGTGCTATATAACCCATTTATAGCGCAGTTCACCTTTCATATAGGTGCTATAAGCTGATTTGCCTTCTTTTTGCAAGCAGGACGGACGGCGGCGCTTGTCAATTTGATTGACAAACTCGGTCGCTGCTGATATACTCAAAAATATTATTAAAGATTTGAGTTTACTGAGAGAGTGTGGAGCATGAACAAGATAATCAGGGACACGGTTTGCGGCTTCATCGAACTGGACGAGCAAGAGCTTGATATAATTCAGCATCCCGTATTCCAGAGACTCCGCCGTATAAGACAACTGGCGCTCACCGATATGGTTTATCCCGGTGCTGTACACACCCGGTTTGAACACTCTTTAGGTGTTATGCAGACAGCGACTGAAATGTACGACCATATTGCTGAATCGCAGAAGGATTTACTCCAAAGTGTATTCAGCCTTGACGTTGGGGTTAAGCGATACCGTAAAATTGTTCGGCTCGCAGCGTTGTTGCATGATGTAGGGCATCCACCTTTTTCACACGCGGGGGAAGAACTGTTATCCTGTGAACATGAGGATTACAGCAGAGCCGCTGTAAAGAGCGTTTTCAGAGAACTAATAGAAGATCACAGGATTAACAGGAATTACGGAATAAAAGCAGCGGAGGTTTCGGTGCTACTTGGCGATCCTGATATTATTACTGACGACCCAATACTTAACCTTTGGAAAGAGTTAATCAGCAGCCAGTTAGACGCCGACAGGGCAGACTATCTTTTGCGTGACTCACTACACGCGGGAGTTGAATATGGTCATTATGACAGAGAGCGGCTAATTCATTGCATGGCGTTTGGACAAGACCCTGAAACGGGGACATACAGACTGGCGATAAATTACAGGGGCTGGCATGTCGCCGAAAGTCTTGTGTTCGCGAGGTATCAGATGTTTACGCAGGTTTATTTCCATAAGGTTCGCCGAATTTACGATTTCCATGTAACGCAAGCGGTATGTAATATACTTGAACCTGTCGGTGGGAAATACCCTCCGCTTACCGAGTTGGAGCAATACTTCGATTATGACGACTGGAAGATATATGCCGCAATTAAGGACAAGCGTGGCGGGGAACACGGCGAAATTATCTTAGACAGGAACCATTGGAAAGCGCGGGCTATGCCAAATCCCGAAAATCTGTCAATGCTTGATAAATCGAGTTATTACATAGACGATGGCTATAAGAAGGCTTGGTATAAGCTGAGAAAAAATGAGGACATTCAGGTTTTTGACAAAGATTTAAAGCTGGTTCCGTTGAGTACCAAATCGCCGGTTGTTAAAGCTCTGAGCGCTCCGCCGCAGACGCAGGAAACCTTTTATAGCAAATAAGCCGGTAAAGGAGATTATTATGAATACGTTTGAAAACCATATTGAGGTAATAGCCGAAGTCGTGCGCGCCTTTCCTGAAATCGGAAAGACCGGCATTATGAAGTGCGTCTATTTTCTGCAAAATGTATACGATATAGATTTGGGTTATCGTTTCTCCATGTACACATATGGTCCGTTTGACTCCGATGTAATGGGCGCAATTAACGCCGCCGTTGACGACGAGTACATTGAGTCAAAAACATTTCATTATCCTAATGGCACAGGATACCAGTTTTCACCTCTGCCGAAGTCAGTTGAATCGGAGATTGCAAGCGTGTGCTCGGTGCCATTAGAAGAACTAAAGAAAAATTTCGGGAAATATGACGCGAAACAGTGGGAGCTTGCTGCAACAATTGTGTACTTGTCGCAGCTTAATGAAGACGGCGATGATGCGCTGGTAGAAATGGTTCACAAATTGAAGCCGCACTTCTCGCTCGATAATATTAACAACGAGTACAGACACATTCAGCGGCTCGGTATGGCGGGACAGCGGAAAGCGGTTTAACAGCAGAAAACACAACGGACGGAGGCAGTTGCCTCCGTCCGTTGTTTGACCAAACGCCCCGAGTGGCGCGGCGTGACCGATTCTAAGCCGCCGAAATGCCGAACCGAAGCTTAACGAATTCTGCCAATCGTGTAGAAATCGCCAGTCTGTTCGTGTGTGCTCGCTGCCGCCATGCCATTTTTTCCATTTCTAACTGACCGTTTTTCGGGGTCGAAGAGCCCGCACCTTGTTTCGCAAGGTGTCACAGTACCTTTTTCGTTCCGCATCGTCATTGCAAAATTGGTTTTCCCTGCGCCGGAGGGACGGGACAGACGCGGAGCAGGCGCACGCTGTTCTCTTTTCGGCGTTTGTGCGTCCGCTCCGCGCTGCGTGATGTGTGCTATATCTTTGCGAGTGCTTCCGCTTTGCTGTATGCGTTGACGTTCTTCGTCATCATTGCGAGGAAGTCCTCCTTTGAGAAGTCTGAGAGTCGGAACACCTCCTCCGGCTTCATACCGAGCTGCTTTGATATTTCACTTGTGCTTCTGCCCTCGTCTATCAGACGCTTGACGATGGCTTTCATCGGTTCGAGCAGGTGAGTGCCGCGCGCTCTGTTGTGCGTGACCGTGCCGTATATGTCCTCCGCTTCGTTCGTGTGCTGTACGATTACGACGGGGACTTTGCCGTTGAGCTTGGAGAGCAGCGGTTCTTGCCCCGCGACGATCCACCTGTGGAAGCCGTCGATGATGGTGTAGTCGGGTCGCACGACGAGGGGGAGTGCAAACAAGCAGCCGCCCGAACGGAGCGACTGCTTGGCACTTTCTGTGGACTACTCTTTTGCCCGAGCGATGTGTGCGTCGATATGCGCCCGCTGCAACTCTGAAATCAAAACCTGCTGCTCTCGCAGAAGTCCCGCGAGAAGTGATGTGGCTCCGACTATGGCTTTCGCATTGTTGTCCGGGTATTGCATGGCGTCCTCAATGACAACCGCCAACGCGCCGAGTTGCGCCGTTCGCTCAACTGCGAACTCAAATTTATCGCAGATGCTTACGTATTCATTGTTCAACATCATTGAAAATCACCACCCTTGCGCGCATCATCGGCGAGCGACGCTAAGTAAATTCCTGTGACTTCCGCACGATTGTGTCCGAGCAACGGCGACACCGATTTCTTGGCTTTGTAGTCGGACATTCCGGCGTTGCGGTTTTCGGTGTACTTCCCCGCCGCGTAGCTGTGCCGTAATCCATGACATGTCAGGTCGTAGTCATTCTCCTCATCACGGAACTCGTCGCGGTGTTCGCGAATAAAATCTTGTAGATGCCATCCTTTGTATAGCTCGTATCAAATCGGACGAGCGGTATGACATAGCCACGATACCCAAATGTGACCTCAACCGAGGTCGTGCCATTTTTTTTACGATAGTATTTATGTGATTCGTGTAGTGTTTAAGCTCTCTTTGCGTAATTGCATATTCGTCGGAGACAATCTTCATTCCTATCTTCGGTGCTTCGCTGTGCAAATGCCATAAGAGATTTCAAGGCTTGCCGAAGAAATGCGAGTCTCTTGGAGACTATCGCGCATTCTGATAATTCCTGTATTGTCATTCTTCACACCTCGCTATCTCGTAAATATCGGTAAACTCTCTGCTTTACTGAGTCCTCCCCGAAAGGGGCTCGCGTTATCACCGCAGTCTCCGTCCATGTCAGTCCTCGGACATAATGCAGGCGAATATAGGTCTTAACTTCCGCGTCATCAAGCAGAGAAATGAAATCTTCAACAGCGGTCTTTTCACTTTCGATAATGGGCTTAAGTTCGGAGATTTCTTTTTTTATCGCAGCAATCTCACTTTCTACATTGTCAAAACTGCCGCCGGATTTCCTTGATTGCTCGGCGTAGGAATTCAGCGATTCGAGAAGCCGTTGTAGCTGTGCGAGTTTTGCTGCGATCCTTCCATACTCACTAAGAGCTTTGACCGTCATACTGTTTTCCCACCTTTCTAATTTTCTTGAGATACTTCTCGGCAAGGCGCTCACGCTTCAGCACTATCTTTTCAACGGCACTTTCCCAATCCACATTAAACTGCCGTGTTCCGACATGAAGAAAATAATCGGTGTGCCTTTCCACGAATTCGTCAAGTCCGGTCTCTTTTCGCATATCAAACATTTTTTGTAGAGCTTGAGACTCGATTTGTCGAATACGTTCACGCGAGAGTTCTTTTGATTTGGCGATTTGTTCCAATGAGCACTCGTAGTAATAGCGTTGGCGGAGAATGTTCTGCTGCACATCGGGCAGATAAGCCAGGCACTTTTCGAGAACGCCGTGAAGCTGGCTTGTATATACCGATGAAACGATTTGCTCCTCGATATTGTCAGCGCCGGACATATTGGCTGAAACAAAATCATATAGCGTGGCATCTCCGTCCTCGCCGATCGGCATATCAAGAGAAGTTGCGTAATCTAACCAGTCGCGTTTTGCCGTTCTGATGCCGAGGACTTCGGCAAAGGAGGTTTTCAGAGGGAATTTTAGATGTGTTGTAAACTTAAATCCCATTTCGGGCGCAAAACTTTTTATGGCATTCAACATAGCAAAATATCCACTCTGTACCAAATCCTCAAAATCGCAACCGAGCAATTCACCATCATATTTCCGTATGTAGTGGCGGGCTTTCCACTTGATATACTGTTCGCATTGCATCCACAGCTCTGGCAGTAGTCCCTCGTCGCCCTGTTGGATTTTCACCGCCAATTCTTCATTCGTCACCTTTGACACCCCCCCAGTTTTGTGTGATGATATTCAAATATCGAATCGACGAATGTCGGCAATGAATCGAGCGGACCGGGAGCGTAGCGAGGCAGCTGCGTTCCCGGCTGTCGTTTTATAGTCGCAGACGGCGTGTAAGTTCGGCAATAACCGTCTCGTAAGCGCCCGGAACATCAGGGATGAGCCCTTGCAGATACGCTTTTGCGTTCTCGTAACTCCGCCACGGATTGCCGTAGCGCGACGGTCTTAGTGCTTTCAAATAATGCCGGATTCGCGGCTCAAGCCGACAAATTTCGGCGTAAGATATTCGCCTATTCAATACGGCAGCTCCTCTCCGAGCCCAATTTGTTCCATCTCGTCAGCGTCGTCATCTGTAGCAGTCCAATCACTCTCAAATCTTTGCACTGCGCCGTGCCAAAGCAAGGGAACCCTATTGCCGCTGCGCGCGCATTAGTTTCGTGAAGTATGAAAGGAGATTTACGCCGCGTGGCATAAAAATCTGGAGAAAGGCGGTACAATAGCTTGAGTACACTTTTTGCGTTTGCCGAAGTTGCAGCGGCAAAGACCAGCGAGCTGGGCAAGCTCGCAAAGGAAACGGTTGGGAAAGCAATGAGTTATTCGGAGTTGGATAAGCCGCTGAGGTTGGATAGCGAGAAGCTGAAAAACTGTCCGATTGAGGGCAATAATGGTCACTGGGACGGAGAGCGCGGCAACTCCACTTGGCATCCTGACAGAGATTATGTTCCGGGTAAGGCTAACCCTGATGGCAATACATGGGGCGAGATACTTGACAAACATGGGATTGACGGGATAAGCTATAAAGATGGCGAACCGAATTTTCGTGAAATCAGCAAAGGTTCGGTTGAAATAGATTCATTCTCCGATAGCAGAACAGACAATTTTGATAAGGCTGATATAAAACTGGCAGAGCAAAGAAATTGTACGCCGGAAGAAATAGCCAAATGGCGAAAGGAAAACGGTCATACATGGCATGAGTGCAAGGATATGAAAACAATGCAGTTAGTTCCGAGCGAAGTGCACAACAACGTATCGCATGGAGGCGGCATTTCGGAAGCAAAGAAAGGCAATGGTGAGCAATAATGAATAATTCGATTTTTGGAGAACTTGTTTTCAATACCGGGTGGAAAGCAAAAACTGATATTTCCCTGTTCGGCAACACGTATGCAATCACTATCAAGGCAAAAGCATACTTTGAGACAGACGGTATAACCGCCGAGCAGGAACGGGCTTTCGGCGATTTTAGCGGCAATAAAGTCGCGCGATTGCAGACAGCCGAAAATCTGTTGAATGAGTACGCCGGCAACAATGCGGCAGAGCGTTTTACGCCGAGAACACTATTGTTCCAACGTGATGGAGGATATGCCTTGCTCCTTGACGACAAGGATGATGAGGACGACGGAGTTGCGGTGTGTCTTGCGCCTAAGCCTGAGGTTGTGTCTCAGGACGTATACTTGTAATACTAAAACCCAACAAACACGGGGCTGCGTAACGCAGCCCCGTGTCCCTTACTTCCCGTTAAAAATCCTCAAAATCTTTTCAAACGGATTCCCACTATCGTCCTCGTCGCTATCGTCGTCATCGTCGTCCGCATCGTCATCGTTCTCCCCCTCATCATATTCCGGATAATTCGGCTCCTCAATCTTAAACAGCTTGTGCACCGCGCCCTTAATGGTGCCAAAGACCAGCCCGATAATTCCGCCGACGACCGCGCCGGGCAAGCCGAGAATCGCGTTGCCGATGTCCACACCGTCGCTCATGCAAATCTCGATGTAGTCCCACGCGTCGAAAAGCGACTCGCGCACGCCCTCGGTGTAGTCCTCGTCCTCGTCGCTGTCCTCCCACATCGCGCCGTCGTTGCGTAGCGTGTCCGCGACCGCGAGCCGCTTCTCTTTCGGCATCACTCGGAGTACGCCCCACAGCAGCTTTGCGAGATTGTACGCGCGCCGCTGCACGCCGTCGTCGTCGGTGTAACCGGCGCAGTAGCAAATCGGCTCCACGTCAAGCCCCGTCGTTTCCGCGATTCGCGCCTTGACGGACGCGGTTTTCTTGTCGAGGAAGTCACGCAGCACGTCGTCGGGTTCGTTCGTCTCGTAGTTCCAATGGTTGCCTTTCATCGCCACGTCCGCCTGATTTATGCCGACGAGTATGCGGTTGCCGTTTTCCTTGCCGAGGCAGGGGAAAATGACCTTGCTGATGAGGTCGTAGGTCGTTCGCAAATCCTTTGACGACGCTTCGACGACGACGAGCACCAAGTCAATCAGCATCGCGCCGTCCGCGCCGACCTCCGAGAGCTTATCGACGATTGCGCGCGCGTTGCGCTTGTCCGCGTCCGTGCTGTCGCCGAGACCCGGCGTGTCCCAAATCGTCAGGTTGTCGAACTCGTACTTCGCAATTTCCGTCGTCTCCGGGTCAACGCCGACGCCGACTTTGGCGATGGACAGGTCGAAAATCGAGTTGATTGTTGAGCTTTTGCCCGTTCCGCTCGCGCCGACGACCATGATGTTCGTGCTCTGCCCGCGGAACTTGAGCAGCTCGGAGAGCCTGCGATTCTTAGCCTCGTCGGTCATTTCGGAGTTGTTAATTGCCGCCTCCATAACGTCGTAGATGCTGCGGCGCGGCGTGTTTGTGGTTGCGCTGTTCTGTGTGCTTTCGTGCATAATATTACCCTCTTTCCGTTTTGCGGGGCTTCTGCTTGTCCCCTGTATATATAGTATATATGCACAGAGGGACACATAATGGGAATGTGGAAATTTTGTTGGGGGGATTTTTGAGGGATTTTGCTTCGTGATAAAACCCTTGACTATATATCAACATTCTGATAGAATATGCGTATATTGAATGTGGAGGTATGTTTATGGCTACGATTAGACCGAGTTCCGACTTGCGGAACAAGTACAATGAGATTTCCGAGTTTTGCCACACCTACAATGAGCCTGTGTTCATCACGAAGAACGGCACGGGCGACTTGGTGGTGCTGTCAAACGCCGAGTACGAACGGCTCAGCGGTAAGCAGGAGTTATATCGTTTGCTCGATGAAGGGCTCGCGGCAAAAGCGGGCGGCAAGTTCCGCGCGGCGGGCGACGTGTTTGCCGACTTAGAGAGCGAATTTAACCTTGGAGAAGTATAGCGTCGTTATTGAGCGTCCCGCCGAAGCGGACTTGCGCGGTATTCTGCGCTACATCACCGACACGCTGAAAGAACCGACGACGGCTAGACGCGTGTACAACTCAATCAAGGCAACAATTCTCGGACTTGACACGTTCCCGCTCCGCAACCGCGTTGTGAGCGACGAACAGTTTGCGGCGCAAGGGCTTCGCACAATGCTCGCGGAAAACTACGTCATTTTCTACGTCGCCGACGAAGCAACGCAGGAGGTTCACATTCTGCGTGTGCTGCACGGTCGGCGCGAGTGGCAGAGCTTGCTGTGATTATGTGTGCAGCGCGGGGAATGCTCGTTGTTTGTTCCCAAGGACACACTCGTTGAATACTCCCCGCCGAATATCCGCACACGCGATACCGCGCGGAAAACCGTTTGGGGTGACCAAATGGTGACCGACCGCGCAACGCGACGCTTAATGACAAAAAATGTGGAACTCAACAGAGCGCAGAAATCACAGCGCTTTTGCCGAAACGGGGAGTGTCCCATATAAAAGAAAAAGGAACCCTAACGGCACGGTCTCGCGTCTCCAAAACCGTTTTTGAGAGTTCGAATCTTTCTGCCCCTGCCACGGGAAAGCCTGTAACCGCAATGGTTACAGGCTTTTTGCGCGTTGCACTCGCCCTGCTGTATTAGTCGTTTGACTGTTTTTCAATCTCAAAGGAGATTCGCTTGCCCTGCGCGGGCGGCGCCCCCTTTCCAACGCGGGAAAGGGGGGAAAGCGCGCTTAAGAGGGGCTGCCGCCCCTCTTAAGAATCACCC
>JAISKH010000059.1 GCA_031261325.1 Oscillospiraceae bacterium
CCCCCGGGGGGGGATGTGGGGATACGCACGCGCTGCGGCGGCAACCCGCCGGGGAATAATGCCGGCCCCGCCAGCCGGCGGGCACTTCATATCGCCAGGGTTCCGTTTTCATTTTCGAGTAGGATTACAATCCGCGATTCGACACCTGTTTCGGCGTTGACATACGTGATATAATGCGCGCCGTCGGCGTTCTCGCAGATGAACTGGTGGCACAGCTCCTCGTTTTTGCCGCCCGTTGGAATGACGGCGAGCGCGTGCGACTGTATTTTCAGGTCGCGGGACACGCGCTCGCGCGCCTGCTCCTCCGTGACTTTGACCTCCGACAGAGCGCGCTCGTGGTGGTTCATCACGTAACCCTGCCCCTCAAAGCCGACGACGTTGCCGCTGTCGAGCGCGACGCAAACCTTCACGAGGTCGGGATAGATGATAACGCCGTCCAAGGTGTGCGCGAAGTTCACGGTTACAATGTTGTCCGCGAGCTGCCGATAGCTCTCTTTCATGTCCTTATAATCGTGCTCGTCCAAGAACTTCAGAGCCTTTTTCGCCGCGTCGTCGGCGGAGATTTTCGCGCTCTCCGCGCTGTAATCCGTGAAGTAATTCACGATTAGCCCGCCGACTTTCGACACCTCGAACGTCGCGTTGTTCGCGCTGCCGGAGAACACATAGACGGGCAGGTTGCCGCCGCGCTCACTCTCGAACGTCAGGTCGCTCGGCTTCAAGCCGAAGAATTGCGCCGCCTTTTCGCGCGCCTCACCCTCCGAAATCGCCGTCATGCCCTCGGTCATGCGCGGCTTCATGTCGGCGATGTGCGTCGAGAACGGACCGTCGTAAATGAGCGTCGGCAACTCCGGGAACTCCTCCTCCGCCGACTTGACGGCTTCGCCGAACGCCTTTTCGGAGCCGGAAACCACGTCTCGGCCAACCTCCGCCGCCTGCCGCTGAATACTGTTCAGCTCGCCGAGCGTCAGCCGACCGTCGTCAACCTGCGCGAGCAGCTCCTGATAATTGCTCGTCAGTACGCTCGTCGTCTCCGAAAGACTGCGCAGGTTTTTCATTTCCTCGTCCGTCGGCTTGTCGCCGTTCGCCGTCTTTTTCGCGAGGTTGAACGCGTAGTCGCCCACCTGCGTCATAAAGCGCGACGTGTGCTCAAAGTCCACGTCCGAAAACGGAAGCTCGCCGAGAGCCATTTTCGCGGCGTTGCTCTTGCCGTAAATGTCCATGCAAACCTCGGTCATCATGCGCGGCGTGCCCGCGTACACGACCTTTTGCATGGACGTATCCATCTCGCCCATGCCCGTCACAAGCTCGGTGAACGCGTGTCGATACGCGTTCGTAACCTGCCGCTTGTACCGCCGCGCCTCCGCGCCGTTGCGCACCGCGAGCGCACCGACGACGAGCAGCGCACTAAGCGCGTATGCGATTGCCGCCGCGACATATTGCCGCTTACGTCTGAAAGCCATAAAAAAAACACCCCTTAATCCGTGAAAACAGACACGTTGTAGTGCTATTTTCTCCGCCAAGAGGTGTTGTAACCGTTGCAATTTATGTAAAATCGTGTTTTATTTGTCAATCGACATCGTGGCGATTATCGCGCGCACGCTGTCCGCTTCCTGCTCCGTCGTGTAGGTCGAAATTATCGCCAGAACGCCGCCGTCCCGCTTCGACAGCCACGCTTCAAGGTAATTGCCCGAGCCGTCGCTCGCGGTCACGCCCTCGGCGACGATTACCGTGTTCAGCACGAGCACCTCGCCCAGTCTGTCCATGTCGTTGTAATTCGGCAGCTTTTCGGACAGGTACGCGGGAATCAGCATCTCAACGTCGCCGCCCGCTATGAACCCAACCTCAAGGAACGCGCCCGCGTTCGTGCTGAACCTGTCGCCGACGGCGGTGCCCTCGTGCGCGAACTGCGCGTCGTCATAGTAGAACGTCAGCGTCTCGCGGTTCGGCAGACGCAGCTCAACCTTGCGCCCCGCGGGTTCGTCAATCGGCGCGTAGGAACTCCCCGGCGCGACTGACTGCTCGGGCGCGGCGGTTCCGCCGTCCGTAACAGGCGGCGTTTGCTCAATCGGCGCGGTCGCCGACGGCGGGGGAGACGTTGCGGGTTCACCGCCGTCGCCTATGAATTGCATCGCGAACAGCACCAACAGTCCAATCACCACGACAGCCGCGATGACAAGCGAAATTTTACGCAAAAAACTCGGCATAATGCCCTCCTTTTCTCAACCTGAACGCTCGCTTTGAAATCACGCTTAAAACGGCGCGTCGTCGTCCTCGTCCTCAAACCCCGTCTCAACGGCGGGTTCGTCGTCCGTCTCATCGTCCTCGTCCTCGTCCGCCGCGAAATCGGCGGAGCTTGCCGCACCGACGGGCGCGGTGCCGTTAATCAGCTGCATCTCGCGCCATTGCTGAACCGTCAGCAATATCGCGCGCGGCTTTGAACCCTCAAGCGGACCGACAAGCCCGATTTGCTCCAGTTGGTCAACGATTCGCGCGGCGCGCGCGTAACCGAGCTTCAGCCGCCGTTGCAGGATTGACACGGACGCTTGCTCTTTCTCGAATATGACCTCCGCCGCCTGCGGGAGCATCTCGTCAAAGTCGCTGCTGTCCGTCGCTTCGGAGTTGCCGCCGCTCGATTTCGCGGTTGCGGCGCGCTCAATTTCGCTCTCAACCTCGGCGGAGTACTGCGTCTCGCCGTTCTGCTTGATGTACTCGACAATCGCCTCGCACTCTGTGTCCGACACATACGCGCCCTGAACGCGCAACGGACTTTCGCCCGTCGGCATGTACAGCATGTCGCCGTTGCCGATTAGCTGCTCCGCGCCGCCCTCGTCGATTATAATGCGCGAGTTCGTCGCGGAAGCGACCTTAAGCGCGACGCGCGACGGGATATTTGACTTCATCAGACCTGTTATAACGTCCACACTCGGGCGTTGCGTCGCGACTATGAGGTGTATTCCCGCCGCGCGACCCTTTTGCGCGACGCGGCAAATCGACTCCTCAACCTCCTTGCGCGCCGTCATCATCAGGTCGGCAAGCTCGTCGATAACAATAATAACCTGCGGCAAGGTCGGCTCGTCGCGCCCGCTCATGTGCTTGTTGTATTCCTCAAGCTTGCGCGAATTGACCTCCGAAAACATTCTGTAGCGTTTTTCCATCTCGACGACAGCCCATTGCAGCGCGCCCGCCGCCTTGGACATATCGGTCACGACGGGGACGAGCAGGTGCGGAATCCCGCTGTAAACGCGGAACTCGACCATCTTGGGGTCAATCATAATCATGCGCACTTCGTCGGGCGTCGCCTTATAGAGTATGCTCAAAATCAGCAGGTTCAAAAACACGGACTTGCCCGAGCCTGTCTCACCCGCGACAAGCAGGTGCGGCAGACGCTGAATATTGCCGATAATCGGTTCGCCCTCAATGCTCTTGCCGATTGCGAACGACAGGCGTGACTGCGCCGAAGCGAACGCGCGCGACTCAATAATCTCGCGCAGATAAACGGTCGAAATGTTCTTGTTCGGCACTTCTATGCCGACCGTGCGAATCTTGTTCTGTATCGCGGATATGCGCACCTTTTTAACGCCGAGGGACAGCGCAATGTCGTCCGAAAGCCCCGTCAGGCGACTCAACTTAACGCCCGGCTCAAGCACGAACTCGTACCGCGTGACCGACGGACCGTGCACGGTGTTGGAAACTTTGACTTTGATGCCGAAGCTGGAAAACGCCGTCTCAATGCGCGAGGAATTTAGCTGTATCTCGTCCGAACCGTCAATCTTCGCGGCGACGGGCGCGGTAAGCAGCGACGGCGGCGGGTAAGGATACTCGTCCTCACCGAGTACGCTGTCCTCAATCACGATGTCAGCCGCCGCGACGCGCTCCGCTTTCTTCTTGGGCGGCGGCGCAAGCTCTGTCGGCGCGTCAACCGCCGTCGGCGGCGGAGTGGGCGCAACGGGCGGGGGAACAGGCGGCGGCGCGTCCCCGTGCTCAACGGCTTGGTCGGGCGTTATGACGCGCGGCTTGGGGTCAAAGAACGGCTTGCGCTCCTGCGGCTTCAGCACCTCTTCAGGCTCGCGCGTCGGCTCCGGCGGAACGTCCGCGTCCACAAGCGGAATGTCAATCGCGGGTCCGCGTCGGCGTTTCGAGGGTTGCGGCTCCGCCTCCGTCTTGGGTTGCGGCGGCACGGGTTGAGGTTGCGGCGCGGGCGCGACGGGTTCGGGCTTGCGCTTGCCGCCGCGCGGAGGGGCGGGTTCGCGCTCCGGTTCAGGCTCGTATTCGCGCTTTTCGCGGTCGCGGAACGCGTCCACAAGCCCAGCAACCGTGCGGTTAAACGCCGCGAGCAGCAGACAGAGCGCGCCGACAATCAGCGCGATTGCCGCGCCGACCTTGGAAAACAGCATAATAAACAGCTCCGCGAGGAAGCCCGCGACAAGTCCGCCGCTGTGCGTTCCGTCGCGCCACAGGTCGCCGAGCAGGGCGAGACTTAACTTTTCGGGGTGGTTCGCGCCGAACGTCTGGTAGAGCGCGCCGACGGCGACGGAGAGCAGCAGCGCGCACATGACGCGAAAGCGCACGGGTCTGCCGCGATGAAACCCGAGCGTCACGGCGCATAGCAGCAGCAGCCACGGCACGGCGAAAAATCCCGCGCCGACAAGCCCCGAAATAACGTCACGGAAAAAGCCGATGAACATGCCGCTGCCGTCCCAATAGCCGATAAAAGCGAATACGCCGAGCAAAAGGCAAATCGCCGCGCCAATCTCGCGTCTGCGCGGCGGCTTCGCGGGAGTGGCGACGCTCTTCGCGCGGGAGGGCGCGGCTTTATTAGCGGAGCCTTGCGCCGCGGGCTTTTTCGCGGGTGATTTTTTCGATTGAGTTTTCTTATCTGCCATGATTACAACCTTTCAACAAATGCCGAGCTTTCCGCCCGCGTTTACTATAGGGCGATTGACAGCACAATCGCCAGAACGCCGACGCCCCAACAGTAATAGGCGAAGCGGCGGAACTTACCCTTTTGCAGCACGCGGCGCAGTACCTGAATCATAAAGAACCCGACGACCGCCGCGAACAGCGCGCCGAGCAGGTAAGCGGGCACGTTGCCCCAAACTATGCCGTCCTTGATTGCCTTGACGAGCGTCAGCAGCGTGGAGCCGATAACGGCGGGAATCGACATGAGCAGCGAGAACTTAACTGCAAACTCACGCTCCGCCCCGCGCGCCGCGCCCACCGCGATAGTCGCGCCCGAGCGCGATACGCCCGGCAGCAGAGCCGCCGCCTGCGCAAGCCCGATAACGAACGCGTCCTTCAGCGTCAGCGTCTTTTCCTTTTTCGTTCCCTGCTGCTCCAGCAGGGAATCGACGACATAGACGAGCACACCCGTTACGAGCAGGGCAACGCCGACAAAGCCCGTTTTCGCGAACAGCAGCTCAATCTTGCCCGAGAACGGCACCGCGATGAACAGCGGAATCGTCGCGACGGCGATAAGCAGCACCATGCGCACAGGCGGACGCAACCGCGTGTGCGTCGCGTCAGGCTCGTCCCGCCGCGCGATAAATTCAACGGTTTCGTGAATCATGCTTCCCAGCTCTTTTTTGTACGACAAGCAGATGGCGACGAGCGTTCCCACGTGCAGCAGCACGTCAAACAACAGGTGCGAGCCGTCCGCCGTAAGCCCGAACACGCGCTCCAGTATCGCAAGGTGCCCCGAGCTGGAAATCGGCAAAAATTCCGCCACGCCCTGAACAATTCCGAGCAGTATCGCGAGAAGAATTGGCATATGCTGTCCCTCCCCCGTGATGTTTTTGCATATTTTTACATATAAATGTGCGTATATACGACAAATTTACCACAAAATATAGGGTCTGTCAAGGTTAGTCGTTACGCGCGTAACGGTCAGCGCGTTTTTGTTATGCGGCGACATTCAACGTAGTACCGCTTATCGCGCGCGTGCCCGATTGAAAAGCTCTTGCGCGGGAACACGCCGCGCTCCGTAACCGTCTCAAAAAAGTCGGACTTGCCCATGTCGGGCAGCATGACGGCGACGGTTCCCGCGTCTGTCGTCAATGCGCGCGCCGCCTCATCGTCGTGCACGTAGTCAATTCGCGCGCCGCTCGCGTCAAAGTAGCTCTGCACAGCCTCAATCAAGCCGCCTATGCGCTCGTAAGAGGTCGCAAGCTCGCTCTCACCCGACGCGGTGACTATACGCACGGTGTAGCCGCCGCCGCCCGCCAGCGCGCTCTCAAGCCCCGCCGTGAACGCCGCGACGTCGGTATCGAACGCGACGCGGTGGATTGCGTGGAAGTCAATCGCGTCGTCATAGACGTTGTTAACCTCAACAAGCGCGAACCGCGCGGGGTGCTTCTCGCGCTCCGACGGCGACAGCGCGCCGCGAACCTCATTCCAAAGGGCTTTCGCGGCGGCGAGCGAGTGGTTGCCGTCGCCTATAATCACCTTAATGTCGCCGGGCAGAGCTTCAACGGCTTGCGCCGCGCGCTCCGCAAGCTCACCCGAGACGAGGTAGCCGCGAACGCGCCCGCCGCCCTCCGTCAGAGGGCAGTCGTACAGCTTGGGCAGCGTGTCGCGCAGAGCGGCGAACGGCTCGATAACCGCGCGCGCCTTGTCGTCAATCAGCGTCATGATGTGCGGCAGCTCCAGCGGGTTCGCGCGGCGCGCCGTAACGCGCGGCGGCAACCGCTCGGGCACGGTCTGCTCGCTCGCGCGGACGCGTGTTTGACTGCCCGCCGTCCAATCGTATTCCTCAAGGTCAAGCGCGGCGATAAGTCCGCGGCGCACTCGCCCGTCGGAAATCTCGCGCTCCACGTAAACCATCGCGCCGGCGAGCGTGTCAAACACGTCGCCGTCCAAGTAAGCGTTCGCGTTCGTCGCGATGTCCGCCGCGAAGTCCTCGTCCGCGCGGTCGCCGAGGTAAGCCTCCGGCAATATCAGCCGCAGAGTTGAGGGCGCGGCGCCGACAGACGCCTCAACGCGCGCCCAATACGCGCGGTCGGACGAGAACTGGTCGCAGGCGATAACCGCCCATTTCGTGAAGTCAACCCCTTGCGGGAGCAGAATGTCAGTCGTTTTCAGTATCATAATCAGTTCAACCTCTCAAACGCGCTTTTCAGCGCGGTAATATATTGCGGCGTTGTGCCGCAGCAGCCGCCGACGACGCGCACGGTTTCGAGCCGCGCATACGCGAGCATTTGCCGCGCGAAGCCCTCCGCGTCAAGGTCGTATTCGCCCTGCTTGTTCGGCAGACCCGCGTTCGGCTTGACAATCAGCGGCAACCGCGTGCTCGCGGCGAGAGCCGTCACGGTTGCGAGCATAGTGTCGGGCGCGAGCGAGCAGTTAAGCCCCAGCGCGGCAACGCCAAGCTCTTCGGCAAGCGCGGTGAACTCCGCCGCAGAAACGCCGAGATAGGTTCGCCCGTCCTCACGGAACGTCATCGTCGCGAACACGGGCAGAGCCGTATTCTCCCGCGCGGCGCGAATTGCGAGCGACAGCTCCGTCAGCCCGCTCATCGTCTCGATTGCAATGAGGTCGGCTCCCGCGCGCTCCCCCGCGACGACCTGCTCGCGGAACAGCTCGTAGGCGCGCTCTTCCGTCATGTCGCCCAGCGGGTCAATCAGCGCGTCCAGCGGACCAACGTCGAGCGCGACAAGCGCGGTTTCACCGCCACCTTCGCGTGCCGCCGCAACGCCCGCCGCGACGATTTGCTCCACGGTGTAGCCCGTGGGCTTAAGCGCGTCGGCGTTCGCGCCGAAGGTGTTCGTGTTCAGAATGTCGCTGCCCGCGTCGCGATAGGCGCGGTGAATGTCCGCAACGGCTTGCGGCGCGAGAATATTCATAACGTCGGGGCGGCTCCCTTTCGGCAAGCCGCTCCGTTGCAGCATCGTGCCCATCGCGCCGTCGAAGTAAACAAACCGCCTGTCGGCGAATCGCTCAAAAATCATAATCCGCAACTCCTATATTATATAGTAAGCTTATTATAGTGCCTAATCGCGATTTTTCATAGAGAAATCGTAAATTTCTTCATAAATTTCTTTTGAAATATCACCCAAACTGTGGTATAATAAAATCAGCAGTACAAGTATACATTTGGAGGTGTCCATAATGAGCAAATATGTCATTACCATAAGCCGCGAATATGGCAGCGGCGGCCGCCCAATCGGCAACAAGCTCGGGGAAGCACTCGGCGTCGGTTGCTACGACAAGTCAATCATAGCAATGGCGGCGGAGAAGAGCGGGCTTTCGCCCGGGTACATCGAGCGCAGCGAGGAGAACGTTCCGTCCAACTTCTTACTTAACTTCAAGTATTCGACCTCCGCGTTTTCCGGCGCGGGGTTGGACTCTATTTCGTATTACGACACGCCGACGAACGACAAGATGTTCCTCTCACAGTCGGCGGCGATACGCGAGATAGCCGCGCGCGAGAGCTGCATTATCATCGGTCGCTGCGCGGACTACGTTCTGCGCGACGAGCCGGGTCTTGTGCGCGTCTTTATCCGCGCGGAGAAAGAGGACAGACTGCAACGCGCGATTGAGGACTACGACCTGCCGCGCAAGAACGCGGAGGCACAGCTAAAGCGCATAGACAAGAGCCGCGCGAACTACTACCGCTACTACACGAACCGCGCGTGGGGCGGCATAGAGCACACGGACTTGGTCATCAACTCGTCGTTCACCGGAACGGACGGCGCGGTGGATATTATCAAAACTATGTTGCAAGCCAAAGGCTTGCTCTGACAAAAGCCCGCCGTTCGGCGGGCTTTTCCTTATTCCCCACGTCCCCCGCAGGGCACTTGTTGCGCGTAACGCCGCGCTTGCTTCTTTTAGTTTACTAATCGTTGTTTATTCTCAAAGGAGATTTGCTTGCGCTCCCCGCGCGGGGCCCCCTTTCCAATGCGGGAAAGGGGGGAAAGCGCACTTAAGGAGGGCTGCGCCCCCCTTAAGAATCCCCCTGCTTCTCAATGCGCTGTAGTCTCCAGTCGCTATCGCAAATGATAACACTCATTACGCGGCACAAGACTAAACTTCTAGTGCAAGCTCGCTCGCGCGAAAGCCTACCCTGTTGCAACGATTTATCCTTGCCAAGTGGCAGCTTGCAACCCAAGCGTTGACCTACTGCCCGTAACGCCGCAATCGGTTTGCGCCTAGCTATGGGGGAGATTTTTAAGCGGGGGTTCACCCCCTCTTAAATGCGCTTTCCCCCCTTTCTCGCATAAGAAAGGGGGCCCCGCGCGGGTAGCGCAAGGGTAGGTAACAACTTATAAATAACTGATAACAGATATGGAACGGAAGAATACGACGATAGGACGAGAACAAGGAGCGTTGCTGCGGCAAGACGCAGGGGAATAAGGTTAATATGATTGCCACACGGGCACCCCCGTGTAAATTTTAACTTCCTCTTCGCCGAGGACGACGCGGCGCGCCCCCGCCGCCAGCGCCTCAAGCTCAAACTCGCCCGGCATGACGACCACTTCGGCTATCCAGCCGACGTAGCCGCGCAGCTTCTCGCAGAAGTCGGCGTTGTGGGCGATGCCGCCCGTCAGGATTATCGCGTCCACCTTGCCGCGCAGGGCGACAGCCATCGCGCCCGCGTACTTCGCGTTCTGGTAGATGAACCCCTCGTACACGGCGGCGGCGTACTTGTCGCCCGATTCGGCGAGCTTTTTAACGTCGCGCAGGTCGTCCGTGCCGAATATGTCCGTCAAGCCGCCGTTTTTGTTCAGGCGGGCGGTCAGCTGCTTTTTCGTGTATTCGCCGCTGTAGGCGAGGTCGAGGACTTTCGCGTAGGGCAAGTCGCCCGCGCGCGTCGGCGTCATGGGTCCCGAACCCTTGATTATGTCGTTGCTGTCAATCATGCGCCCGCGCTCGTGCGCCGTGACGGAGATGCCGCCGCCTAAGTGGCAGATTACAAGGTTCGCTTCTTCGTACTTCAAACCCCTTGCGGCGCAATAGCGGAGCGCGATTTCCTTTTGGTTCAGCGCATGGATATGGCTCTCGCGGTAAACGCCGCGCAGACCCGCAACGCGCGACACATCCGCAAATTCGTCCACGTCCGGCGGGTTGACGACGAACGCGCGCCCGCCGTATTTCTCGGCGAACCGCTTGCAAATCTGGCTGGCGAGCTGCGCGGGGTGCTGCCCCGTCATGCCGCGCGACGCGTGCTCCGCAAGCAGCTCCGTCACCTCGTATGTGCCGCCGACGAGCGGCAGTAAGCCGCCGCCGCGCCCCGAGAACACGTCAACGTCCTCAAGCCGATAACCGCGCCGCGTCACCGCCGTTTCAACCGTCTCCGCGCGGAAATTGAGCTGGTCCTGAATCTCGTTAAACGGGCGCAGCTCCTCCGGCGAGTGGTGCAGGTTTTCGGAAAACAGCTCCGTCTCGCCGTCAAACAGCGCGATTTTCGTTGAGGTCGAGCCGGGGTTTACCGCCAAAATCTTAACGCTCACGCAGTCCACCTCACTTCGCCGCGGCGACTGCCGCGAGCGCGATTGAATAGAACTTGTCCGCCGCCTCCGCCGAGCGGGAGGTCATG
The DNA here is from genome assembly GCA_031261325.1 of Oscillospiraceae bacterium. Classification (GTDB taxonomy): domain Bacteria; phylum Bacillota; class Clostridia; order Oscillospirales; family Oscillospiraceae; genus JAIRRO01. The sequence goes on from JAISKH010000059.1 coordinate 10,532, forward strand.
ATTACGGGGATTCTCGCGCCGAGCAGGGTGCCCGCCGTCTGCGCGCCCGCAATGCCCGTCAGCGACTTGACGAGAATGTTGCCGGACACAATGTCGGGTACGAGCAGCAAGTCCGCGTCCCCCGCGACGGGTGAGGTGTAACCCTTAATTTCAGCCGCTTCCGCGCTCGTCGCAAGGTCGAACGAAATCGGACCCTCAACCACGCAGTCCGTAATCTCGCCGTCCTGCCAAAGCTGCTTCAGCGCGGCGGCGTCCGCGGACGCGGGAATCTTCGGGTTCAGCTTCTCGGACTCCGACAGCACGGCAACCTTCGGGTTCGCAACGCCCAGCTTGCAAAGCAGCGCGACCGCGTTGCCGAGAATCGCGCGCTTGCCGTCCACATCGGGCGTGGTGTTCATCGCGAAATCCGTGACGGCGAAAAGCTTGTGGTAAGCCGCCGTTTCGTAGAACCCGATTACGGACAGCTTGCCCTCCCCGCGAATGCCGTTGTCGCGCGAGACGACGGCTTTCAGGAAGTCGGCGGAGTCGATTTTGCCTTTCATGAGCGCGCCCGCGCGCCCATCGTGTATTGCCGCGACCGCGAGCGCGAGCGCGTCCTCCTGCGTCGCGGCGGGCACGACCGTGAAGTTCAGGTCAAGTCCGCCCAGCCGCCCGAGCAATGCGCCGATTTTCTCCGCGTCGCCGATAAGCAGCGCGTCCACCAGCCCCTCGCGCTTTGCTTTTACGAGCGCGTCGAGCGTGTGTTCGTCCTGCGCCTGAACGACGGCGATAACCGTCTTTCGCGGCATGGCTTTCGCCGCGACGGCGAGGTCGTTAAAGGTTTTTATTTTCACAGGGTACCCTCCTATAATGTAAGCCGCCGCTCTCGCGGCGGCTTGTTGCTTGATTCATTTTTCAATCTCAAAGGAGATTCGCTTCGCCTGTCCGGCGGGGACCCCATTTTCCAACGGGGGAAAATGGGGGAAAAGCCCGCTCAAGGGGGAAACCCCCTTGAGAATCCCCCGCAAGCTATGCGCAAACCAACTGCGCCGCAACGGGCAAAAGGTCAACGCTAAGGTTGCAAGCCGCCACATGGCAAGGATTAGTGCTGTTGCTGTCGCAAGTCTTATAGTCGCGTCCAAAATTGTCAATTGTCAATTGTCAACTGTCAATTAGATTACGTATCCTTGTCCGTTTGCCATGACAAACCTACGCTTGCGCGCGAAGCTTTGCGGGCCCGTTACGCCCTCTCCTGTGGGGGTTGCGATTGTGGGGGAGTTGCTGCCCTCTCCGCCAAGCCCGAACGCGGCGAACGTGCGCCCGTTCATGACGTAAACCGTTGTGTTTATGCGCTTGCCGAACGCCGTCGCGTGGAACAGGTCCTTCGTCCAGATTGACGCGGAGTGCACGTTGTTGTGCTCGGCGAAAACCGCCTTGTCCATCGCGTCCTCAAAGTCCTTACAGCGGACAATCGGGAATATCGGCATCATCTGCTCGGTCTGCACGAACGGGTGGTCGTTCGGAGCCTCGAAATACGCGAGACGCGGGTCGCCCTCATAGGGGATACCGGCGGCTTCGAGAATGACGCGGCAGTCCTTGCCGACGAACTTCTTGTTCGCCGTCCATTCGTCCTCGCCCTCTTTCGGCGGGTTAAGGCACAGCTCAACGAGCTTTTCAACCTGCTCGGGCGTTAGCAATACGTTCTTGAACTTCTTCTCGGCGGGTTCGACGGTGCGCCCAACCACGTCGCGCAGGATTTGCTCCGCGGCGGACTTGTGCTCGTCCTCCATCTCCTTCGCCATCTCCGCCATGAACGCGTCAAACACCTCGTCCACGACGAAAGCTTCCTTTTCGCCGACGCAGAGGATATTGTTGTCAAACGTTGACGACATCGTGAGGTTCAGCGCGGCGAAAGCGAGGTCGGCGGAGGAATCCACGAGTGACGGCGGGTTGCCGGGACCCGCGGCGATGACCTTTTTACCGCTTGCCATAAGCCCCTTGACCATTGCGGGTCCGCCCGTTCCGAGCAGGAGCTTGATTGCGGGGTGCTTCATTATCACGTCGAGCGTCTGCATGGACGGCTTGGCAGGAATGGCGACGAGGTTCGCGGGTCCGCCCGCGTCCACAATCGCGCGGTTAACGAGGTCGCAGGTGAAAGCGGCGGCTGTCGGCGCGGCGGGGTGCGGGTTGAACACGATGCCGTTGCCGACGGCGAGGTTGCAGATTGAGTTCGCGACAATCGTTGACGCGGGGTTCGTGACGGGCGTGACCGCGCCGATAACGCCGAACGGCGCGAAGTAGTCAACGGTAAGTCCCTTGGAGCCGAAAAATGTCTTTTCGGGCACGTCCTTTGTGTCCGGCGTCCACAGGAAGCTGCCCCAGTTCTTCTCAATTTTGTCCTCATACCGCCCGTAGCCGGATTCGTCCACCTCCAAGTGGCAGATGGTGTCAAGGTTGTCGATTGCGTACTTCTTGATGTTCTCAATCATTTTCTGCCTGTCCTCGGTGGTGTGGTCGCGCATCAGCGTTTTTTGCGCGGCGATTGACGCGTCGATTGCTTCCTCAACGGTGTCGAATACGCCAAGATACTTTTTTTCGCTCATTATAATTGCTCCTTTTCATTATTTGTTGTATTGTTAATATTACAATGTTAACACATCATTATTCTCTGTGTCTTGCCGCAGCAACGCTTCCTGTTCTCGTCCTACGACGTAACTTTCCGTTCCATATCTGTTATCTGGTATCTGTTAGATGTTCTCTGTCCGTCGCGCGTCGGCGCGGGCGAGTTCCGTGTCCTACGCGGACGGCGCCCCCTTTCTTACGCAAGAAAGGGGGGAAAGAGCGCTTAAGGGGCTGTGCCCCTTAAGAATCCCCCTTCTCAAAGCACTTGAATCTCCAGTCGCTATCGCAAATG
>JAISKH010000061.1 GCA_031261325.1 Oscillospiraceae bacterium
CAGAAACATCGCTCAACGCCGCCCCTGCCGAGAGTGTCGCCGTGAACGAGACTGTACCGTCAGCGTCCTCCGTACCCTCGACAAAGCTGAACGTTTCACCAAACGTAACCTCCACGCCGTTAGCGTCAACCCCACTCACGGCGAGCGGCTGCACAAACAGCGACAGCGAAATCATAACCGCCATCAGCATAGAGATTGCACGTCTCCAGATTCGCGCCTTTTTCCAATTATTCGTAGTCATATCCATACCCCCAAAATTACTTTCCCAACCAAACTTGTTTTGACCAAGTATTAGCAAACAATATTCTACCAGAATATCAATTTTAATAATAAACCAAAATAGGTTTCATGTCAATGACATTTTCATCATTGTTTTTGCCTTTCTGCAACGTTCGTGTAAGACTAATGTTATTGCGTTGCAAAGCTTTTTTGGGGATTATTGCCGCTCAAGCACGTTTGTGGAATTTATTACAAATTACTACAGAATCGGAACAAATTTGAAATATTTTTATTTTCGCAAATAAATATGCAAACACAAAAGAACAGGCGCGTCACTCAACGCGCCTGTTCTTTCAGCCTAAAACTTATAAGCCCGCCTAAAGGTTTACACCTTTAATTCAGGCGTACTAAGGTCCGTGACCTGATACTTGTTCAGCAGCGGAGCAATGTCGTTCTGCAAAAATTCCGACACCTGCTCCGGCGCGCGCCCAATGAAGCTCAAGGGGTTCAGCTCCGCCGTAATCTCCTCCTCGGTCAGCCCGAACAACGGGTCGGCGGCAATTCGCGCAACTAAATCGTTCGGCTTCCCCAGCTCCTTAACGACCGCGCCCGCCTCGCGCGAGTGCACGCGAATCGCCTCATGCAGCACCTGCCTGTCGCCGCCGTTGCGCACCGCGCGCATCATAATGTTCTCCGTCGCCATGAACGGCAGCTCTTCCGCGATATGCTTCGCGATGACCTTGGGATACACTTGAATACCCGACGCGACGTTGATGACGATGTTCAGAATCGCGTCCGTCGCAAGGAACGCCTCGGGAACCGATATGCGCTTGTTCGCCGAATCGTCAAGCGTGCGCTCCAGCCATTGGTTCGAGCTTGTCATTGAAGCGTTCATCACGTCGGTCATGACGTACCGCGCGAGACTGCAAATGCGCTCGCTGCGCATCGGGTTGCGCTTGTAAGGCATCGCGCTTGAGCCGATTTGCGAAGCTTCAAACGGCTCCTCAAGCTCTTTCAGGTGACTGAGCAGCCGCATGTCCGTCGCGAATTTCGCCGCCGACTGCGCAATCCCCGACAACGACGACAGCACCATGTAATCCGTTTTGCGCGAATATGTCTGCCCCGAAACGGGCACCGAGCCGGGGAAGCCCATCTCGGACGAAATCATTTCCTCCAGCATTTTCACGCGTTCATGGTCGCCGTCGAATAGCTCCATAAAGCTCGCCTGCGTACCCGTCGTGCCCTTGTTGCCGAGCAAACGCAACGTCGTTATGCGCCGCGTCACCTCGCCGACGTCCATAAGGAACTCGTTAATCCACAGCGACGCGCGCTTGCCGACGGTCGTCAGCTGTGCGGACTGAAAGTGCGTAAACCCAAGCGTAGGCACGTCCTTGTATTCGTTCGCGAACGTGGACAGCCGCGCGATAGCCTTAAGCAGCTTCTCGCGAATGAGCAGCAACGCGTCGCGCATCGTTATAATGTCCGTGTTGTCGCCGACGTAACAGCTCGTGGCTCCTAAGTGGATTATCGGCATCGCCGACGGCGCGACCTTGCCGAAAGCGTGCACATGCGCCATAACGTCATGGCGCAGCTTCTTCTCCATCTCGGCGGCGTACTCGTAGTCGATGTCCTCAATGTGCGCTTCCATCTCCGCGACCTGCTCCGCCGTTATGCCCAGTCCAAGCTCACCCTCCGCCCGCGCGAGCGCGACCCAAAGCTTGCGCCATGTCCTGAATTTGTTGTCCGCGGAGAACAGGTATTGCATTTCGTCGCTCGCGTAACGCGAGGACAGCGGTGATTCGTAAGTGTTTGTTGGCATGTTATGCTCCTCTCGTTTGTTTCGATACCGTCATTCCGACAGGAATTTTTCAAGTCTGTCCAGTCCCTCTCGAATGTCCTTCAAGCTCGCGGCATACGTCATTCGCACAAAGTCGGGGTCGCCGAAGCCCGCGCAGGATACGAGCGCGACAAGTCCCGTCTCCAAGAACGCGAGCGCGAAGTCGTCCCCGCCGTTTATCAAGCGTCCGCCCAGAGTTCTGCCCAGTTGCTTCCGAATGTTAATCATAACGTAAAACGCGCCGTCAGGCATTATGCAGCTAATGCCCGCAATGCTGTTGATACGCGCCACAGTATAGTCACGGCGACGCTGAAACTCGTCGCGCATCGCGTCTATCGTCGTCTGGTCGCCCGATAACGCTTCAACGGCGGCGTACTGTGAAATAGTGCTCGGTGCGGAGGTCGAATGGCTCAAGTAATTGCCCATCAGCTTCGCAAGCCGCGTGCTTGACGCGGAGTAGCCGATGCGCCAACCCGTCATCGCGTATGACTTCGACACGCCGTTAATAAGGATAGTGCGCTCCTTAACGTCGCCCCCAAGCGACGCGATTGACACAAACTCGCGGTCGTCATAGACGAGCCTGTAGTAAATCTCGTCGGCAATTATGTAAAGGTCGCGCTTCACGCACACGTCAACAATCGCTTGCAGCTCCGCGCGATTGTACAGCATTCCCGTTGGATTTGACGGATTGTTAATAATCAATGCCTTGGTTTTCGGCGTAATCGCCGCGTCCAATTGCTCGGCGGTGATTTTGAAGCCCGCGCTCTCCTCCGCGCGAATAATAACGGGCACGCCGCCCGCCATTTTAACGGCTTCCGTATACGTCACCCAGTATGGCGCGGGCACAATAATCTCGTCTCCCGGATTCGTCAGCACCATGAGCGCGGCGAACAACGAGTGCTTTGCACCCGAAGCGATTATGATTTGAGACGGCTCGTATTCAATGCCGCAATCAATGCGCAGACGCTGCGCCGCCGCGACTTTCAGCGGCAAAATGCCCGACGCGGGCGTGTATTTCGTCCGCCCCTCGCGAATCGCGCTGTAAGCCGCTTCCTTAATATTATTCGGCGTATCAAAGTCCGGCTCACCCGTGCCGAAACCGATTACGTCAAGCCCGTCCGCGCGCATTTGCTTCGCCAAGCTGTCCACCGCGAGCGTCGTTGATGGTTGCACCGCCGCCGCTATTTTCGATATTTCTTTCACCTGAATCCCTCAAATCCTATTTCTAAACTATTTACTCTTGTTATGAAACGCGGCGAGAGCCGCGCGGAAGTCGTCCGTATCCATCGTGTCCACCGCGAGACGACGCTCCGCCTTAAGCGACTCGCTCTGGTCGCCGAACACCGCCGTATGCGTCAATATCTGCTTAATCCCGCGAATTGCGGACTGCGGCTTGGAAAGCAGCTTGTTAACGTATTTCGTCACCTCTTCCCAATAGACGTTCTCCGGTATTAGCTTATTCACAACGCCCCACCTGTGCATCTCCTCCGCGCCGACGCGCTCGCTGAACCACAGGATTTCCATCGCTCGGTTCAGCGGCAGCTTCGCCGCTAGGTTAATCGCGCCGCCCGCGCCGGGGGTCAATCCGATACGCGCCTCGGGCAGCAGGAATGACGCGCCCTCGCACGCGTAGATAAGGTCGCAGCACAGCGCAATCTCGAACCCGCCGCCGACGCATTGCCCGCGCACCGCCGCGATTACGGGTTTGTCCAGCGCGAATATCGCCTCGCGTATTTCGAGATTGACATTGTAGAAGAATCGGCGGTCCTCGTCCGTCTCCATCGTGTCCAGCTCATTGAGCGACAACCCCGACGAAAACGCTTTTTCCCCCGCTCCCGTCAGCAGCACCGCCTTAACGGTATCGTCGCGCCGCGCGGCGCGCAATTCGGTGGCAAGCGCGGTGAGCAATGCCGCGGACAGCGCGTTCAAAGTCGCGGCTCCGTCCAGCTCAAGCAGCAGCACACCGGGAAGCTCTTCAGGACGCAGTACATTCAGTTTAGATTCGGGCATTATGATTACCTCTTTTCTGCAAAATAAAAGAAAGGGATACAATAGTCCGCGACTATTATATCCCTTTTTGAGTTTGTGTCAAGTGCGGAGCACTATGTGTTGAATCGCGACAGCACTATGTGTCAAATCACGGAGCACTATCAGTTGAATCATGGCGGCACTTCGGCGCAATCACAGCAACCCGTCATTCCAACAATTGCCGCAGCTTTGTCAGCGCGCGCCGCTCAAGCCGCGACACCTGAACCTGCGACACGGACAGCACGCGCGACGCCGCGTCCTGCGTCATGCCGCGAAAATAGCGCAGCTCGATAACCATGCGTTCGCGCTCCGGCAGAGTGTGCGTCGCCTCGCGCAACGCGACGCTTTCGACGAGCTTTTCCTCCGTGTCGCCGTCGGAAATTACGCTCTCGAGCGTGAAGCCGTCCTCCCCTGTCTCGCGTTGCAGCGACTCCGGCGCACCCGTCGCAGTCTCGGCAATCGCGATGTCCTCCGCCGAAATATTCAGCTCGGCGGAAAGCTCCGACAAAGTCGGCTCGTGCCCCAGCCGCTGTTCAAGCGCGGCGCGCACACTACGTATCAGGTACGCGCGTTCCTTAATACTGCGGCTGACCTTGATACTGCCGTCGTCGCGCAGGAAGCGGCGTATTTCCCCCGCGATTTTCGGCACGGCATACGTTGAGAACTGCGTGCCGTAATCGGGGTCAAAGCCCTGCACCGCTTTCAGGAACCCGACGCAACCGAGCTGATACAAGTCGTCGGGGTCCACGCCGCGACCGAAGTAACGCCGCGCGACGCTCCAGATAAGCCCCGAGTTCGCGCGCACAACCTCGTCGCACGCTTCACGGTCGCCGTTCCTCGCGTCCGCCAATCGCGCAAGAGCCGTTGCGTCCATCATTTTGCGGCTCGCAACTGCGCGCGCGGTGAAATGCGCCGCGTCATCGTAACGGTTGTGCCACGCCCCGTCGAACTGCGCACGCGCAGCTTGTCCATAAAGCTCTCCATAATCGTGAAGCCCATACCGCTGCGCTCCTCCCCGCCCGTCGTGAACATCGGCTCGCGCGCCGCGTCAATGTCGGCTATGCCGCGCCCCCAATCGCGCACGGTAATTTCAATTGAGTTGTCGGGGAAAATACGCGCGCGCAGTTGAATCTTGCCGAGCGTGTCAGGATAGCCGTGAACAATGCAGTTCGTGACAGCCTCGCTGACCGACGTTTTAATGTCGCCCAACTCGTCAAGCGTCGGGTCAAGCTGCGCGGCGAACGCCGCCATCGTGCTCCGCGCGAAGCTCTCGTTACTGGAACGGCTCAAGAACTCGATTTTAACGCTGTTTATCTCTTTCATATGTAACTCCTTTACACCGTCGTTTCTATTTTAACAAGGCGGCGCAGTCCCGCCGCGTCCAAAACCTTGTAAGGCTGCTTTCCCGCGCCGACGACGCTCGCCGTTCCGCCCAGCTCCGCCATGCGTCGGTGCGCTTTCAGGATAACGGCAATGCCCGACGAGTCCATAAACGACAGCCGCGCGAGGTCCAGCACGCACGCGCGCGGCAAGTAACGCTCAATGTCCCGCTCAATGCCGAGCATCGCTTCACGCGCCGCGTGGTGGTCAAGCTCCCCCTCAAACGCAAGCGTAAGCGCGCCGCCGTCGCAGCTTGATGTTATTGTCATTGTGTTCCCTCCCCCTATGTACGAAAAATACCCGACAAACAGCTCCAAGAGCCTGTCCATCGGGTATTATATAGCTTTAGCCGGAGTAGATTATGTCGGATATTGACGCTGACTATAATTGCCTCGGGTATGAACTTATTTTCTTGTTTTCAAATGCTCAATAAGCGACATGACCACCGAAACATCATCTTCGCTCAACCCGTCAATGCTAATCATATGAGCATTACGCATACCCAAAAGGAAGTCTGTCGTTACGCCAAATAGTGAAGCAAGCTTCACCAGAATCGCGTAATTCGGCATACGGCTCTCAAGTTCATAAGAAGAAATCATCGCTTTGCTGACGCCAATCCTCTGCGCAACCTCCTGTTGGGTCAAGTGCTTGTCCTTGCGCAACGTCTTTATTTTTTCTCCAATACCAATCATATGATTACACCTCAACTTGATAGTAAATCACTTATGTAATCATTTGGACGATATTTATCATCAATTTGTTGACACAGGGTATATATTGTGATATTATGTGGTAAGTCACTCGATAAATATATCAAAGGAGGTAAAAGCATGGGAATTATTTTGATATTGGCTTATGCCGCTGCCGGATACTGGTCGATTGGGCGCGTATTTCGTGTTGGCTCATTGTTCATGGGGACATTCATGCGGGTATTATTCGGCGTTCTGCTCGGTTGGTTGTTTGTTCCAATCGCTATTATTAAAAAGATTTTACATATATTCTAGATGAAAAATAAAAGCAGGTGCGTCAGCACCTGCTTTATATATCCCCCTTACTTCCCGATTGCCGCCAAGCTCTCCTCAAGATTCTCAATCAGCGCCTTCGCCTTGTCCGCGCGGGCGCGTTCCGCGTCCACAACGTTCGCGGGCGCTTTCGCCGTAAACGCTTCGTTCGCGAGCTTTTGCTCAATGCGCTCAAGGTCTTGCCGCGCCTTTGCAAGCTCTTTCTCAATTCGCGCGCGCTCCGCCGCGAGGTCCACAAGCTCCGCAAGCGGCATGTAAATCCGCGCGTCGCCAGTCACAACCGTGACGTAGCCGTCCGCGCCAATCGGCGGCTCCTGCGCAACCGTAAGCTCCGATGCGTAGGCGAGCTTCATGATATACGCGCGCCCCATGTTGAACACATCGGTTTTCTCCGTCGCGATAATGACATTACTGCGGCGGGACGGCGGCACATTCATCTCCGCGCGGCGGGCACGCACGGCGCGAATCGCCGCCATAATGCTCTCAAACTCCGCTTCCTCCCGCGCGAAATCGTGCGCCGCGGAGAACACGGGATACGCCGCCGTCATGATTACCTCACCGCTGTGCGGCAAAGCTTGGAATATTTCCTCCGTAATGAACGGCATAAACGGGTGCAGCAGCTTCAGCGTCTCGGTCAGCACATAGAGCAGGACGCGTTGCGCGCCGATTTTCGCCGCTTCGGACTCTCCGTTCAGGCGCGGTTTCGTCAGCTCAATGTACCAGTCGCAGAACGAATCCCAGATGAAGTCGTAGATTTTCGTCGCGGCGATGCCAAGCTCAAAGCGGTCGATGTTCTCCGTCACCTCGCGAATCGTCGCGTTCAGCTTCGACAGAATCCACTTGTCCTCAAGCTCCAGCGTCTCGGGCAGAGCGTTGTCCTCAATCGTGAGGTTCATCATGACAAAGCGGCTCGCATTCCAAATCTTATTCGCGAAGTTGCGCATAGCCTCACACCGCTCCGTGTAAAAGCGCATGTCGTTACCGGGTGAGTTGCCCGTGATGATGTTGAATCGCAGCGCGTCCGCGCCATAGGTATTTATGACCTCAATTGGGTCAACTCCGTTGCCGAGCGACTTGGACATTTTGCGTCCCTCCGCGTCGCGAATCAGCCCATGGAACAGCACGGTTTCAAACGGACGCTCGCGCATGTGCTCCATGCCCGAGAAAATCATGCGCGCCACCCAGAAGAAGATAATGTCGTACCCCGTCACGAGCACGCTCGTCGGATAGAAGTAGTCCAAATCCGGCGTTTTTTCGGGCCAACCGAGCGTCGAGAACGGCCACAACGCGGAGCTGAACCACGTGTCCAGCACGTCCTCGTCGCGCGTGATGTTCTTGCCGTGGCAATGCGCGCACTCCGTCGGGTCCTCGCGCGCGACGGTGATTTCGCCGCAGTCGGCGCAGTACCAAGCGGGTATTTGGTGCCCCCACCAGAGCTGGCGCGAAATGCACCAGTCGCGCATGTTACTGAACCAATTGTTGTAGGTTTTCACAAAACGGTCGGGCACGAACTTAATCCGTCCGTCCTCAACGACGTCGAGCGCGTCCTTTGTCAGCGGCTCCATCTTCACGAACCATTGCGGGCTTGTAATCGGCTCAACCGTTGTGCCGCAACGATAACACGTGCCGACAGAGTGCGCGTGCTCCTCGATTTTGACGAGCAATCCGAGTGTCTCAAGGTCTGCGACAATCTCTTTTCTCGCGTCATAGCGGTCAAGCCCGTTGTATTTGCCGCCGTTTATGACCTTAGCCTCGTTGTCAAGCACGAGAATCTGCTCCAAACCATGCCGCTGCCCGACCTCAAAGTCGTTCGGGTCGTGGCACGGCGTCATCTTCACGCAGCCGGTGCCGAACTCGCGGTCAACGTACTCGTCGGCGATAATCGGAATCTCGCGGTTCATCAGCGGCAGAATTACCGTCTTGCCGACAAGGTGCGCGTAACGCTCGTCCTCTGGGTGGACGGCAACGCCGCTGTCGCCAAGCATCGTTTCGGGGCGCGTCGTCGCGACTGTCAGGTACTCGTCCGAGTCCTTGACAGGGTACTTGATGTGCCAGAAGTAACCGCTCTGCTCCTCGTGCTCAACCTCCGCGTCCGAGAGCGCGGTGGTGCACGTCGGGCACCAGTTGATAATGCGATTGCCCTTGTAAATCAGCCCTTTTTCGTACAGCGAGACGAACACCTCACGCACGGCTTTAGAGCAGCCGTCGTCCATCGTGAACCGCTCGCGCTCCCAGTCGCAGCTGCAACCCAGGGTTTTCAGCTGCTCCACAATGCGGCTGCCGTACTTTTCCTTCCACTCCCAGACGCGCTCCAAAAACGTCTCGCGCCCGAGGTCATAGCGCGTCAAGCCCTCCTTGCGCAGCTCCTCCTCAACCTTGATTTGCGTCGCGATTCCCGCGTGGTCTGTGCCCGGCACCCACAGCGCGGCGTAGCCCTGCATACGCTTCACGCGTATCAGAACGTCCTGCAGCGTCTCGTCAAACGCGTGCCCGAGGTGCAGCTGTCCCGTCACGTTCGGGGGCGGGATAACGATAGTGAACGGCTTCTTCGCGCGGTCAATCACCGCGTGAAAATAATTGCCGTCAAGCCACATTTTGTATATGCGCGCTTCCGTGCTCGCGGGGTCGTAAATCTTTTCCAGTTCTCTCATAACGCCACTTCCTTTATATTCGGGGTACAGAATCAGAAAAATCCCGCCCCAAAGATTGTTCTTTGAGACGGGATTGTAATCCCGCGGTACCACTCAAATTGCGCCCTGCGACCGCGCGACAAACACGCGGACAACGCGCCACCTTAACGGACGTATTGCAAATACACGCCCAACGCCTTAACGCGGCATACGTGGGGCTCTACCCGCGGCAAACGCCGCGCTCCTCCCCCGGCTCAGAAGCGACATGTCATATTGGCGGCTCGCCGCCGACTCGCACCAACCGTCGGCTCTCTGCAGGCAACCCAACCGGACACTCTTCGTCACAGCCTTTTGAATGAGGTATTATATCACGCGGCGGTGCTGTTTGTCAATATTGTTTCGCATAGTTTCCACCACCGCAAGAAATTACTCCCCAACACGCCTGTGCGTCACCGCTACGCCAAGCCCTTTTTTGCAAAAAAATAAATATTTTTCAGAACCCCCCCCCAACAACAACAAAACCCCTTGCAAACATCGTGTCCACAAGGGGCTTCATCAGCTATCTAATTGAGTGCTCCGACTTATTCCTCCACAGCAACAACGCTCGTCACCGTTGCCGCGTCCCCCGTGTGCGGCAGCGGAACGAATATCGTGATGTAAACGTAAGACTCAATCGGTTCGGGCACAACCGGTGTCGCCTTGCAATAGAACCGATAGTTCGTACCCGCAACAACCTGCGTCGCAACTTTCAGCGGCAAGAAATCCACGCCCACAAGCTCCGCCGTTGCCGCGTTGAATATTTCGGTATCCTCCGCGGTCAAGTCCCGCTCCTCCGTGTAACCACCGACAACAGGCGGCGTTTCCTCTACGGGCGGCGTTTCCTCCGGCTTCGTCAATTCCACGAATCTGTGCAGAATCGCCGCAACCTCGGCACGCGTCGCGCTGCCCAACGGGTTGACGGCGTTGCCGCCGACTCCGTTAATTATACCGAGCTTGAACAGCGTTTGTATTGCGTTATTCGCGTAATCCGCAATCAGTTCCTCGTCCGCGAAGATGATATACTGCTGCGTCACAACGAGATTGATTTCCTTGTACGTCATGTAGCGCAGGATAATCACCGCCAAATCCTGCCGCGTGATTTTCGCGTTAGGTTCAAACTTGCCGTCGCCCACGCCGTTCACGATGCCGTTTGCCGCCGCCCATGCCACCGCGTCGGAGTAATACTCGTCCGTCGGAACATCAATAAAATCAGTCGTGCTCGGACCTCTAGCCGGCGCGTCCAGACGGAACAGCACCGTAACGAGCATCGCGCGCGTCAGCGGCTCCTCCGGGCTGAACTCGGTTTCGCTCGTGCCGTTAAACAACCCGTTCGCGTGCACAAACTCAACGTCGCCATAGAACCAATCTGACTCCCGCACGTCCGTAAAGCCCTCCGAGTCCTCCGCGCTCACCGTCAGCGGCGCAACCGCAAGCACCCCCGCAATGCATAGCGCCACCAATAGCGCGGACACGATTTTCTTCCCATGTTTTCCTTGTCTAAAACTCATAATATATCCTCCCTTTCTGTCTAAAGCCTCATTCGTGTTTGCTTCTATATTGTACCACAAACTCGCGGCAGATTCAATACGCATTCGCGGTTTTGTGCGGTAGAGTGGCAACCATTCGGCAGAATTTACCTGTTTGACGACCCCAGCATAACCTACCGCAACGCGGCAGACGGGCAAATAGAATGTCCCTTAAACGTACCACAAAAGGTTCGTCTAAGGGACCATTGGTGCGCGAGGCGGGACTTGAACCCGCACGCCCGTGAAGAGCACCGGCACCTGAAGCCGGCGAGTCTGCCGATTCCACCACTCGCGCGCATATTTGCGGTTCACAAGACCGCCTAGACATAATAGCACCAACAACCCTTTCTGTCAAGACAATTTTTAATAAATCTATTTTGACAAATCCGCGCCGATAGCGTAAAATTAAAGCAAAAATTGGAGGGTATGCCATGCCGAAAAGCTTTGTCGTCATTTACAACCTCACGGAGTCGCAGCGCGCCGCAATCACCGCCGCCGCAAGCGGTCGCGCCGAACTGAAATTTCTCGACATCGGCGAGTGGGACGACGCGATTGAGCGCGCCGAAGTCCTGCTCGGCGACATTCACCCGCCGCACATTGAGCGCGCCGCGAACCTAAAGTGGGTGCAAACGTGCTACGCGGGCGTTGAGCGTCTCGTCGAACTCGCAAAAACGCGTGGCTTCACGCTCACAAACGCGTCCGGCGCGTTCGGCGAGGGGCTGTCCGAATACCTGCTGCTCTACACGCTCGCAATTCAAAAGCAACTGCCGCAATACCTTGCGGCGCAGTCGCGGCACGAGTGGGTTAACCTCGGCACGGCAAGCTCAATTTCCACGTCAACCGTCACGGTCGTCGGCGTTGGCGACATCGGCGGCGCGTATGCCCGCAAGATGAAAGCTCTCGGCGCAACCGTGCGCGGCGTGAAACGCACGGCTTCCGCAAAGCCCGACTATCTCGACGAACTGTACACAATCGACGAGCTGGACGCGGCTCTCGCGGGCACAGACATCGTAGCACTCTGCCTGCCGAACACGCCGAACACAGCGGGAATCCTTACCCGCGAACGCATCGAAGCGCTCAAGCACGGCGCGATTATCCTGAACATCGGTCGCGGCGGCGCGATTGACCAAGACGCGTTGATTGACGCGCTGCAAAACAAGCGCGTGTTCGCGGGCTTAGACGTAACCACGCCCGAACCGCTGCCCAAAGACAGCCCGCTGTGGGACTGCGAAAACCTGATACTCACGCCGCACGTCTCCGGCTTCGCGTCATCGCCGCTGACAGGCACTTACGTCGCCGCGCTGATTGCCCGCAATATCACCGCGTACCTAGACGGCAAGCCCCTCGAAAGTCTCGTTGACCTCAACCTCGGTTATTAATTATAAAGGAGCTGCATAAAAATGTCCGAACTGTTTTACACGCACTTCACGAAGCTCACCGCGGAGCAAGTCGCCGAAATCCTGAAAACCGCGCCCTTGGGCGGGGAAACCCGATTGACGGATTCAGAAGAAATTGATTCGCTGAAGCTCACCTTCCGGCGCGAACCCGGCGCGCTGAACGGCGTATTCACAATTTCCGACACGGACACCGGCGAGGAGACAAAAATCGACATTTGGTTCAACGGCGAGAACGCGCCCCCGCGCGAGATTCAGCGCAAAATCACGCTCGGCGCGTCGCACAAGACGACCGACCGCCTAATCGGCAAGGCAATCCTGTGGGAAAGCGGGCTGTGGAAGTACCAAACAATCTACGCGTCAACCGTCTGCTCGTCGTTCAACAGGCTCCCCGACCTGCAAACCGTTACCGCGCCGTCGGACTTCATAGCAATCGACGACCACCGCTACATTTATTCGCGCGTTGAAGCCGAGTTTTCCGGCGCAATCGTAGTCGAGGTGTTTGACCTCATCACGATGGAGCTTGCGGGTATTCGCTTCGGTATAGGCGAGAGCGACGAGGGCGAGCTGTCGGTCTACGGCGCGAGCGGCACATATCTCGGGCAACTCGCGAACTACTCCCCCATCAAGGAAAAGCCGCAGGAAGCCGCGCCCGCGTTCGGCGCGTTCGGCGACTTTCGCATGGTCTACCGCCCGTTCGAGATGACGCACCCGATGACGGAAGCGGAGGTACGCGCCAACATTGCGGGCGACACCGCCATGTTCTGGGACGGCAGCTTCCGCGGACCGGGCAACGTCAACAGCGAGCACATGCTCCCGACGACGGATTTGCTCTACCGCTGGTCGCTCGCACACGGGGGCGGCAAGTTCAAGCTGAAATTCGATAACGCTCCTACTTGGGAGTACGAGCTGACGGGCGCGAACACGATGCGTTTCCGCACCGACGAGTCCGATGCGTGGCACGAGGAGCGTTACGAAGCGTTTGAATCCGACGCGAAGCTCGTTCTGTTCGCCCACACAATAACGGGCGCGGTACCCGCCGTCAGTATGGCGACAGCCATAGACCTTGAAAACGGACTTGCAACCTGCGCGTTCGGTCACATGGGCAACCCCGACGTGCCGCGCGAGCCGCTGCGCGAATTCCTTTTCGGCGCAATCGAAGCCTACGGCATAACGCCCTCAACCGAGCGCCACGCGTTCACGAAAGAGCTTGTCGGCAAGTCGTTCACGTGGTCGTACACGCGGGAAATGACCTCACAGCACATCTATTCAAGCCCCGAATCCTACTCGTGGACAATCTTCCTTGACGACGGCAAGCCCGGACTCATGTGGTCGTCGCCGTGCCAATACGTCAAAATACGCGACGGCGTTTACATGATGTCGTGGATTGAAAGCCGCTCTGCCGGCAACCTGAACACGTTCCTGTTCAACACCAAAACCATGCACGACGTCGGCGTAGCGTTCGGCATCAACCACAACCAAGTGTTTGAGTTCAACACGTTCGGCGCGGAAGCGCGCAGCGCGGGTGCGCTCGACCTGTCGGGAATCTGGGGCAAATAAAAAAAGCAAGCGGTGCAAACCGCTTGCTTTTTCGTTTCACTCAACCTATTTCGCCTTAACAAACGCGGCGATAAGCGCGTCCGCGTCCGCTTGCGTATCCTCGGAATATGTAACGCAAAGCGCGATAATAACGCCGTCCAGCTTGCGCAGATAGTATTCCTGGAACATAAGACCGCCCAGCATCGAGCCTTTGCCCACCGTATACGTCTCTCCCGCGAACGTCTTTGTGCTAACGCCGAGGTCCTCAAATGCAAAGTCTGCTATCCCAGCCATCTGCTCCGCAAGCGCGTTGTAATAGCCTTTCTCGTCCAACCCCTTAAAAGCGGGCGTAAGCGCAATGTTCTCATACATCAGAATCGCGTTCGGCAGCCCGTCGCCCTTTATGACCATCAGGTCATAAGCCGTGCGCATCTTCGCAACGTCAAGCGCCGTCTTGTCAACACCGCTGCCGATGACAACATCGTCGCCCGCGCCGACCGACTGCGCAATCTCCTCCGACGACAAACGCGTGTAGCCCTCCGGCAGAACGAGCTTGAGGTTCGCCCACTCGTTCGTGAACGTCTTTCCGTCGTCCGCCCATGTGCCCGTCTGAATATTGCCCTGCATAACCTTTGCGCAAGAAGCCGCCGTTACAAGAATCGCGAGAGTCAGCACGAGAATCGAGACCTTTTTAATTGTTTTCATCATATTTTCTTCCTACTTTCCGATAATTAAACGTAAAAATGGCAAGGGCAAACCCTTGCCATTTTTTACTGAAGCTAAAGCCTACACAAACCTAAATGTGCAGAGCCGCCTGGAACGCGCCGTTGACCGCCGCCGAAATGTTGCCGCCGACCTTTTTCGCGTCGCCGACGATGAAGCACTCCGTCTCGGGAGCCGCGTGGCGCAGCTCTTCAACAAGCTCGGTGTTGATACGCATACCCATAGCGAGCAGCACGTTGTCAACCGCAATCTCCTTGGTCGTGCCGTCAGCCGACTTCAGAACCGCGCCCGTGTCCGTAACCTCCGCGAGCGAAGTCTCGTACTGAACCTTAATGCCCTTTTCGGTCAGCATACGCGGCAGGTCGCCGAAGCCGAAGCCGCCCTTGATGATGTCGATAATTTCGACTTCCTTGCCGTCCTCGGCAAAGTCGAGAGCCGCTTCCATGCCCACGTCGCCCGCGCCGACGATAAGAACCTTATTGCCGACCTTGGACTTGTACTTCGTCTCCGCGTCCGCCGCCCACATGACGGAGGACTTGTCGATGCCGGGAATGCTGCGCGGAACCAGCGGGTCTGCGCCGATAGCGATGATAATCGCGTCGTAATCCTCAACCTTGAGCAAATCGGCTGTCGCCGGCGTGTTCAGCAGAACCTTGGCAAGCCCGTTCTTGACGATTTTCTTCGTCTGCGTGTCGAGCCACTTCAGGTAATCCTTCATGTCAGCCTTAATCGGAGGAGCCGCCGCGGGAACGATGCAACCGCCGAGACGGTCGGACTTCTCGTACAGCGTAACGTCATGTCCGCGCTCAATCAGCGTCTGGAGAGCGGTGATACCCGCCGGTCCGCCGCCGACAACCGCGACCTTTTTCTTAGTTTTCGCGGTCGGCACTTCGCCGTCGCGCAGATAGCTCGTCAAGCCCGACAGCGGGTTAACGGCGCAGTTGATGACTTTCGGTCCGCCGAGACGCATTGCGCAAGCGTTGCAGCGCAGGCAGGGACGAATGTCCTCGGGTCTGTTCGCGGCTGCCTTTTTCGGCGCGTCGGGGTCCGCCATCAGCGGACGGCACATAGCGACGAAATCAACCCAGCCCTTGTCCAGATACTCTTCCGCGAGGTCCATGCTCGTAATCGAGCCGACGGCGGTGAGCTTAATGTCGCCCTGGAAGTAATCCTTAATCTTCTGCGTCCAATGCGCGTTAAAGCCGCGAATCTGGGTGTAGCTCTGCAGCCAATAGCTCATGTACGCCATCATGCCCTCGGAGTGCAGACCCGCAGACACGTTGAACATGTCAACGCCGTGGTTCTTCAGAATCTCCATGAGCTTCAGCGTCTCTTCAAAATGCATACCGTCGGGGATAATCTCGTCGGCAGAAATGCGGTAGTCGATAACGAAGTTCGGTCCGCAAAGCTCGCGCGTCTTTTCAACGACTTCAATCGCGAAGCGGGCGCGATTCTCAAGCGAACCGCCGTATTTGTCGGTGCGCTTGTTGTAGTGCGGAGACGTGAACTGCGCGAGCAGGTTGCCGTGACCGCCGTGCAGAAGCGCAACGTCCATGCCCGCGCGCTGCATACGCTGGCAAGCCTTAGCGTACTTCAGAACAGTCTCGTCAATCTTCGCTTGGTCCATCTCAATCGGAATGTACGGCTCGCGACCCTCGCGCATTGCGCGCATCTTCTCGGAGTCGCCCGGAATCGGGGACGACGAGAACGGCACATGCCCGACGGCTTCAAACGTGGTGTCCTTACCGTTGTGGTTGACCTCCAACGACGCGTGGCAGTCAAATTCCTGCGCCATTTCAGCGTACCAAGACATCGGCAAGATGCTGTGGTCGCTCGACAGGTCGAGTTGACACTCTTCGTCTTTACACTCGGTGATGTCTATAGACGAGTTACCGACGTAAAGAATGGACGCGCCGCCGCGCGCAAACATGCGGAACCAATCGACGAACTGGTGCGTCACAAGTCCGTCCGGGCTTGCGAGGTTCGGGGAGGGCGGAGCGAGGATTATGCGGTTCTTGAAGTCAACCCCGCGAATCTTGATAGGCGTAAAGATTTTCTTGTAATTCGAGTATGTCTCTGCCATTTTCATTTCTCCTTTTCACGTTGAGTAATCGTTATTGTAATAGTCGCTTGCGGTCATTGTACCACAATCGGTATGCCGCTTCAAGTAAAATTTATTGAAAATAGATAAAATATTACAGGCGCAAGGCTCGGGCATGTAATATTTTATCACAACTCCGCGTTACAAACCCTGCCGCGCGTACCACGCGTCAAAGTCCTCCCACTTCACCCATTCTATAACAGGCTCCCCCACCGCGAAATACGGCGCGGTCAGCTCGTTCCATTCCTCTTTTGATATATCCGCGCCGCCGTAGTCAAACCAATCCCGCCGCATGTCGCTCACATCGCCGAAAATGAAGAAATCATATTCATCGTCATGGTCGGTGTCATATTGCGAAAATTCCGCATATTGAAACTTCCCGTCAACGCATTTCTCCCACCAATACGACCTGCCGCCGAGAGTCCACGCGTCCCTGAACAGCACCCCGTCGTCGCGCAGGTTGAATCAAGCCGTCATACTGAAATAATTATTCAAAACGCCGTCCTCAAAGCATATCCACCCCACATCATTAGCGGCTTCAAGGTATACATACAGCTCCGGAATCCCGTCATTTTCAACGTCATATATACAAAATCGGTCAATTGCGCGGCGCGGCTCGCTCTCAACAGCCAGAAACTCGCCAATCGTTTCGTCGTAGCCGTAATGCCGCGCCGATATTTCGCCGTTCAGGTAACGCGCATACATTTTCATGGCAAGCTCCGCGTCGGACTTGACCGTCGGCGATGCACCTTCACCGCCAACGCCCGCCGACAGAACAAGCGCGGCAAACAGCGCGCCGAGCATCAGCCCGATTACGGGTCTGCTAACCACAGGTCACCGCCACCCTCACTCCCCCGCCAAGCTCTCCGCGGCGGCTCGCGCCCAGGTCAGCGCGCGCCCGTGACTGTTGCCGCTCAGCAGCAGCGGATAGTCCACGCCGTACAGCCCGCCGGACACGTTGCCCACGGCGTACAGCCCGGGCACAGGTTCCTTTTCCGCGTTCAGCACGCGCGTCCGCGTGTCCACATGCAACCCGCCGAACACGTTCAGCAGCGCGGGACCGAACTTCAGCGCGTAGTAAGGCGGCTTGTCCACCGTCGTCAGCAGCACCGAACGCTTGCCGTAATCCTCGTCCTTCCCCCGCTTCGCGAACTCGGTGTACCGCTCAACCGTCGCCGTCAGGTTCTCCGCAGGCACACCCATACCCGCCGCCAATTCCTCAAGCGTGTCCGCGCGAATACACAGCCCGTTCTTGACGTAGTTCTCAATCATCTCGCGCACGTTGTTGTGCGCCGTCCACTCCTCGCCGTAAACCGCGCCGAGCGAATCCGTAAACTGTCCGCCGCCGTAACGCGCGAGTGCCGCAACCTCGTCGTACCACTTGCTGTCAAACACCGACCAAGCCCAGTCGTTGCGCTTCTGCATGAGTATCCGAATCGCCTTAGCCTGAACCCAAGTGTCCTCGTTCATAAAGCGGTTCCCCTCCATATTTACATGCAGGAAGAAAAAGCTGTACAGCGAGTATGCAATCAGGTGCAGCGACAACGCCCACGAAGCCGTCTCAAACTCGCCGCCCGCCCAGTAGCCCATTTTGTGCCCGTCGCCGCTGTTCAGCCCCGCGGGATAGTACCCGTTCCGCTTGGGCAGCAACCCAATCGGGCAGAACTCGCGCAGCATCTCGGGGTTACTCCCGATGTCGCCCGTCGCGAGTACAACGCCGCGCGTCCCTCGGAACCGCCGATACTGCCCGTCCTCGCACTTCGCAACGACCGCGACGACGCGCTCGCCGTCCTTTTCCAAGTACTCCGCGTTAGTCAGCCGCCGAATAACCGCCCCGTTCGTCGTCGCAACGTCCTCCATAATCTCGCAAATCAGAGCCGCGCCGCGCAGCTTGTACTTGCCGTCAGGCTTTGCGGAAACGAAGTGCGTCCCCGCGTACTCCGTGAAGTCGGGACCGCGATAATTGCCGCCGAACAGCACGGGTTCAATCTCGTCCCCGCCCAGCTCCAGCAGCCACTCAAACGCTTCCTCGCTCTTGTTAATGTACAGCCACATCAAGTCCTCGTTCACGCGGCTCCCGCATATGCGCAACCAATCCCGCGCGAATTGCTGCTTGTCGATGTCAATTCCGTTCGCGCGTTGCAGTTTGGAGCCGACGCTCGCGATGTGCGCCCCGTGCGCAACGATACCCTTGTACTTTTCCAGCACAATCGCACTCAAGCCCAGTTGTCCGCACCGCGCCGCCGTCGATAATCCCGCGATTCCGCCACCGACGATAACCACGTCTTGTGTCACTGTCTCGACAATCGCGCTCTCCGCCACAGGCTCGGGCGGATTCTCCCACGTGCGCGCGTACTTCTCCGCCGACGCGTTTTGAACCGAGTCAATCCGTATCGGAGGTCCCGCCGACATTTCCAACTCAAAATCCCTCTCTGACATATAACCACTCCTTAAAATTACTAACAAATCACTACGCCGCATGGCGACAAGAAATAATTATATATTTAATCGCCAAAATGTCAACCTCCCTCTTGACAAACACGAGCGACGCCCGTATAATAGTTGCGTAAGTGTTCAACTGTTCAACCAAACACATAAAGGAGTGCCGCCATGGATACAACCGCCCTTGAGCAAGACCGCTGTGACTGCGACTCAATACATGACGACGTAGTTGCCGAAGTTCGCGCGCACATGCCGGACGACGACACGCTGCTCAACCTCGCCGACCTATTCAAAGTGTTCTCTGACTCCACCCGCGTCAAAATCGTGTCCGCGCTCCTCCTTTCGGAGATGTGCGTCTGCGACATTGCGGTTCTTCTCGGCATGTCGAAGTCGTCAATTTCGCATCAGCTCCGCGCGCTCCGTCTCTCCCGCCTCGTGAAGAATCGGCGCGACGGAAAAGTGGTCTATTACTCGCTCGCCGACGAGCACGTCGCGTCAATCTTCGCGCAGGGCATGTCGCACGTCAGCGAAGCTTAGCTCGTCCGTTTCGCGCCGCAAATTATTTTTGCGCTCACATATGAACAGTTGTTCATATGTTCACATATACCAATAAAAATTGATTAAAAAGTAGGTAAAAACATGAAAAAAGTATATAAAAAGCTTCAAAAAGTTGAGGATTTTCGCGACGAAAAAGACGATTGCGAGGAAGAATCGGGCTGCTCCTGCGGTCATTGCGACGACGATGACGACGATGATGATGACGACGACGGCGAGCGGTTCAAGATAATCCGCGTCGCGTTCGGCGCCGCGCTGCTTGCCGTCGCGCTTATTTTGCCGAAAGACGGGTGGTTGCGCTTGATACCGTTCATCGCCGCATACGTGCTCGCCGGTGGAGACGTGTTTTTGCGCGCCGCCAAAAACCTGTTGCGCGGCAAGGTGTTTGACGAGAATTTCCTCATGGTCGTCGCCAGTCTCGGCGCGTTCGCAATCGGCGAATTTCCCGAGGGCTGCGCCGTCATGCTGTTCTATCAAGTCGGCGAGCTGTGTCAGGATTTTGCCGTGACGCGCTCGCGCCGCTCAATTCGCGCCCTCATGGACATAAGACCCGACCGCGCGAACCTCAAGGTCGGTAGCGAGCTGAAAGTCGTTGCGCCGCAAGATGTTGAGGTCGGTCAGCTCATCGTGGTAAAGCCCGGGGAGCGCGTCCCGCTTGACGGCGTTGTAACCGACGGAACCTCCGCGCTCGATACCTCCGCGCTTACCGGCGAGTCGTTGCCGCGCAACGTGTCTGCGGGTGACGCGGTGCTCTCCGGCTCCGTAAACACGTCCGGCTTGCTCACCGTCGAGGTGTCCCGCGCCTACGCCGAATCCACCGTCGCGAAAATCCTTGAAATGACGCAAAACGCCGCCGCCAAAAAAGCGCCGACGGAGAGCTTCATCACCAAATTCGCGCGTGTCTATACGCCCGCAGTCGTCTGCGTTGCAGTACTTTTGGCGGTTTTACCGCCGCTTGCGTTCGGCGCGGATTTCACCGAATGGCTCCACCGCGCGCTCATCTTTCTCGTCATCTCGTGCCCCTGCGCGCTCGTGGTTTCAATCCCGCTGGGCTTCTTCGGCGGCATCGGTTGCGCGTCACGCAACGGCATACTCGTCAAGGGCGGTAATTACCTCGAAGCCCTTTGCGCCGCAACGACTTTCGTGTTCGACAAGACAGGCACGCTGACGCGCGGAGTGTTTTCCGTAACCGACGTAACCCCCGCTGCTGGTTTCACGCGCGACGAGCTGTTAAGCCTTGCGGCGCAAGCGGAATCGCAGTCCACGCACCCGATTGCCGTCTCCGTAACCCGTGCGTTCACAGGCGGCGTTGACCTTGGAGCCATTTCCGATTACGAGGAAATTCCCGGTCGCGGCGTTGCCGCAACGGTCGGCGGACGACGAATACTCGCCGGCTCCGCGCGCCTGCTGACCGAAAACGGCGTTGCGGCGCAAGATGTTTCGGCCATCGGCACCGCAATTCACATCGCGTGCGGCGGCGTTTACGCGGGGCGCATCGTCGTCTCCGACGAGCCGAAAGTCGGTGCGGCGCAGGCAATCGCGTCGCTGCGCGGGCTGGGCGTAACCACAATCGCGATGCTCACGGGAGACAGCCGCGCGGTCGCCGAATCGGTGGCGCAAAGTCTCGGCATCACCGACGTGCACGCGGAGCTTTTACCGCAGGACAAAGTGGCGCAACTTGAGCAATTGCAAGGCGTTTCGCGCGGCGCAACCGTGTTCGTCGGCGACGGGATTAACGACGCGCCCGTCCTCGCAATGGCTGATGTCGGCGTTGCGATGGGGCAGCTCGGCTCCGACGCGGCAACGGAGGCGGCGGACGTCGTGCTAATGACCGACGAGCCGAAAAAGCTTGCGGTTGCAATCAAAATCGCGCGCCTTACAAAGCGCGTTGTGCGGCAGAACATCGTATTCGCGCTCGGGGCTAAGGCTGTTATTCTCGTTCTCGGCGCGCTCGGAATCGCGAACATGTGGCTCGCCGTGTTTGCCGACGTGGGCGTTGCGCTGATTGCGATTGTCAATTCCTCCCGCATCGTCGGCGCGAGGTTCAAATAGAAAATTTCTCCAAAATAATTACCGAAACTTAGTATAAGCGGCGCGCGTGACGGCAAAACTATTGTCATACGCGCCGCTTGGCGCATGATACTGAGGAGGAAAAATATGGGGAAAAAGAATACCGAAACTAAAACATTTGGCGATTTCCTCGCGGGAAAGGGCTTCTACATAGTCCTTTTCGCTTGCGTCGCTGTGATTGGCGTATCCGCGTGGGTGCTGCTGTTCACGGGTGACGAGGCGGGGACTGATGTAGATTACGCGCCTGTCAGCGTGGTTAACGAGCCGGAGGACGACATTCCCGCCGTGCTGCCGTCAGGTTACGGTTCCAGCGTTTACGTGCCAATCACGCCGCAACCGACTGCGCCATCGACAATCCCGCCGACCGCGCCGCCCAAAACCGCAAGCCCGACCGCCGCGCCTAAACCGCCCGCTCCGCCCAAGGAGAGCAATGGCGAGTCGGGGCACGAAAACTCTTCCGGCGCAAAGACTTTAGGCGAGCTTGAGTTCCTCTGGCCGGTACTCGGCGACGTGGGCATGGGCTACGCCGTGGACGAATTGGTTTACAGCAAGACGATGGGCGATTGGCGCACGCACCCCGCAATCGACATTTCGGGCGCGCTCGGCATGAAGGTCACGGCATGTGCCGACGGCGTGGTGGAGAGCATCGCGACCGACGACATGCTGGGAACAACCGTCGTTATCGACCACGGCTTCGGGCTGAAAAGCGTGTACGCGAACCTAGCGGGCACGCCGAATGTCGAGACGGGCAACAAGGTCGCGCTCGGTGCTGTCGTCGGCTCAATCGGCGATACCGCGCTCGGCGAGACGGGCGACGTGACGCACCTGCACTTTGCCATGACGCTGAACGGCGAGCCTTGTTCGCCGCTTGATT
The DNA here is from genome assembly GCA_031261325.1 of Oscillospiraceae bacterium. GTDB lineage: Bacteria > Bacillota > Clostridia > Oscillospirales > Oscillospiraceae > JAIRRO01. Next base: position 22,380 of record JAISKH010000061.1, read on the forward strand.
ACCTGCCCAAGCGATAAAGAAACAGCCTGTAACCATTGCGGTTACAGGCTGTTTTGAATGTCAAGTTAACTGACGGCGGCGCGCTTTCGCGTGTACTCAATGCACTTCACGGTGCACGCTTCGACGCAATGACCGCAGTTTGTGCACTTGTCGTAGTCGATTTGCGCGAGGTTGTCCGTGACGGTTATCGCGCCCGAGGGGCACTCGCGTTCGCATTTTTTGCAGCCGATGCAGGCGTGGGCGCACTTTTTCCGCGCCGCGCCGCCCTTTTCGTTGTTGCGGCACGCCACGACGACGGCGACGGTATCGGGTTCCGTGACAATCAGCTTGTTCGGGCAGGTCTTTGCGCACAAGCCGCAACCCGTGCAAAGTCTTGCGTTTACGCGCGCCACGCCGTCGTCAACGCATATCGCGCCGTTCGGACACACCGCTTCGCAGTCGCCGTAACCAATGCAACCGAACGCGCACGCGCTCGCTCCGCCGAACAGCAGCTTTGCCGCCGCGCATGTTTTCACGCCGTTGTACTCCATTTTTTCGTTTGCCACGCCGCGCGCTCCGCCGCAACGCACAATGGCGATTCGCTCGGTCACGTCCTCAAACTCCACGCCGAGCACGCCGCTGATTTCAAGTGAAACAGCGTCTCCGCCGGGAACGCACAGGTTCGTCTTAGTGTCGCCGCCGACAAGCGCGGCTGCGTAACCGTCGCACCCCGCGAAGCCGCACGCGCCGCAGTTCGCGCCGGGCAGAACCTCGCGGATTTGCGCCTCGCGCTCGTCCACGGCGATTGTCATGACCTTGGACGCGATTGAGAGTATTACGGCGCACAGCAAGCCAATGACCGTAACTGCGCCCGTCGCGATTATAATCGTGTTCATATCAAATACCTCAACCGAACAGGTTTTCGACTACGCCCGAGAAGCCGAAGAATGACAGCGACAGAATCGCGGCGGAGATTAGCGTCAGCGGCAGTCCGCGGAACGACTTCGGCGGGTTCGCGTCCTCAGTATGCCCGCGCACGCCGGAGAATATCACCATGGCGAGCAGGTATCCCAGTCCGCTGCCGAACGCGTTCATCATTGCCTCCGCGAATGTGTACGCACGGTCGGGGGCAACGTTCGCGATTGTCACGCCGAGAACGGCGCAGTTCGTCGTGATAAGCGGCAAATATACGCCGAGCGCCCTGTAAAGCGGCGGCATGTACTTTTTTATCGCGATTTCCAAAAGCTGCACGAGCGCGGCTATTACGAGTATAAACACGACGGTTTGCAGGAAGCCGAGGTTGTTCGCATCGAGCAGGTATTTCTGTATCGGGTAAGTCACCGCCGTGGCAATCAGCATGACGACTATGACCGCGTAGCTCATGCCCGACGCGCTTTTCAGCTCGCGCGATACGCCGAGGAATGAGCATATGCCGAGGAATTGGCGCAGCACGTAGTTATTTACGAGCGCCGCGCTGAGTATAATAAATACCAGAGTTTTCATGCCTTCGCGCTCCCCTCGCCGCTTATTTTCTTGCTCGCCGACGTGCAGGAATCCGCCATTGCGCAGCCGGCGCAACCGTCGTCGTCGCTCATCTCGCGGTTTTTCAGTTTATTGACGAGCGCAATCATGCAGGCGAAGATTACGAACCCGCCGGGAGCCATCGTCATAATGGATATATTGTGCGTGTCCAGAACGGGCAGCTTTACGCCGAACCATGTGCCGCTGCCGAAAATCTCGCGTATTGAAGCCATTACAATCAAGGCGAGCGTGAAGCCGATTCCCATGCCGATTGCGTCAAGCGCGGAGTCAAGCACGCCGTTCTTGCTTGCGTACATTTCGGCGCGCCCGAGAATGATGCAGTTGACGACGATTAGCGGCAGGAATATGCCGAGTGCCTGAAACAGCGAGTATTGGTAAGCCTCCAGCAGCATTTGCACGACGGTTACGATGCCCGCGACGAGCACGATATAGCACGGGATACGCACCTTGTCGGGGATTATTTTGCGCAGCAACGAAATTGCGATATTGGTGAGCAGCAGCACAACCGTCGCCGCAATCCCCATGCCGACGGCGTTCACCGCTTGCGTTGAAACCGCGAGCGTCGGGCATGTGCCGAGTAAGAGCACGAGCACCGGGTTTTCGCGAATAATCCCTTTTGTTAGAATTGATATTCTGCTCATTGCGCCGCCCCCTGATTCAGAATTTTGTATGCCGCGAGCGCGTCGGCAACCGCTCCGCTGTACGCCTTGGACGAGATTGTCGCGCCCGAAACTGCGTTGTAGCCTGTTAGTGTGTCGTCCATGCCGACGAACTGGCTCTCATAATCCGGCTCTGACACGCGCGAGCCCATTCCCTTTGTCTCGCCGTTGGCAAGCGTTTTTGTCGCCTTGACGCGCCCGTCCGTGTTGACGGCGACCATGATTTTGACGCTGCCGCTCCCGCCGTAGCCCGTGGCGGACACGGTGAATATGTAGCCGTCAACGTGCTTTGCGTCGTCCGATTCCTTTGCGGCGTAAGCCTCGATGACGTTGGTCGGCAAGCCCGTTGCGTCCAATTCGGTAAACGCGCTCGCGTCTGGTATCAGCTCGTGCATTGCGCTGTCCGCGCGCAAACGCGCCGCGTCCGCGATTGTCGGCGCGGTGAACCTGTTCGTCACGGCGAGCGCGCCCGACACAATCAGGCAGATTACACTCAGCACGACTATCGGCATGATGAAGTCTTTTTTCACGCTGCTATTCTTCACGTTTGGGCACCTCCGATTGGCTTTGTCTCCGTCGCCTTATTGATATAAGGCGTGAGTATGTTCATGAGAAGTATCGCGAACGACACGCCCTCGGGGTAACTGCCGAACGCGCGAATCACGACCGTTATAAAGCCCGCGCCGAGACCGAAGATTATACGCCCGAGCGTTGTGCGCGGCGTTGTGACGTAATCGGTCGCCATGAAGATTGCGCCGAGGAATAAGCCGCCCGAAAAGATTTGATACACAGGCTCGCGTCCGAGTACCGCCGTGAACGCAAACACCATCGCGATAAACGCGACTGGCGCGTGCCACGTTATGACGCGCCGCGCAATGAGGTAAACACCGCCGAGCGTGAGCGCGAGCGCGCTTGTCTCGCCGATGCAACCGCCGCGCTGACCGAGCAGCATGTTGAGCAACGACGGAAGCGAAGCGGCGTCACCCGCGCGCAGGAGCGCAAGCGGAGTCGCGCTTGTCACGGCGTCGGGCAGGAAATTGGGAATCACCCACGTTGACATCGTGGCGGAAAACGCGAGAAACATGACGATACGCGCCGTTATCGCGGGATTTGCGAAGTTTTTGCCAAGCCCGCCGAATAGTTGCTTTATGACGATAATCGCGACCGCGCTGCCGAATACAGCCTGCCAAATCGGTATGCCGACGGGGAGATTGTACGCAAGCAACACGCCCGTCACGCAGGCGGACAAGTCGCCGATTGTTACGGGACGCTTCATTCCCTTCTCGAACAGGTATTCGGAGAGAACGCACGACGCGACGCATACCGCCGTAATGAGTATGGCGCGCAAGCCGAACGCGAGTGTTCCGGCGATAAGCGCGGGTACAAGCGCAATCAGAACGTCGCGCATTACGCCTTGGGTTGTGACGCGTCCGCGTATGTGCGGACCGGGCGATACCGCAAGATAGCTCATTTTATCGCACGACCTTTCCTACTTTGAGTTGTTCGCGTTCGCCGCGGTGTAATCGCGCAGCATCGCTTTCGCGAGCTTCATGTATTGCGTTATCGGTCGTTTCGCGGGGCAGGAATATGCGCAGCAACCGCATTCAAGGCACAGATTCGCCTTATACTTTGCAAGATTTTCGGGCTTTTTGAGGTTGTACGCCGTGAGCAAATTGGACGGCATAAGCCCCATTGGGCAATGCTTTATGCATTGTCCGCAATTGATGCATGGCGTTTCGGCGGGGAGAAGCGCTTCCGCTTCGGCAAACGCGAGCACGGCGTTCGTGTTCTTCAGGATAGGCATGTCCGCGTTCGGAATCGCGGTGCCCATCATGGGTCCGCCCATGATGATTTTCCGCACCTCTTTTTTCAGTCCGCAGTAATCGAACAGAGCGGAGACGGGCGTTCCAATCGGCGCGGCAAGGTTTTTCGGGTTTTTAACCGCGGAACCGTCCACCGTTATGCAGCGCGAGACAAGCGGCATTCCGTTTATAATATAGCGCGAGATTATCGCGAGTGTCGAGCAGTTGATGACCATCGCGCCCACGTCGAGCGGCAGCTTGCCCTCGGGCACAATGCGACCCGTTACGTTGTATATCAGCATCTTTTCGCCGCCCTGCGGGTACAGCGACGGCAGCACCTTGACCTCGGCAAGCGGCTCCTCGCCGGGTTGAACGTTCGCGGCAAGCTCGCGCGTCAGGCGTATCGGCTCCGGCTTGTTCTCCTCAATCGCGTAGACAATGTGCGCGGGCTTGAGGTATTTTTTCAGCAATTTCAATGAGTTCCAGACGTAATCCTTATCCTCAACCATAGTGCGCGTGTCAGAGGTGATGTACGGCTCGCACTCCGCGCCGTTGACGATTATATAATCGACCTTGCCCGCGTCCTTGACCGTCAGCTTCGCGACAGTCGGGAAACCCGCGCCGCCCAGTCCGACGGCTCCGCTGGCGCGAACGGCTTCCAAGAAGCTCGGCAGGTCATGCACGTCCGGCGGAGAGAGTTTTTCATACGGCGTTTGCAACCCGTCCGACGCGATAGTTACTGAAACGGAGCGATAACCGGTTACGGCGTCAGTTTCGTCCACGCTCTTGACCTTGCCTGAAACGCTCGCGTAGATAGACGACGACACAAAGCCCGCCGCCTCCCCTATCAGTTGCCCGACCTGCACCGCGTCGCCGACCTTGACGATGCACTTGGCGGGCGCGCCGATATGCATGGACATCGGTATGCGCACCTCCGGCGGAGTCGGTATTTCCTCAACGGGGCTTGTCGCGGTGTTTTTGTGATGCGGGGTACTCACTCCCCCAAGCTTTCTCATGGTTGTTCCCCCCAAGCGTGATATAGCAAAGTGTGTTACAACATAGCATTATCGAGCAAAACTCGAATACTATTATTGTAACACACAGTACGCTTGCAGTACAGTTGATTTGTACAAAAATATCGTAAGGTTTTCCTATAATCTTTTTGGTACCTACTACTTATTATGTAGACTGTTTGCTATCAAAGTCATTAGCGCGTCTGCAAGTTTATCCGCCGAAACCTTGCCGACTACCTCTCCGTGGGCGAACAGCACGCCCTCGCCGTCGCCGCCGGCAATGCCGAAATCGGCTTCACGCGCTTCGCCCGGTCCGTTCACGGGGCAACCCATAACCGCGACCGTTATGTCGGCGTTTAAGCCCTCCAACCGCCGCTCCACGTCGCGCGCGAGAGCGATTAGGTCAATCTTGCACCGCCCGCACGTCGGGCAGGAAATCAGCCGCACGCCGCGCCGCAGGTCAAGCGACTTGAGCAGCTCCAAGCCCGCCTGAACCTCGCGCACGGGGTCGGCGGTCAGCGAGACGCGGATTGTGTCGCCTATGCCGTCCGCGAGTAAGGCTCCGATTCCGACCGCGCTCTTGATGATTCCCGCAAACTCGGTGCCCGCTTCGGTAACGCCGAGATGGAGCGGGTACAGCATCATGTCCTGCAACAATCGGTAGCTCGCAATCATGAGCGGCACCTCCGACGCTTTTACAGACACGCAAATGTCGTCAAAGTCAAAGCGGTTCAGCAGCTCAATATGGCGCATTGCGGATTCGACCATCGCCTCGGGCGAAACGCCGCGCCGCGCGAGAATGTCGTGCTCCAAGCTACCGCTGTTCACGCCGATGCGTATCGGGATATTGTGCGCACGGCAAGCCTCGGCAACGCGGCGCACGTTCTCCTCGCTGCCGATATTGCCGGGGTTTATGCGGATTTTGTCCGCGCCCGCTTCTACTGACAGGAGCGCGAGCTTGTAGTCGAAGTGAATATCGGCGACGAGCGGAATGTTTATGCGCGCCTTAATGCGCTCAATCGCCCGCGCCGAAAGCTCGTCGGGCACGGCGACGCGAACTATGTCGCACCCCGCGCGCTCGAGTTGCAGGATTTGCGCGACGGTTGCTTCCGCGTCCGCCGTCTTTGTCGTCGTCATCGACTGAACCGTGACGGGCGCGCCGTCACCTATCAATACGCCGCCGACGGATATTTGTCGGCGCAACTGTTTTCTCATGTGTGTTTCACTCATTTTGTCACAAGCTTTACTATATCATTGAACATCACGACCGCCATCAGTCCGAGCAGGAGCACCATGCCCGCCGCGTGTACATATCCCTCGTACTTGGGGTTTACGCGTTTCCGCGTTATTTTCTCGATGAAAAACGTTACAATCAGGGCGAATATGCGCCCGCCGTCGAGCGCGGGTATCGGTAGCAGGTTCATAATCGCAAGGTTTATCGCAATCAGCGCGCCGAAGTTCGCCGCCGTCGCCAGTCTGTCCCCGAATGGGACGCGCTTATCCGCGCCGACGTCGGTTATGGCGGTTACTATTCCGACGGGTCCCGACAGGTCTTTAACGCCCGCGCCGCCAGACACGAGCTGCACAAGCCCGATTCGCACCATGCGCACATAGTTGAACGTCGTGTAACCCGCGTATCGCAGCTTTTCGCCGAAGGTCGGCTCAAGGGAGTTTAGCGTTATGCCGTACCTGACGCTCGTTACGCCGTACTCCGTGTACTCGCGCGGCGCGAACGCGTAGTCTTTCAGGGTTACACGCTGACCGTCTCGCAGGACGACCATATCGACAACGCCGTCCGCCGCCGCGGGCAACGCCATGAACATCGAAAAATCGTCGCGGTAATACAGGCGCTCGCCGTTGATTGACACCATTTTGTCGCCGACCTGCAAGCCCTGCGCGCCGTTATCGGGGAACCCGGGCGCGAGCGCGGTGATTGTCGTGCCTGCAAAGCTGCTTGTAATGAACGAGAGTATCAGGACGATTAAAACGCCGAGCAGGAAGTTGAAGAACGCGCCCGCCGCGAGGATTACGACGCGTCTCCACCGCTTTGCCGCTGTGAACGCGCGCGGGTCGGGCACCTCCGCGTCCTCGCCCTCCATCATGCACGAGCCGCCGATTGGCAGAAGTCGCAGCGCGTACAGCGTTTCGCCCTTTTGCTTTGACCAGATTTTCGGTCCCATGCCGATTGCAAACTCGTTGACCTTTACGCCGAGACGCTTCGCGGCGAGAAAATGCCCAAGCTCGTGAATGGCGATGAGTATGCCGAAAATTACGATGCCGATGATTATGAAGATGATTCTGTCAAGCATTAGACTACCTTCTTAATTTACTTCTTGATTCAATTTGCTCAATTCGTTTTTGACTTCCCCGCAGATGTCAGAAAAGGCGATTTCGCGCCGCAGGAACCGCTCAACCGCAGTCTCGTTCGCGCGATTAAGGACGGCGCAGAACCTGTCGCCGCGCGGCGCGGTTTCGATTGCGAGCCGTAAGCACGGGAACGCTTCAAGGTCGGGTTCCTCAAACGTCAGCGAGCCAAGCTTTGCTAGGTCAAGCTCAGGCGCGGGGCACGGCAGTCGCGCGGGATACGTCAACGCGTACTGGATTGGCAGACGCATGTCGGGCGTTCCGAGCTGGGCGATAACGGCTCCGTCCGCGAACTCGACCGCCGAGTGAACGACGCTTTGGCGGTGCACGAGAATCTTCACATGCTCCGCGCGAACGCCGAACAGGTGCATCGCTTCGATAAGCTCAAGCCCTTTGTTCATCATTGTCGCGGAGTCGATTGTGACCTTTGCGCCCATGCTCCAGTTCGGGTGGCGCAGCGCGTCCTCGGGCGTGACGTTTTGCATTTGCTCGCGCGTAAATCCTCTGAACGCGCCGCCCGACGCGGTTAGGATAATACGCTTAATCTTATTCCCGTTCGCGCCCTGCAAGCACTGAAATATCGCGGAATGCTCCGAGTCCACGGGCAGGATTGTCGCTCCGCGCTCTCGCGCGAGGTTCATGACGCGCTCACCCGCGCAGACGAGCGATTCCTTGTTCGCGAGTGCGAGCGTGCGCCCAAGCTCCACGACCGCGAGCGTCGCCGCAAGTCCGGCTTCGCCGACTATCGCGTTTACGACTGTGCCGCAGTCATATTGCGCGGCTTCGAGTACGCCGCTCTCGCCCGAGACTACGCGCGTATCGGTATCGGCGAGACGCGACTTGAGGTCGCGGGCGGCGGCTTCATCGCGCATTGCGACGAGCCTAACATTGAAGCGGCGCGCCTGCTCCTCCGCAAGCGCGACATTTCGCCGTGCAGACAGGGTTGCGACGGGGATTTGCAGCTTGTCGCACACGTCGAGCGTCTGCGTACCGATTGAGCCTGTTGAACCGAGCAGCGCAATCGGCTTTATGGGTGTTGTGTCCATATACGTTTACCTAGTTTACGCCGAAAACGGCAAAATAATTAGCGTTACCAAATGAATTGCAGGCGCGGCGAGCACCATGCTGTCAAATCGGTCGAGCACGCCGCCGTGCCCCGGCAGGAGCTTGCCGTAATCCTTAATCCCGCGCTCGCGCTTTATCAGCGAGAACGCGAGGTCGCCCGCCTCCGTCGCAACCGCGCCGACTATGCCGCACAGCGCGAGTGACAGGAACGACGCGTGCACGCCCGTAACCGCTTGCGCGATTGCGCCGTAGGCGATTACCGCCGCGATGCCGATGGCTATGCCGCCGATACAGCCTTCAACGGTTTTCTTGGGTGAGACGTTCGGGAACGCCTTGCGCTTGCCGAAGAACACGCCTGTGAAGTACGCTCCCGCGTCCGTGATGAACGCGGAGACGAATGGGAGAAGCACGAGCAGCTTGCCGTTTTCCGCGTTGCGCAGCGTGATGAGCGACGACAGCAGGAGCGGTATCGCGTAACCGCCGATTACCGCGTACAGCAGCGGCGGCATTACGCGCTCGCCCGTGCGGAACGACTTTGCCGTTATCATGAGGAACGCCGCCGAGATTGCGAACATTCCGACGTACATCGCGACGTGTCCGATTGACGTGATTTGCCGCGTTGTTTTATCGACCTCCGCGACAATCCCCCAGTTGAAGTACGTCGCGACCGTTATAAATGCGGCGTACAGCATGGCGAGAGCTGCGATTATCGGCTTAATCTTTTCGCCGCTTGCCGAGAGCATTTCGTGCGCGGCGATTATCGAGATTATGCCGACGAGTATCGCCGTCGCCCAGTCGGGCGCGAGCAGGAGCACGCACAGCAGTAGCGGCACCGCGATTACGCCGGTAATTATTCTCGTTTTCATTTCAGTCCTCCAAAGCGTCTGTCCCGCGATTGGTACGCGAGTATTGCGCGGTCAAGCTCGCGCTCCTTGAAATCAGGCCAGAGCGTGTCGGTGAAATACAGCTCCGAGTACGCCGACTGCCACAGCAGGAAGTTTGAGGTGCGGTATTCGCCGCCCGGACGGATAATCAGGTCGGGGTCGGGAATCCCGGCGGAATACAGACGCTCCGCGAGCGCGGCTTCCGTCAGTTCCTCGGGCTTGCCGCCCTGCCGCATGTATGCTCGCGCGGCGTGCACAATCTCGTCGCGCCCGCCGTAATTTACGCATATATTCGCCTGCATACCCTGCGTACGTGCGGATATTGCTTCCGTCTGCCGTATCATTTGCAGCAGCTTTGGCGACAGCGGAGACGTGTCGCCTAGGATTTTCAGGCGCACACCGTCCCGCTCCATCTTTTCAATCGCTTCGGCAAGGTACTTTTCCAGCAAGCCCATTATCGCCTGCACCTCGTCCTCCGGGCGTTTCCAGTTCTCGGTGGAGAACGCGTATACCGTGAGGTAATCGACGCCGATGTCCTTGCAGTACGTGGCGATGCGGCGGAACGTCTCCGCACCCGCGGCGTGCCCCGCCGTGCGCGGCAAACCGCGCGCCTTTGCCCAACGCCCGTTGCCGTCCATGATTATGGCGATATGCTTGGGCAGACGCGCGGAGTTGATTGTCGGTGGTTTTGATTTTTTAGAGAATAACGGCAATATGAAACAACTCCCGAAAGTTACGCTGAAGCGGCACGCGCTATATCTCCAGCAGTTCCTTTTCCTTTTTGCCCGTCACGGCGTCAATCTCCTTGGTGTAGTCGTCGGTCAGCTTTTGAAGGTCTTTTTCGACGTCCTTCAGGTCGTCCTCGGTAATCTCGGACTTTTTCTTCTGCGCCTTGAACGTTTCCATCGCGTCGCGGCGGATATTGCGGATTGCGACCTTCGCTTCCTCCGCGTACTTCGAGATTTGCTTAATCAGATCGCGGCGGCGTTCCTCTGTGAGCTGTTGGAACGCAAGGCGGATAACGCGCCCGTCGTTCGTCGGGTTAATGCCAAGCTCGCTGGCGAGAATCGCCTTTTCAATCGCTTTCAGCGTGCCCGCGTCCCACGGCTGAATCACGAGCGTGCGCGGGTCGGGCGTCGCAATCGTTGCAATCTGGGCGACGGGCGTGGGCGTGCCGTAATACTCCACGCGGATTTGGTCGAGCACGGCGGCGTTTGCGCGTCCCGCGCGCACCGTCGCGTATTGCGTTTGCAGCACCTCGACCGTCTTTTTCATTTTGCTCTCGTACTCGGGATAATCTTTAGACATCAGTATTTCCTCCCAACAATATTTGTGTTTTATCCTACAACCGTGCCGATTTTCTCGCCCATTATTACGCGGTAGATGTTTTCCGGGTCCTTCAGCGCGAAAACTATGACAGGTATGTTGTTGTCCATTGACAGGCTCGTCGCCGTTGAGTCCATGACCGCAAGATGGCGCGACAGCACCTCGTCATAGCTGATTGTTTCGAACCGCGTCGCGAACGGGTCAAGCTTCGGGTCGGCGGAATACACGCCGTCCTCGTTCTTCGCCATAAGTATCGCGTCGGCGTTCAATTCCGCCGCGCGGAGCACCACCGCCGTGTCCGTTGAAAAATACGGGTGTCCAGTTCCGCAGCCGAAGATTACGACGCGCCCGTTTTTCAGGTGTTTATCCGCTTTAAGGCGAATGTACGGTTCCGCAACCGCCCTAATCTCGAGCGCGGTTTGTACGCGCACCGATACGTTCATCTGCTCAAGCACGTCGGCAACCGCGAGCGCGTTCATAACAGTCGCCATCATGCCCATGTGGTCGGCGCGCGTGCGCTCTATCTTGCCGCCGCCGTCTTTAACTCCGCGCCAGAAGTTGCCCGCGCCGACGACTATGCCGATTTCAACGCCCGCGTCAACGCACTTCTTAATCACGCGGCAGACCTTTGTCATAACGTCAAAGTCCAAGCCGAATCGCTTTTCACCCGCCAGCGCCTCGCCCGACAGCTTTATCAGCACTCGTTTATACACCGGTACATCTTGTTCCGCCATAAATAGTCCCTCCTGTCCTTTTCTTTGCCGCGCGAATTACTGCGCGACTTCGCTCTCGATAAGCCCGTAGCCGCCGTTTTTGCGCGCGTAGACGACTGTGAACGCATCGGCGTTGTCCTGATTCTTGAACACGAAAAACTCATGCCCGAGCAGACGCATTTGCAGAATCGCTTCCTCCGCCGTCATGGGCTTTATGGGATAGCTCTTCTTGCGGACGATTTGGAACTCCGTTTCCTCCTCGTTGTCCGCAGCGTCGTCGGACACGATGCCCGGGTTCGGCTCAAACTCAAGCTCGCCGGCGCGGAGACGCTTCGCGAGCCGCGTCTTGTGCTTGCGGATTTGCCGCTCAATCGCCGCGACAGCCGAGTCAACGGACGCGAACATGTCGCTCGTCGCTTCCGTTACGCGGTAGAAGATGCCGTTATTTTGCAACGTGACCTCGACGATGTGCCGCGCGCGCTCAGATGTGAACAGGATTGACGCTTCGCTTTCAAGTCTGAAAAACCTGTCTAATTTGCCTATTTTCTTTTCCGCGTACTCACGCAATGCCGCCGACGCGTGCACCTTTTTCTCCGTAATTGTGAATTTCATACTAAATCCGCTCCTTTGTATATTTTTTGGACTATAACACAAACTCAAAGCTTATTGTGCTCCGAGTTTGATTTTCGCGTAGCTCGTATCGTACCCGCCGACGCTTACGGCGCAGTAGCCTTCGCCTGTTTTTTCGATGTTTACGGACATGACGGCAACGCTGCCGCCGAACGCCGCGCCGCCGTTTGCCGCGCGGTTTATACGCATAAACGTGCGCCGCTCAAGCTCCGCAAGCGCGATGTCCGCGTTGTACGAATCCGCTTCGCGGAACAGCGCGCGCTTCGACAGCGTTACGGCTTCGCTCTCCGTTTCCGCGACGCCTATGCCTATCAGGAACGGCGACCGCGGGGTCTGCGACGCGACGCTTGCCGCGAGGTCCGCGGCTTCTTCGGGTTTAGTTGCCGCCAGCGTCGCGGATAGTGCCGCGCTTTCGGCGGACTGCACGCCGACGATTAGCCACGCGTCGTCTCCGTCCGTTACGCGGGTGTGCACGTCGCAATTCAGCGGCGACGCGATTTGCGCAAGTGCTTCGGGCGCGACGGGGTGGTTTCGTCCAAGCTCGGCTATCAGCGTTACGACGCGGTTTGATTGGATTACGGGGGTCGCGGTTTCCGCCGCATGCTTGAAGCTCTCGATTATTTGCTCTAGCTTTGCCGCGCTGTCGGGGTCGCTCTCGCTCTCCCAAGCGCACTCGATAAGTATCGCAAGCTCCGGCGGGGTAATTCTCTCCGCGCGGGAGATTGCGGCGCGAATGTCGCGAAGGAGCGCGGCGTTGTTCGGTGGGTTCATCGTGTCACCCGCCTTTCGTATTGAGTTCGCACAGATTAGGTACTTTACTGTTTATTATACCACAGAGGGTGATACTCGCCAACGATTTTCGCGCTTGTTCATGAAATTTTTACCTGAATGTCGCGCGGGATTGTGGTACAATGGACGCAATTCAACCTCAAAGGAGAGATACCATGTTCAAAATCGGGTGCCATTTGTCGTCCTCGGGCGGCTATCTCAAGATGGCGGAGACTGCTGTCAGCATCGGCGCGAACGTATTCCAGTACTTTACGCGCAATCCTCGCGGCGGAGCGGCAAAGCCTTATGACCCCGCCGATGTTGAGAAATATATCGCTTTCGCGTCGGAGAACGGCATTGTGACGCCGCTGGCGCACGCGCCTTACACGCTGAACGCCTGCGCCGCAAAGCCGCAGCTGCGCGTGTTCGCGCGCGAGACAATGGCGGACGACCTGCGGCGGATTGACGCGCTGCCGGGCGCGCTCTATAACTTCCACCCGGGCAGTCACGTCGGGCAGGGCGCGGACGAGGGCGTGCGCCTGATTGCGGAGCTGCTGAATGAAGTGCTGTCGGCGCAACAAAACGCCGCCGTCCTGCTTGAAACCATGTCCGGTAAAGGCAGCGAGGTCGGCGGGCGTTTTGAGGAATTGCGGGCAATCATTGACCGCGTTGAGCTTAAGGACAAGCTCGGCGTGTGCCTTGACACGTGCCACGTGTATGACGCGGGCTATGACATTGTCGGCGACCTTGACGGCGTGCTGCGCGAGTTTGACGCGGTTGTCGGGTTGGAGCGGCTGCGCGCCGTGCACTTGAACGACAGCAAGAACCCGTTCGCTTCGCACAAGGACCGCCATGAGGTAATCGGCGGCGGCGCGTTGGGGTTGGACGCGCTCACGCGCGTAATCAACCACCCGCTGCTGCGCGAGCTGCCGTTTTATCTGGAGACGCCGAACGAGCTTGACGGCTACGCGGCGGAGATTGCGCTGCTGAAGTCTCGGAGAGACGACTGAGATTGATATTGCGACGATTAGTTGTCGCCCGTCAACGCCGCGAGTTCCTTTTCCGCGTTGATGCGCGGGAATAGCGTGTCGCCCTTTGCAACTGCAACGTCTGGCGCGAGCGCGCCGAACGACAGGACGGAATCCCACGTGCGCGCGTCGCCGTCCGCGCCGATTTGGGTGAAGATTTTCTCCGCGCTTTCGGGCATGACGGGCGACAGCAGCACCGCGCTGACGCGGATTGCTTCGAGCAGGTTGTACAGCACGGTTGCGAGTCTTGCGCGTTTTGTCTCGTCCTTTGCCAGCGACCACGGCGCGGTTTCGTCGATGTACTTGTTCGCGCGGGACGACAGGCGGAACACCTCCGTCAGCGCGCTCTGGAACGCGTGACGCTCCATGTGCGACTCGTACAATTCGGGCAACGCGCTCGCGAGCGAGACAAGCTCCGCGTCATTGTCGCCGACTTCGCGCTCCGTCGGCAACTTGCCGTCAAAGTACTTTATCGCCATGGCAACGGTGCGTGAGACGAGGTTGCCGAGGTCGTTCGCAAGGTCGGTATTGATGCGGTTTATCAGCAGCTCGTTCGTGAAGTCGCCGTCCGAGCCGAACGGAAACTCACGCAACAAGAAGTAACGCAGCGCGTCCACGCCGTAGCGCGGGGCGAGTATCGTCGGGTCAACGATGTTGCCCTTGGATTTTGACATTTTGCCGCCGCCAATGAGCAACCAGCCGTGCCCGAATACCTTTTTCGGCAGCGGCAGGTCGAGCGCCATAAGCATTGCGGGCCAGATTATCGCGTGGAACCGCACGATGTCCTTGCCGACGAAATGCGCGTCGCACGGCCAGAACTTTTCGAGGTCGGCGTACTTGTCGTTTTGGTAGCCGAGCGCGGTCATGTAGTTAAACAGCGCGTCCACCCAGACGTATACGACATGCCCCGGGTCGAAGTCCACGGGCACGCCCCACGTGAACGTCGTGCGCGACACGCACAGGTCGTCAAGCCCGGGTTTTAAGAAGTTGTTCATCATTTCGTTCATGCGGGACTTAGGCTCAAGGAACTCGGGCTGCTCCTCGTAGAGCTTTATGATTTTGTCCGTGTACTCGGACAGCTTGAAGAAGTATGCTTCCTCCTCCGCGTATTTAACCTCGCGTCCGCAGTCGGGGCATTTGCCGTCCACGAGCTGCGTCTCCGTCCAAAAGCTCTCGCATGGGGTGCAATAGTGCCCCTTGTACGCGCCCTTGTAGATTGCGCCGCGGTCGTACAGCTCTTTGAATATGCGCTGAATCGCCGCCTCGTGGTAGTCGTCCGTCGTGCGGATAAAGCGGTCGTAGGAGATGTTCATCAGCTTCCACAGGTCGATTATGCCGCCCGCGCCCGTCACGATGTTGTCAACAAATTCCTTGGGCGTAACGCCCGCGTCCTTTGCCTTGCCCTCGATTTTCATGCCGTGCTCGTCGGTACCCGTGAGGAACATCACGTCATAACCCCGCATTCGCTTGTACCTCGCGGCTGTGTCGGCGGCGACCGTTGAATAGGCGTTGCCGATATGCAGCTTATCGGACGGGTAGTAAATCGGCGTTGTGATGTAAAACGTTCCCTTGCTCATGTGTTTACCCCTTTCAAATGTGGTGTGGCTAATAATTATATACCATCGCGCGACAAAGTCAACCACATTATGTCGCGTCAGCTCACATTCAGTATCGCGCTGTTGTTGAGTATCTGCGAGCTGTACAGGAACAGCACGTCCGAATCGGGCGCGAACTTGACGTATTGGTCGAGCACGCGGCTGTCGATATACCGCAGGTCAATCAGCGTAATGCGCGAGTAATACGGCGCGAGCAGCGGCGCAAGGCTGGACGAAAACGAGTCGCGGAACAGGTACAGCTCGCGGTTGCTCTGCGCGTCGGGATTTGTTATCGTAATCAGCGGTTGCGCGCCGCGCAGGAACAGGTCGTATGGGTCGCCGCCCTTGAACGCTTCGAGGTCGTACATGTCGCCGTCCAAAAAGCCGTTTGACGCTATGTCGAAGTATTGCGTGGTCGCGCCCACCGTCGCGCTGTTTTCGAGGTAGGTCATAGTGTCGGGCGTAAGTGGGAGCGCGAGTTGACCCGTGTACACGCCG
Organism: Oscillospiraceae bacterium; assembly: GCA_031261325.1. Classification (GTDB taxonomy): domain Bacteria; phylum Bacillota; class Clostridia; order Oscillospirales; family Oscillospiraceae; genus JAIRRO01. Next base: position 38,246 of record JAISKH010000061.1, read on the forward strand.
TTGAACTCGCCGAGAGTGCGCGTTTCAAAGTCGGCGGACGGCGCGAAATTCATTGCCGCGCCGAGCTTATCGACGACGGGCGCGATGCGCGGCTGGTCCCAATGCAGGTCCGTGCGGTAATACGCGTCGCCGCCGAGCGTGTCCGTCAGGTCGATTGCGGTGTACGCGCCTAGACGCTCCGCGAGCAACGCGGCGACGCGGGCGGGTTCGTAACCCGGCGTTTGCGGCGCAACATAGATGTTCTTGTCGGGCACCACCGCGTAGTAGATGTTCACGTCGCCGAGTGTTTCGGCGACTTTTGCTATCTTGTCCGCCGCTTGCAGGATTGATTTGTCGTTGACAGGCTCGAACTTGCCCGCGCCGCCGTCCGCGCGGTAAAGCCCCGACTTGTCGGACATGCGGAACACGTCAAGCACCGCGAAGGCGCGAAGCGTGCGCAAGTTTTCGCGGAACGCGAAGCTGTCCGCCGCAAAGTCCTCGAACCCGTCCATGAAGTCCGCGTTCGCGAGCGTTTGCAACGTCAGCGTCGGCAGCTTTGCCAGTTGGCGGCGTTCGCTCTGTGACACGTCGGGCGGGGTTATTGCGCGGTTCAGGATTACGAACCCGAACATTACGAGCAGGAACGCCGCGATTGTCAATATTGAGCGGGTCTTTGAATTATTTGTTGTGTTTTCCACGTTTGCCGCCCTCCCTTAAAATCTGAAGTAGATGAACGGGTTGAACGAGCCGTCCACCAGATACGCGGTCACGAGTACGAGCAGGAGCAGCACGGTCAGCGGCTCGAGCACCGTCGTGACGCGCTTTTGCTGCACCCATGTTGCCGCGCGCCTGACTATCGGCGTCGCGCCTATGGTCGCGAGAATGAGGGGGACTGCGTAACTGCGCAGGTAGTACAGCGACGATACTCCCGCGAGCGCGGTATCGCCCACGCCGAACAGCGCGGCAATGCGCTCCCCCGCCGTTACGAGTGTCGGCGCGTCAAATATCGTCCAACCGATGAGGATAAACACAAGGGCGTATATGTGCTGAATTACGCGCGGCAGCTTGTCCAGCACCTTGCCGAGCACGAATTTTTCCAGCAGGAGCAACGCCGCGAAATATAAGCCCCAGACGATGAAGTTCCAACCCGCGCCGTGCCAGAAGCCGGTGCAGAACCAGACGACGAGAATGTTAAACACCTGACGCGGCTTTGAGCAGCGGTTGCCGCCGAGCGGGATATACACGTAGTCGCGGAACCAACTGGACAGCGACATATGCCAACGCCGCCACAAGTCCGTGATACTGCGCGCTATGTAGGGATAATTGAAGTTTTCAAGGAATTTGAAGCCGAGCATGTGCCCCATGCCTATCGCCATGTCGCTGTAGCCGGAGAAGTCGAAATACAGGTGCAGGGCGTAGGCGATGATGTACAGCCACGCGTTTAGGACGCTGTGCTCGCCGCTCGTCTTGCATATGTCCACAAGCTCGCCGAGGACGTTGGCAATCAGGACTTTTTTGCCCAGTCCGATTACGAATCGGCGCGCGCCGCCCGCAAACGCTGTCAGCGTTATTTGGCGTTCGGCAAGCTCCGCCGCGACGTCTACGTAGCGGACGATTGGTCCCGCGATTAGCTGCGGGAACAGCGTGACATATGTAGTGAACGTGAAGTAATTCGGCTGCATTTCGCACTCGCTGCGGTAGAGGTCGATGTCGTAGCTGAGAATCTGAAAGGTGTAAAAGCTGATGCCGAGCGGGAGCGCGAGCCGCAATAACGGCACGCTGATGCCCGTGGCGGCGTTGAAGTTCTCAATAAAGAAGTCGGCGTATTTGAAGAACATCAGTCCGCCGATGCCGACGACGAGCGCGGCGACAAGCGCGGCTTTTGAGAGCTTTTTTCCGCGCCAACGCTCAATAAACAGTCCGAAGAACCAGCCTGAAAACGACTGCGCGAGCATGAGCAGCAGCAGCTTCGGTTCGCCCCACGCGTAGAACACGACGCTGAAAAGCAGAAGCACGTAATTGCGCGGCTTTGTCGTCTTGTGCGGCATGAGGAAGTGGAGCACGAGCACCAGCGGGAAGAAGTAGTATAGAAATGTTACACTTGAAAACAGCATATTATTCCCTCACTTACCTTTAGTAAAATGGGGCATCCGAATTTTATATTCAGACACCCCGAGAATCAGTAAACGACGCTGTGACCGCCGACTACGCGGCTTTTGTGTAGAATGTATTCGCCTCGCCCGTGTTGTCTTTGGCGAGCGTCTTGAACGCAGCGAGAGCCGCGTCCGTATACTCGTCCGAGCTGACGAGCAGCAGGACGTATGTGCCTGAGTCGATTGCGGTCGCCTTATCGGGGATAACGCAAATCCACTTGCCCGTGTTGAAGTTCGCGACGAGCTTCTTCACCTCGGCGGCGGCGGCAAAGTCCTTGCACTTAATGAGCGAGACTTGATGCGCGGAGGTGATAATCATTGCCTGCGCGGTATATGCCTCCTCCACGTACTTGTCAAACTCCTCCGCGGTCAGACCCGTGGCGTTTTCGCTGTTGTCCGCGGTTACGGGGTCGTTAAAGGTCCCGAGCATCTTGGAGTCCTCGGGCAGAATGTTGTTCGCTTCGTCGGTCAGAGCTTGCAGGATGTCCGCGACGGAGCCTGTCAGCGTGTCCTCTTGCTTCGGGGCTTTCGCGGCGTAACCGACGGCGAGCGCGAGAATGAGCGAGATACAGATAAGCGTTGCTGTTGAGCGTTTCATGTTTTACCTCCATAAATTTCATAACCTGTTTCAGTACTGAATTTCTGTCTCTAAGCATATGCCTCATCAAGTTTAACACGAACCTTGGTAACAAGCAAGAACGGATTGGTTACATTTTACTACAATTTGGATAAATTGAGACACATATTTTACAAATCACGCGCGCTGTGAACAGCACTTGCGTTTAGGCGCGGTTTATCGTATAATAACGATAATTTGACTTCGGCGGAAAGAATATGGAGGCTTGGTAAGTGTTAACAAAACTCAAAACAATGTTAGGGACACAGGACATGACGGTCGGGAAACCTCTCAGCGTCATGATGCGGTTTGCCGTGCCGCTGCTAATCGGCAACATCGCGCAGCTCATGTACAACACGGCGGACGCAATCGTCGTCGGCAGAATGGTCAGTCCTATCGCGCTCGCCGCCGTCGGCGCGAGTTCGCCGATTCAGACGCTGTTCTTCGTGTTTTTCATGACGGTCGGAACGGGCGTTTCCGTCTCGGTGGCGCAGTACTTCGGTGCAAAGGAGCGAGACAAGCTGTCGCACACCGTCGGCACCGCGCTTACGCTGACGCTTATCGTCACGCTGTTCATCACTATTATCGGCATACCGTTGTCGCGCCCGATATTGGTGCTGACGAAGGTCACGGACCCCGACATGCTTCGGTTCGCGACGGATTATCTGTTGATTATGTTTATCGGTACAGTCGGACAGGGCTTCTACAATATACTGTCGGGCATACTGCGCGGCATGGGCGAGTCTATCTTCCCGCTGTTCGTGCTGATTGGCACCGCGCTGCTCAATGTCGGGCTTGACCTGCTGTTTGTCGGTCCGCTCGGTATGGAGGTCGCGGGCGCGGCGCTCGCTACAATAATCTGCCAATATCTGTCGGCAATCGCGTGTTTCCTTCGTCTGCGCCAAATGCGGAGCACGGTGGAACTGAATCGCAACACGATTCGCCCGCAGAAGCCGCTCGTCATGCAGATTATACGCATCGGCTTGCCGTCCGGTATTCAGCAGGGTATCCTCTCAATGTCGTACATATTTGTGCAAGCTCTGATTAACAGCGTGGTGATTTTCGACGCGGTTACGGGTATCACGAGCAACACGCTATTCGCGGCGATTAACGTCGCTATTTCAAAGGTTGACAATATCGCTATGCTGCCGAATCAGGCGTTTTCCATGGCGGGGAGCACGTTCGCGGGGCAGAATATCGGCGCGGGGCAACTTGACCGCGTAAAAAAAGGCTTTAAGATTATCCTGACGACCTCGCTGCTTGTGTCGGTCGCGCTTATCATTTTGATTTCAGTTTTCGGCGGCGACTTGATGAAGCTGTTTATCGACATTACGAAGCCCGACGGTCCGCTGATAATAAGGTACGGCGTGCCTATGCAGCGAATTATGGTGTGGTGTTACCTCGCTATGTCGTTGACGCAAGCTTCGAGCGGCGTTCTGCGCGGCGCGGGCGACACGTTCCCCGTCATGTGCTTCACGATAATCGGCACGGTGTTTATGCGTATGCCGATGGCGTACCTCATGGTGAACGCCGTCAAGAGCGAGACATTCCCCGTCGGCGACCCCGCCGGCGTGTATTGGTCGATGCTGATTTGCTTTACGCTTGTGGCTGCGGCTTGCGGCATTTACTACGCGACGGGCAGGTGGAAGAAGAAAGCGTTGGTAAAGGCTCGTGTAACGAGCGAGTAGGTTGGAGGGCGCGTTTGTGGGCGTGTGGGCGCGACGATTGATAACGGCAAAAATAATAGCGGCAGCGAGGTTTTCGCTGCCGCTATTGAATTCATGTTCGCGCTATTTGACCCGCCGCTTCACTAATGCGGCAATCGACGCGCCGCTCGCGATGAGCAACACCGCCAACAGTATGAAGCCCGTATCGCCTGTTTCCACCGGGTTCGTCGGATTCGCAGGGTTCGTCGGGACTTGCTCCGTCTCGGAGGGTGGTGCTGACGAGGTGGACGCGCCGGGCGTGCTTGTCGGTTCCGTCGGTGCTATCGGGGGAACCTCCGGTGTGGCGTTGGGTTCGTTGGGTTCGCCCGTCGGATTGTCGGTCGGCGCGGGAGTCGAGCCGTCCGACGGTTCGTCCGTCGGGTTCTCGTCAGGGCTTGAAGTCGGCGTCGGCGTTGGCGATTGTGACGGGTAATCTACGTCGCCTGCCCAATGCGCCGTAAGCGTAATTGCCCCAAAGGTTCCCAGCGGCACCGCGAGGTCTTTTATCTCCGTGACGACGGTCAAGCCGCCCGTTGCCGTCCAACCCGTGAAGTTGTGATTTGTCCGCGTCGGATTTGCGATGGAAAACGCGTCCTCCACGGTGTATGTCTGCGGGTTTTCGGGGTCATTCACTCCGCCGTCCAATATATAGGTAATGTTAAAGTCCGCCGCCGCCCAATGCGCCGTCAGCGCGATGTTTCCGAATGTACCCGCCGCAATCGCGAGGTTTTTCGTCTCTGCGGTGATGGTCAAGCCGCCCGTCGCTGTCCAACCCGTGAAGTTGTAGTTTGTCTTTGTCGGGTTTGCGATAGGTAGCGGGGTGACGTTTGCGGTATATATTGTGGGGTTTGCGCTGTTGTTCACGCCGCCGTCCAGATTATATGTAATGTCGTACTGCGTTGCGTCCCAATACGCCGTCAGCGTGACGTTTCCAATCCCGCCCTGCTTGATTGAATACGGCTCGGTCGGGTGGATTTGAATCGGGGTATACGGGAAATCCGAATACTCCGAGGTGTAGCCGATGAATGTATAGCCGTTTCGCGTGGGATTGCCGATTGGGAGCGGGAACGTGCTTAGCACATTATATGTTTCAGGGAAAGCACTATCGGGCAGCGTTGGATTTGTTACGGGATATGCCGTCGAGTCGCTCCATATATAGTCAATATCATAGTCGATAACTTCCCATTGCGCGTAATATGTCGCGTTGCCGGAGGTGTGCGGTTCAGTAGTCGGAGTCGGACTCCAAACATCAAACTTGTAGCCCACTCGCACGGGTTTGACGGTAAAGGTTCTTGCGTCGTACTCGAATGGCGCGGAACCGTAAGTACCTGAAGTGTTCGCCGGGACGTACTCGAACTTTCGCGGCAGAATATCAGGCGCAAGCCCTGTTGTGTCCCAGTCGCCGCCGTTCACGTCGAACGTCACGCTGAACACGCTCGGGTTCCACACGCCGTAGATTGTCGTGTCGGCGGTAATCGGCGTGTCGAAGTCATACTGCGCGTCGTTATCGCCCTCCGTAGCCGCTGGCGCGGCGGTGGGACTGGTGCTCCAACCGAAAAACCGGAAATTCTGCGGTATGAGCACACTCGGCTCTGTCGCTTTTCCGTTGTTCGGAACCGTTTGCGGCTGAACAGTATTGCCGTTGGTGTTTGCGAACGACACCGTCCAATGCTGCTCCCAATGCCCGTAGAGCGTCGTGTCCACGGTTACTGTGCCTGTGCCGAAGTTGAACTGCGTGCCGCTCGTTGGGTCGGTGAACCAGCCGAGGAATTTTTTATTGCCGTACTGCGGGTAGAGCGTTCCCGGTTTGAGCAAGTCCGGGTTCGGGTTTGCGGGACTTTCGCCCGCCAAAACGTATTGCGTAATGTTCCTGTCGCCCGTATAGTCGCTGTTTTGCACGAGGAACGTGACCTTTATGCCGTCCTCCCAACGGGCGTAGAGCGTTTTTGTGCGCGTCGTCGTATTGACGTTCCCCGTCGTGAGGGTTAGCGGGAACGTAACGGGCGTAGTATCCAGCGCGGAGTTGCTCTCAAACCAGCCGAGGAACTTCTTCTGCCCGTACTCGGGGTAGAACGTCCCCGCCGTGAGCTTCGGCGTCGGGTCAACGACGTTGCCGCCCATCTCAACATACTGCGTCGCGGCTGTGCCCTCGACGCCGCTGTAGCTCGCGTTCGCGGACACGAAGTTCACCGCGTACTGAATGGGGTCGTACACAAGCGTCAGTACGTTCGGCCCCGCGGTGAGCGTCAGTCCGCCGTTCGGGACGCAATGGCTGAATGTGTAGTTACCAATGCTTTTCATGACCTGCGTCGGTTGACCCGCGCCGCCGTCCGCAACAATAATCGTGCCGCTCTCGTCCAGCTTCGTGCCGCTTGCGAGGGCGCCGATAAGGTCGGGCGCGATTGTATTGCCCGAGCCGTCCTCATAATGCACGGTAACATTTGCGTCGCGCGGCTTTGTGTACAGAATGTTGATTACGTTTAAGCCCTGCTCAACCGTCAGCGTTCCGCCCGTTTGAACGCCGCTGACGTAATTCGTCGCGCCGCCCAAGTTCTTCGCCGTGGCTAGGTAGTTGTCAAGCTCGCCGTTCTTCGTGCCCGGCGACACATTATATTTATCGCCCACGGCGCGCGTCTTGTCCGTAAAGTACCCGATTCGGTTCGAGGGGTCAATCTTGTCAAAGTAATAGTTGATGACGACGACGCTATCGCTCGTTGATTCCTTTGCCTCAATAAACCCTATCGGGAACTCGCCGACCTGACCCCAGTCGCAGGCGAACAGGTCGATTTCCCAGCGCAGGATTTCAACACCGGCATACGCCGCCATTGCCGCGGTTATAATCGTACCCGTGTTGTCCTCGGGTGCCTGACACGGAAAGCCAACTCCCGATATATTGGGTCCATAAGTATCATTCTTAACTCCGTTAAAATCGAAAATCCCTGTGGCTTGTCCCGTGCCGGAGTAAAAAGAGAAGTAACTCATAAAATTGCTGTCTGTTATTTCGTAATTTGTTAGGTCGCCGTCCGTCATGTCGTTTATTCCGTCCTTATTTTGGTCAATAAACGGATAGACGAAGCACATCATTTCGTTGTCTATGATAACGGAATACTTAGCATCTATTTTATATTCCTTTCTCAGGTCATCAGAAATATTGCGGAAAGCGTAAAATGAAGTAGGGTCAAACCCCTCAGGTATGTCAAACCAACCGTGGAAGCGTTGAATTTGCATACCGCTCGGTCCGAAATATGTCCAATCGGCTATTGTGCCGTTGGCTTTGTTCCAAATATTATCAAAACCCACCGTGTCCAGTACGATTGAGCCGAGTTGTGTCCAGTTCAGATTATGAAATTGGTCTGTCGGGACATATAGGCAACTCGATTTGACATTAGCCGTCCGCGCCGTCCAGTTGATAATCGGGGCAGTCAGCAACTCGGCTTTAGCCGACTTCGGCGCGAGCGCACCCAGTCCGATAATCAGGTTAAGTATAAGCGATGCAATAAGCAGCATGACGAGCGGTCTGCGTAAACGCTTTTCCATAAAATTTCCCTCCGATGTTTTATTTATAAATGCCGAAAGCGACTGTCCCCCAATCAATTAGGGGCAGTCGCTCATGCTGCGGTTCGCTTTTTGGGCGCGATAAAAAGACGGACTAACGCGTCTGTCTGTCTGTCTGTCTGTCTGTCTGTCTGTCTGTCTGTCTGTCTGTCTGTCTGTCTGTCTGTCTGTCTGTCTGTCAAGATTGTTGCACAAATCGGCATGTTTGTAAAGTCCTTTCGACAATATTCTGGCATTTAATTATTATATACCGAAATTGTGTGTTTGTCAACCTTTAGCTTCACCAAAACAGACGCGCGGTTACGGCGGCTACTGTAAATCCCGTCAAATCCGCGATTAGTGCGGCGGGGATTGCGTAGCGGGTTTTGCGTATTTTCGCCGCGCCGAAGTAGACGGCGATTGTGTAAAACGTCGTCTCCGTCGAGCCGAGCATGATAGCCGCCGTGCGCCCAATGCGCGAATCCGCGCCGTATGTGACGATTAGCTCGCTGCCGACGGCGAGTGCGCCGCCGCCGCTTATCGGGCGGATTAGTATCAGCGGCGCGGTCTCCGGCGGGATTCCGACGAGATTAAAGAGCGGTGCGCACAGTCGCGCGAGCGCGTCCGTCGCTCCCGAGGCGCGCAGCATGTACACCGCCGTCAGCAGCGCGATTAGCGACGGCAGAATTTTCAGCATGACGCGCAAGCCGTCCGCCGCGCCGTCCGTGAGTGCGGCGAACACGTCCACGCGTCGGCGCAGTCCGATTAACGCGACGAGCGCGAGGATTGCGGGAATTACGAGCGCGAACAGCGTGTTCGTCATCTTGCGCGCCCTAAGTTGTGCGCTTGCGTGGCGCGCCGCCGCCATACTCGGCTCAATACTTTCGCCGCGAGAACGCCCATTGTCACGGACGCGGCGCTTGTAACCCATACCGCGGGCAAAATATCGAACGGCGCGGCGGCTCCCGCGGCGGCGCGGACTGCGGCGACGGTTGCGGGTATCAGTTGGATTGACGCGGTGTTTATGACAACGAGCATACACAGGTCGTCCGTCGCGACGTTTGTCGTGCCGCCGCCGACGGTTTTTGCCATTTCCTCCGCCGCTCGAATACCGAGCGGAGTCGCCGCGTTGCCGAGTCCGAGCAGATTGGCGGACACGTTCGCGGAAATGGCGCGCATCGCCTCCCCTGTTTTTGAAACGCTCGGGAACAGGCGCGACAGCAGCGGTCGGAACGCCGACGCGAGTTTGTCCGCAATGCCCGCGCGCTTCATGACCTCCATCACGCCCGACCACAGGCACGTTATCCCCAGAATTTCGATGCACAGCTTAACCGCCGCCGCAGAGCCTTCCGCCGCCGCCGCGCTGACCTGCGTGATGTTGCCGCTGAACGCGCCGTATGCGAGGGAGAAACAGATTATGATTGTCCAAATCCACGCCATTGCCATAGGGTTTTCCTCCTAAACACGTCTTTTAGCTTACATTAAGTTACAAACCGTTTACAAGTTTCCTGTTTTTCTGATTTTTTCTACCATTTTTTACATTTGTCGCGGTAAAAGCATTGACAAACATTAGTTTGGGTGTTATAATACGTGCAGATTCCCGTGTATGGGAGTCTGAAAGGAAGCGTAGCATACATGAAATCGACAGGAATTGTAAGAAAGATTGATGAACTCGGAAGAATCGTGGTGCCCATTGAGATTCGCCGCACATTGGGAATCGCGGAAAAGGATTCCTTGGAAATTTATGTGAACGGCAACATGATTATTCTAAAGAAATATATTGCCGAGCGTCCTGTTATCAGACGAAAGAAATATGTCTGCGCCGTTTGCCAGAAAGAGATTGACCCCGACACTATCTCTTAAGCTGTCGCCGCAGCTTCGGCCGTGTTGTTACGGCTGATTTGTCATGATTATAAGAAGTCCGATACTCGGGCTTTTTTCTTTTACCGAAAATTTGCGGGAATTTCAGCCCGCAAGTTTTTTCCGCGATTTGCAAAATTTGTGTGTCGAATTTGCACGAAATATGATACAATAGCTAAGTAATCGAATCAGCTGTTTGTTATGTAGTTTAGGAGCGCGTCATGTTAATTAAAAAATTTACAGCGTTAATTGCGCTGATACTTGTAGCCGCATTGTTTTTGTCCGCCTGTACGCCGCAGGGCGTGACCGTCGCGCCCGAATCGGCGGCTCCGCCTAATCCTACGGCTTCGCCGACTCCGCCGCCTGTGGCGGTTACGCCCGCGCCGCCGACTGCCGCGCCGGAGCCGTCGTTCGTCATTTACGAATACGGCGAGCCGTCCGCCATTGTCGAGCAGGAGCACAGCTTTTTCAGCTGTTATTTGCTGTATCCGACGACGGGGCTTGCCGAGGTTGACGGGGTTATAAGCGGCTGGGCGCACGAGGTGTACGACAGCGCGCGGGCGGAAATTCTCGCTCTGCGCGAGACTGACCCGAGTGCCGAGGGTGAGATTAACGTGCAGTACAACGCGTATCGCGTGAGCGACAATTTTGTCAGCGTCGTTGAGTTCGTGTTTTACAGCCACTCGGGTTTGGCGCACCCGATTGAGCGCGTAAAGGTGTTCAATATTGATATTGCAAACGGCGCGCTCGTTGCGAACGACCGCGTGCTGTCCGTTGAGCGTCACGCGGAGGCACTTGCCCTGTTGCGCGGCAAAATCGTCGCGGAGCTGCCGCAATTGGACGAGGTGCTGGGCGATTTGCGCGACGATTGGTTGGATAATCTCGTCGTGACGCACGAGGGCGTTGACGTTGTGCTTGCGCGCGGCGAGCATTTGCCATCCGTCGTCGGAACGCGGAGCTACACGCTGACGTTTGAGGAGTTGGGCGACGCTTTCGTGTTGCTGAACGAGCCGCCGGAGCCGCAACCGAGCGCGACGCCCGAGCCTTCGCACGCGTTCTATCCCCCGCCGCAGATTTCCGTTCCGCCGAACCGCGAGCTTGACCCCGACAAGCCGATGATTGC
>JAISKH010000035.1 GCA_031261325.1 Oscillospiraceae bacterium
GAACGACAGGCAACTCGTGAGGCTGAACGCCCGAAAGCAAAGAAAAAGTCCCTGCTCGGCGAACTTGCCGAAAGCAAATTAGTTGCGGCGGAACTGAACCGCGAGAACGCAAACCGTGACCGCTCTCTTGCAAAGGGTGCTGAGATATGAGCAGACATAGCAAACAAAAACTCAAAGCGCGGGATAAGGTAACGCAAAAGATGAGCCGTGACGGGCTTATTGAGCGCAACGAAAGCACGGGTTCAGACATTAAAATCGGCAAACGCGACGTTCAGCTTGATTTGCGCGGTGAGAACCCGGTTGACGACAGCTTTTCCGCAGTACGGAAAAGCTCGGCGGGTACTTCTGCTCGAAAACGTAACAAGGCGCAGTATCGCCAAGCGGAACAATATAAACAGGGCGACAATACGCAGGCATCAGGAGCAAAAGCGCAATCTCCCCTTACGGCGACCGATACCGTCAGGCAGTCCGTCGCGCCGATTGTTCAGCAGTCTGATTCAACCGAGATAGAGGAAAGTCCCCGTGATGAGATTCGGCGACCTGTTGAAACGAAGCCCGCAGACCCGCGCCGCGCTCCGCAGAGAGTGCCGTCAGTCAACTCAAAGCCTCCCCCGAAAGGCGAGGATTATACCCCGTCACGGCAAGTGCCAGCAGATGTGCCTATTGATACTGCTATAACCGCGCCGCAAGAACCCGAATCGCGGCTACGACACGACGACAGATTGCAATTCGAGCATAAAGCCGGGCAAACACCACCTCGCAAGCGCAAACGACACCCGCAACAGACAAAAGCGGAATACGCCGTTCGACCTCTTGATGAAGCTGTATCGCCTGATGTTTCACGTCCCGGCGAACCCACAAGCAACCGCGCTTATGAACGCCCTGACGTACCAAATTCAGAGATTGACCCCGGCGAAGTGGCACAATCCCGACCGGACGGCGCGGAAATCAAGTGGGACAAATCAATAAAGCCCGATAAGAAACAACGACCGCCGACTGAGCAAACAGAATCAGTGGAATTGCCGCCGCAATCAGATAGTGGCTCTGAATCATCGTTGCAAAGCGAAAAAGCCAACACTCCGCTTCACACAGAAAAGCCGGACACGCCTCTCAAAACAGACAAACCCGGCAAATTGCAATTCTCAGCAGATGAAGCAGTTCCGACTGCTCTGTCGCGTGGTGAAGTCAAGCAACAAAAACGATATGGTAAGGCGCAGGTAAAAGCGGATAAATCGGTTAAAAAGTTAGAAACGGCGAAGTCCAAGCTGCCCGCCAAAAAGAAAATCCGTTCTAAGACTATCGTTGACGAGAAATCCGGCAAACCGAAACGCAAGCTGTATTTCGAGAACGAAGTCAAGTCGCAGTCGCAACACCTCAAAGGCGCATTGCCGACACGACCCGTAAAGGCGGCGGGCAACTCCGCTCTGGCGTTCGGACATCGCAAGATGTACCAAGTCGAACGTGATAATGTCGCCACCGAAGCCGCGCATAAAGGCGAAATATCGGCAGAGGGCGGCGTTAGAATGGCGCTGCGCCACCACAAGCTCGCGCCGTATCGCAAGGTTGCTAAGTTAGAGCGCACAGCGCAGAAAAAGTCCGTAAATCTTGCTTATCAGAAAGCGCTTGCCGAGAACCCGAAGCTGAAAAGCAGCGTTCTTTCACGGTTCGCGCAGAAACAAAAAATCAAACGCGATTACGCAAAGGCGGCACGGGAAGCAAAGAAAACCGCCGAACGCGCTAAAAAAGCAGGCACGGCAGTCGAAAAGACGGGCAAAGCCGTTATCGGCGTGGTTAAACGCCACCCTGTCACCACGGGGGTAGTTGTTTTACTGTTGCTCCTGCTGTTCTGCCTGATGTCGCTTATCGGCGTGTTCGGCGGCGCGGGCAGCGGCGGTTTCGGCGGCATACTGTCGGCAAGCTATCTCGCGGAGGACGCGGATATTGATAACGCCGAGCTTCTCTATACCGAGTGGGAAACCGACTTGCAAATCAAAATCGCGAATACCGAAACCTCCCACCCCGGATATGACGAGTACCGCTATAACGTCGGCGATATTAGCCACAATCCTTACGAACTAATGGCATATCTGACGGCGAAGTACCAGAATTTCAACAGCAGTACGGCACAAGCTGAGTTAGCCGCGTTGTTCGGTGAGCAGTTTACATTGGCGTTTGCTCCGAGCGTTGAAATACGCTACGCAGACCCAAGTGACGCGGACGATGATGGCGACTATGAGCCGTATAATTGGAATGTTCTCACGGTTACGCTGACTGCAAAATCTTTTACCGATGTGGTAAGCGGGCGTATGAACAGCGATGAACTCGGTCGTTACACCATTCTTATGCAGACCAAAGGCTCGCGGCAGTATATCGCAAACCCTTTCGGCGATATGAACTGGCTATCGTATGTCACGAGCTATTACGGCTACCGAATCCACCCGGTTAGCGGCGAAAAGAACTATCACAAGGGCGTGGACATCGGCTTGCCGACAGGAACTCCGATACAGTCCGGGCAGGACGGAACTGTGACGTTCGCGGGATATTCCGGCGATTACGGCAATGTCGTGGTTATAGAGGACGACAAAGGTTTAGTCAGCAAATACGCCCATTGCAACACGCTGAACGTCACAGTGGGTCAGTCAGTAAAAACCGGCGATGCTATCGCTACGGTCGGAAGCACAGGTAACTCCACCGGGGCGCATCTGCATTTGGAAGTGCTGAAAAACGGTCAGTACCTGAATCCGCTTTATTACTGTGTCAGCGGCGATTTCAATCTCACGCCGACCTACGGCGACCCAGGTTCCCCGATGGGCGATGGTTCTTACGCCGCGCTGATTGCGGAAGCGGAAAAATACCTCTCCTACCCTTATGTCTGGGGCGGTAGTTCTCCGTCAACCTCATTTGACTGCTCCGGCTACGTTTCGTGGGTGCTGACACATTCCGGCGTGAAGAATGTCGGACGACTCGGAGCGAATGACCTGTACAACACTAATACCCCCGTATCACCGAACGATGCCCGACCGGGCGATTTAATCGCGTTCCACTCAACGTACTCTGCCCCAAAGCCTGTAACGCACATAGGTATCTACGTTGGAACAGACGCGACCGGGCGACCGCGAATGATTCACTGCGGGAATCCTATACAGTACACCTATATCGACACACCGTACTGGCAAGCTCATTTCTACGGATTTGCAAGAGTAAATTAGGAGGGAGTTTATGACCAATATCACGAACGCGAAAATCGTAAAAGCAAAGTCCGACATCATCAAGACAAAAGAGAAAATCGCCGAGTTTCAAGGCAAACTGCGGGAACAGGAGAAGCTCCTGCGACACTATGAGGATTTGGAGATTGTCGCCGAGTACCGCAGAAAGATGTCCGGTGATGAGGATTTAGGCAATATCTTTGGCAACAAACAAAACGAGCCTGCCGCGAGAGAATCAGCGGCGGCGGTAGTAGAAAAGGAGGCATTTACAGATGTCAATATCGAAAAAGAGTAGGCTGTTGCCGCTCGCCGCGCTGATGCTTGTCATCGGCGCGTTCATATTTTCCGGGACGGTGACGGCATACGCGGCGGATATTCCGGCGAGTGAGCCAACGCCGACCGCAGTAACCGAAGCCACGGCTGACAGCTTGACGTTGATTGTGAAAGAGGTGTGGCTTACTGGTGAAACGCTTCATATCTCTGTCATTGACCGAAATACCGGAGTTGACCAGACGCTTGAACTGAATCTGCCCGACTACGCAAATTCGGGCGACGAATACGTCACGGTTCAAGCCACAGACAGCAGCGGCAATAAGTCAAACACCATTCAGTTCAAGAACCCCTATTATCAAGCCGTTATCGAAACGACAGGCGAATCCGATACCACAGAGAAACCCGCATCAGCGGCGGTTGATGACAGCGCAACTCCCACAAACAGCGGCAATCCGCTCACGCCTGATGGCACGGGAACGGTACTGGATAAAATCACAAACGAGAACGGCAAAGAGTTCTTCACAGTCGAAACACCTGATGGTAATGTGTTCTATATTATCGTAGACCGTGAGCGTGAATCAGACAACGTATATCTGCTGAACGCCGTCAATGAGGACGATTTAGCGTCACTCGCAAAGTCCGGCGACGGTATGCCAGTCAGCGCGGTGACTGTTCCCGAAGTCACGCCGACACCCGCTCCCGTCGAAACAACGCCTACACCCGAACCTGAACCGCAAAAGAGCGGGAACAGCAACACGGGGACTATCGCGTTTATAGTTATCGCGGTCGTGGTTTTCGGCGGCGCGGCATACTATTTCAAAATCGTCAGACCGAAGAAATATTCAGCGGACACCAATGTTTACGATGAGCCGGAGGATTCAATCGACGATGATGACGAATCCGAAATAGTAGACGACGGCGACCCGGACGACAGAGAGGAGGACGAAACCGAATGAAGAAACTCCTTATAACCCTCTCCACGCTCTGCGTTCTCCTTGCGTTCGGAGGGACGTTTACGGTGTTCGCGGCAGACACGCCCGAACCGCCTAAGAAGAACGTAACGATT
>JAISKH010000037.1 GCA_031261325.1 Oscillospiraceae bacterium
TTGCCGGGCAGTCCCGCGCCCGGAATATTTGGCAGAAACTCGCCGCGCTTCACAGCGTCGGACATATTGTAGAGCGTGTTTTTGGAATCGCGCGCGCGTTGCGCCGCAACAAGTCCGTAGAGTGCCTGCTCCGTCGCCATCTGATTATTGCCGTCGTCGGAACCGAGGACGTGATTAAAACTGCCGTCAGAATTGCGGTATTTCAGCAGCTCGTCCACAAGCGCGTCGGTGGAACCAGCGAGCGTCGCCGTCGCGACGAGCATCTGCACAACGCCCTCGCTCGTCGTGTAGGTGAATTTGATTTTCAGAGCCTTGTCAATCGCGGTTTTCACTTTGCCCTGCGATTTATACGGCGCGAGAGCCGTGAGCGCCATGCCCGTCATATCCGGGTCTGCGGCTTTGCCCGACAAGTCCCAACCGCCGTCCGCGAGCTGCTTGCCGAGAATCTCCGCGATGAATTTGTCGCGCTGTGTACTTGCGTAATTGCCCGAATCGAGCGCAATCAACGCCCAAATAGGGCCGTTGATGCCCTGCCAAATCGTCTTGTCGAAGTCCTCTAAGGGTTTCGTGAGGTCGCAACCGCCGACCGTGCGCGGGTCGTAGCCCGCCGCGGTCAGACCGAGGATTACGCGCGAATATTCGGTGTACTTCTTGTCGTGAAGCACTCCGCCGCAGTCTTTGACATACTTCTCGACGGTCTTGTAATACGCTTCAAAATACGAATCCGGCACGGCGTAACCGCTTCTCGCAAGCCCGATTACAGCCCACTCGCCGCCGACAGAGCCGACTTCGGGTTTCGCCACGGTTTTGAGCATATACGCCGTCGTGTCGGTGACGGCTTTGTCGAGCTCGCTTGCGGACGCGGCGAACGCCCCCGACAGAGTCGGGAGCGTCAGCGCGAGTGCCAAAAGCATTGCAATTACTCGTTTTTTCATTTGTCTAATTCCTCAAAATACCTCTCAAGAATTGTCACAATCTCCGCGCGCGTCGCGGTGTCGCTCGGTCGCCCGTCGTTAAGGATTCCCGCCGACTGCGCCCACGCCATCGCTTCGCCGCCCCAACCGTCGGCTCCGACTTTCGCGTAGCGATACAGCATCGCCGCAACCTGTTCGCGCGTGATGTTCGCTTCGGGTTCCGCGCCGTCCGTAATGCCGCTCGCCTTGCCCCAAATAAGAGCCTGTTCGTACCAAGTCGCGCCGCCCGTCGTGTCAACGCCCGATTGCCGCGCGAGAATTGTTACAAGCTGCGCCCGCGTAAGGTTGTCCTGCGGCGCGAATTTGCCGTCGCCAACGCCGTTTACCAAATCGTTGCTGTAACCGTACCGCACAGCCTTGTAATACCACGAATCACGCGCCACGTCGCCGAACGGATTGAGCCATTCGCGCAACACAAACGTGGAGAAATGGCTCGTTGCAAACGTGAGCAGCCCCGTTTTCGGGTCATACGTCGCGCCTTTTATTTCCGTGAGTTCGCCCTCGTCGTCGCGATAATAGACGGTTATGAGGTCGTAATCCTCCGCATTCAGCGTCGCGGGCGTGGTGTACGGCACGCTTACCGTAACTGCACCCGCAAAGTCATGAACCGCTGTGTTTCCAACGGTTACAGACACTTCAATTTCAGCGTCAGCACCCGAGACAACTTTAACGTCAACGCGGATTGTCTCATCGTCCGCAACGCCCTTGACAAGCCCCACCAGCGTTGCGTTGTCAAGCGTCACCGTCGCAAGCTCGGTCTGAACCGTCAGCACCGCGTCTTTCTCGGCGGAGAGTTCCTTTACTGCGGCGGCAGAGATTTCCGCGACTGTTTCCGTAACCTTATTCGTCACGTCGTCTGTCGTTGTCGTGACTTTCAATTTGCCCGCAACACTTGTCGTCTCATTAGTAGAACCACTCGAACCGCCCGTCACCTGCACCGAGCCTGAACCGTAGTTTTTCAAGTCCTCGCCTAAGTCGCGCGTGTACAGCCAGTTCACGGTTTCGCCGCCCGTCAGCGCATACAGCGACGCGGAATATTCGGGGAATACGCCGCCCACGCTGTACATCCAGCCGCTTCCGGAGCCTTGGTCGAACTCCGCCAAGCCGTTAATGCTCTCGATGTACAAGCCGCCGTATTGACCGCCGTTCGCGGTACGCACGGTAAGCCCGGCTTTCAGCAAAATACTGTACGCGTTGTCGTCGGATTCAAGCTCAATCTGTCCGCTGAAATATGTAACCCCCTGCGGGTCTGCCACTTTCAGCGAGACATACTTATTCGTTGTGCCGCCACCACCCGTGGACTTAGGCACAAGATTCGCGATTGCCGTGTTAATCGCCGTCACAGAGCCGTCAACTTGCGATTGAGTGGCGGACGCGCTATTATTATACGCAACCGCCGAGGCGAGAACCGTTTGCAGATTGTTCCAACTGTTCGTCGTGTAATCGGCGGAGGACAGCGCGTTCGCCGCCGCGATTACGGTGTTCAGCGCGGTTTTGTCCGTGGGATTCGTGACAATAGGTTCGGCGGGCAGTACGTCACTCATATCGTAGAGCGCAGTCTGCTCGTTCAGGAATCTGCTGTACGCCACAAGCGCATACGCCGCCTGTTCTGTCGCCATACCGTCAACCGCGCCGTTCAGAACGTGCCTGAAACCACCTGTCGTCGCGTCGCGGAATGTCAGCAGCGTTTCAACGTAGCTTGCCGCGTCCTGTCCGAGCGCGGAGAGCGCAACGATAATCTGCACATTCCCCTCCGAGTCGGTGACGGTCTGCGATTTCAGCCAATTGACCGCCTCGTCAATCTCCGTTGACTTGGCGGAATAGTACGGCGCGAGAGCCTGCAACGCCATCGCCGTTATGTCCGCCGTTGATTCGCCCGCGACTAATCCCCAACCGCCGTCCGCATTTTGCTCCGCCAATAACGCGGACACAAGCGCGGATTTCACGCCGTCATTTCCGCTGTAAGGCTTGCTGTTCAGCGCAATTAGCGCGAATGTCGTTCCGTTAACGCCCTGATTGCCGTCGTATGTCGTGTCGGACAGCGCGCTCACGAAGTCGCGCCCGTCGAAGTCTGCCGCGTCATAGCCGAGCGCGGTGAGCGCAAGAACTACGCGTGAGTTTTCCGTTGATTTTTCCGCGTGCAGCTTGACTGCGCCCGTATTCGGTGCGGCTGTCAACAGGTTCGACAGGTACGCCGCTGTCGCTTCATCCGTGATTACGCCGCTTCTCGCGAGAGCGAGCACCGCCCACTCTCCGCCAACTGTGTAGTTGATTGGATTCGTGACGGTCGCGCCGAGGTACGTCAGCGCATTTGCAAGCGCGGTCGTGTACGGAATAGGCGTGGCGGGTTCTCCGGGCGGCTCCTCATCGTGACCGTCGGAACCTCCTGGAGTTACGCCCAACGCCGCGAGCGCGTCGTCAACTTGCTCTTGCGTGGACAACAGCGTCGTCAGCACAGCAACCGCGTCCGTATACGCCGCGCCGTAAGCTACTGCATTGCCCGCGCGGTTGATTTCCGCGACTACCCAAAGCAGCGCGTCCTTGTCGGCGGGCTGATTCGTACCTTTGATGTCGTTGCCGAGATTCGACGTGAGCTGCCAGCGCATAACGTCGCCGTCGCGCAACACCGTCTGGTTCGCGCCGACATTCGGGAAGTCGTTATTCACCGCATACATCCAGCCGCCGCCCGCGCCAGATTCGCTCGTGTAACCGCCCGATTGCGGGTCATAAATTGCGGAGATATACGCCGGATTGTCGTAGTTCGGCGTGGACAGATACGGCTTCATACCGATTTCGCTCTCGGGGAACCGCCATTCCAGTATGCTTTTCAGCGCGCCCATTGCATACGAGCCGTTCGGGATTACAATTAGCGTCGGCTCAATGACGTATCTGCCGCCGTCTATGAGCTTTTCGACCGAAACCGCAACGGTTATCGCGTCGCCGACGTTACCGGAGTTTATCAGCGCGTCAAGGGCGGCAATCGCGGTTGTTTGCAGCGAGGTTATCTGCGCCGCGCCCTCGTCCGACAGCGCGACCGCGCCGATTGCGAGAACTGCGGTGTTGTAAATGCTGTGTACAAGCCCCTGCACCTCATTGTCCGAGGTGTAATTGTCCTGCGTCTTGCACCAAGCAAGCTTTGTGTCCAATTCGGCAATCGCCGCCGCGCGGTTCGTTTTCAGCGTGTCCGCGATTACATAACCGCCGAGGTCGTAATACTTGATTGTCGGTACGCCGTCGCCAATCGTGA
The DNA here is from genome assembly GCA_031261325.1 of Oscillospiraceae bacterium. GTDB lineage: Bacteria > Bacillota > Clostridia > Oscillospirales > Oscillospiraceae > JAIRRO01. The sequence goes on from JAISKH010000037.1 coordinate 4,222, forward strand.
CCTTTGCCGTGAAGCCCGTCGCATACGGCATACTCGGCACATAAATTTGCATCATTTCGCGCGCTCTGAAATTGAGGAAACTGAAATAATCAGTCCAAGCCGTCGCGAAAATGTCCTCTGTTTCCGTCGAATTGCCTTTGTACAGGGTAATGTTTACATTGTCGCTCCCCGCAAGTCCTTTGACATCGCTCGGAACAGTATAATCAAAATACAGCTCCGCCGAGGTATCCTCATTGACATTTTCGCTTGTCGGCAGCGCGTTACCCGACAAATAGACGTTTTCTGCGTCGAGGTTTTTATAATTTGCAACAGTTACTCCCGAAACGCCGACATGAAGCGGCGTAATTCGCGCGCCGTTGTCAAGAAGAATGACTTGCGCTGTTTTGAAATACGCCGTATACGTTGTATTTTCGGTAATAGTTTCGGTGAAACTCGCTTCGCCAACGTGAACGTGCGTTTCGCTTCCGCTCTTAGTCCAGTATTCGAGCATATAGCCCGCGTTCGGCGTGGCTGTGAGCGTCCAACTATCGTTAGTCGATTCTATCGGACTACTTACGCTTCCCATATCTGTATCAGCCGATACAGTAGCAACCGTTACTCCGCTTTGAGTCGCGAAGTTTGCCGTCAAGCTTATTGAGGGAACGTCGGACGGCTTAGACACATTGATTACGATGTCGGCATATTCGTCCCCATATGTGTCCGCACCTGCATATAAATAGACATTTCCGCTTGTGCCGTCAGTTGTACTTTCGACCCCAGCATTTGACGAACTTGAAGAGTAATCACCGACAAGGCTGTTATTCAAGGTTGTTCCATCTACTGTGACTGTCCAACTCTCGAATGGCAGCAAATCGCCACCACTTGGACGCGTATAACACACACGAAGTCGTATCGCGCAAGTTACATCTGTTTTTGTGTCGTTTAGCGTTAATGTGGCATTGTTACTACCTATCGCTACCGCAGTTGCATAGTTTGAAGCCGAGGTTTTGGATTTGTACTTTGAAAAATTGAATGTAAATGTTCCTTTATCAGCGTCTTTTGCCTTATTGCCCGCAGTTGTAAGACCTGTTATATATTGCTCGCTCGTTAATGTTGGTGTAAAGCCGAATACAAATGACGTTTCACTCCACATCGCGGCGAATGCGTTCACCGGCAACAGCGACACGCACATCACCGCCGCGAGGAGGAGCGCGAGGGCTTTCCCCAATTTATGTCTTGTCATAATCATATCTCCTTAAAGTTTGTTATTATATGTAAAACGCGCGCAAACCCATTAACGGTCTGCGCGCGCGTGTTGCACAAAACCGCAGCCCGGTTCCGGCAGGCTGGCGGACGTTCGACACCACGATTCGACTTACCCCGACGCCGTAGCGCGGGTATCACGATGACCTTCTCGCGGGGAATCTCACCCCATTCAGTGTTGCGACCGACGTTTCCGGCCGCTTGAAGAACGCATAATATTTAATTTTAGGGCAGTATATCACGCGGTAGAATGGCTGTCAAGCGGTTTTTGGAAATATTTTTGATTGGTAAATGTTCGGGTGTCAATGATCGGTGAAAGAAATTAGCCAACGGCTTCGAGAAGCTGCAAAGGTGAGCGAAAATTGAGGCACGTTTTGATTCTAGTGTTGCTCCAAGCGTTGTATTGG
>JAISKH010000073.1 GCA_031261325.1 Oscillospiraceae bacterium
CGATAAGGTTACATCAAAGTTTCGCGCCGTCTATGTATCCGCTGTGGGATACGAGCATAGTTTTTGCCGCGAAGCGGGAAATATTCGCGTAAATGCAAAATTCATGAAATACAGCCGAGGTGGGGCGGCGCAGCCGCGATTCCGCTTTGATTCGCGCGAATTTGAGGATATTTTTCACATAATTCGTATTGTCATGCATTAGAATTGACAAATAATGATATATGCGTTATTATGTGATAATAATGTTATTTTCAAGGGGTAATCATATCCGTAACGATGCCCCGTTAAGGGAGCCTTAACCATGGCGAAAGACAGAGCGGGAATAATCGACACGTTCATAAAAACCCGCGCGGAGGAGCTGCGCGACGGCGTTGTGATTGACAAGTCGGCTTATGACGACTATAACGTCAAGCGCGGGCTGCGCAATTCGGACGGAACGGGCGTTACGGTCGGCATTACGCGCATCGGCAACGTGCGCGGCTATTACATAGAAAACGGCGAGCCTATTCCCGCGGAGGGAGAGCTCACGTATCGCGGCATTGACGTGGCGGAGCTTGTGCGCGGCTTTACGGCGGACGAGCGACCGGGGTTTGAGGAAACGGCGTACCTGTTGCTGTTCGGGCAACTGCCCGACGCGCGTTCGCTTGAGGAATTTCGCGCGATTCTGGCGGAATACCGCTTGCTGCCGAATAAATTTTTTGAGGACATGATTCTCGCCGCGCCGAGCAAGAACATCATGAACAAGCTGTCGCGCTCCGTTCTCGCGCTGTATTCGTATGACGACGAACCCGAAACGTTCGGGCGCACGATTGAGGACGAGCTTGACAAGGCGATTCGGCTTATCGCCCGATGTCCCGTCATAGTTGCGAACGCGTTTGCGGCAAAGCGGCACTATTTCGACAATGACGGACTGCACCTGCGTCGCTCGCGCGCGGAGCTTGGTACGGCGGAGAATTTCCTGAACCTCATTCGGCAGGACGGGAGCTATACGGCGGCGGAAGCGCGGCTGCTTGACCTGTGCTTTGTGTTGCACGCGGAGCACGGCGGCGGCAACAACTCCGCGTTCGCGTGCCGCGTGCTGTCCTCGGCGGGGACCGATATTTATTCGGCAATCGCGGCGGCTGTCGGCTCGCTCAAGGGAGCGCGTCACGGCGGGGCAAACGAGCGCGTCGCGGATATGCTGTCAATGGTTGCAAGCGACGTTGCGGACTGGACGAGCGAGGACGAGGTGCGCGAGTATCTGCACCGCGTATTGAGGAAAGAGGCGGGACTTGGCGACGGGCTGATTTACGGCATGGGGCACGCGATTTACACGCTGTCCGACCCGCGCGCGGTGATGCTGAAAGCAATGGCGCGCGAGCTTGCGGTTGAAAAGGGTATGCGCGAGGAGTTTGACCTTATCGAGTCGGTGGAACGACTTACGCCCTCCGTATTTCAGGAAGCGGGACGCGGCAGCAAGCCGCTCTGCGCCAACGTGGATATGTACTCCGGCTTCGTGTATCGTATGCTGGGAATACCGCGCGAGCTGTACACGCCGCTGTTCGCCGTCGCACGCATGGCGGGTTGGTGCGCGCACCGAGTTGAGGAAGCTTGGGGCAACGGCAAGATTATGCGCCCCGCGTACAAGGCGATAACCAAGGAAACGGCGTATACGCCGCTGGGGGCGCGGTAAGTGAGAAATAATTTTAAGGAGTCGTTTATGAAGAAGCTTATTGCATTACTTATACTTGCGTGCCTGATGCTCGCGCTCGCCGCGTGTGGTAATACCGCGCCGCCGGCAACCTCCGCACCGCCGTCGGCAGAAGCTCCGCCAATCGCAAGCGCGGAAATTGCGCCAGAAGATGAACCTTCCGTGCTTATGTTGCACCTTAACTATGTGGAATTTGTCGGTGAATTTGATTTTGCGGACGATAGCGTCTACGACGGCGGGGTGTTTTCTGCGGAGGAGATTGAAGAGGACTCAAGATTTGTGGTTGTGAAATACGGCTTCTCCGCACTTGACCCCGGCGACAACACGATTCCGACATACGGAGCGACGGTCACGACATGGAAAGGTGACGACAAGAATGGGGAGGACGTGGGTATCGGAGGAATGAGGATGCTGGTTGACGGGCGCGGAATTACGATTGCCGATGATATGATAGTATTCAACGGCGAAATACCGCCCTCGGCGTCGTACATGTATGACGTGGGCGAGGTTGGCGAACAGTATCTTATCTTGGTAGCGCCCAATTCGGTAGCGCTCTCGGAAATGAACATACATTTTTCAACAAAATCGACGGAATCAGATATCGGCTTTGATTTTAAGCTGACAGACATTGCTTAGGAGGTTATTGATATGTCTAAAAGAATATTCACATCGGAATCAGTTACGGAGGGGCACCCCGACAAGATTTGCGACCAGGTTTCGGACGCGATACTCGACGCGATGATAAGCGGCGACCCCAAATCGCGCGTGGCGTGCGAGACGATTACGACGACGGGACTTGTGCTCGTCATGGGCGAAATTTCCACGGAAACTTATGTGGACATTCCGTCCGTCGTCCGCAAGACGATTGAGAAAATCGGTTACACAAAGCCCGAATACGGCTTTGACTGCAAGGGTGCGGCCGTCATTACGACGATTGACGAGCAGTCGCCCGACATTGCGCAGGGCGTTAACCACGCGTTCGACGACGAGGACGACACGGGCGCGGGCGACCAAGGCATGATGTTCGGCTTCGCCTGCGACGAGACGGAGGAGTTCATGCCCGCGCCGATTTCCATGTCGCACGCGCTCGCGCGCAGACTTGCGAGCGTTCGCAAAAGCGGCGAGCTGTCGTTCCTGCGCCCTGACGGTAAGACGCAGGTCACGGTGGAGTACGACGAGAGCAACCGCGTCGTGTCCGTCCCCGCAATCGTCGTTTCGACGCAGCACGACCCCGACGTGACGATTGAGGTACTGCGCGAGGCGGTAATGGAGACTATCATCAAGCCCGTAATCCCCGCGGAATTGATTACAAAGGACACCAAGTTTTACGTCAACCCCACGGGACGGTTCGTCACGGGAGGACCCGTCGGCGACTCGGGGCTTACGGGGCGCAAAATTATTGTTGACACCTACGGCGGTTACGCAAGTCACGGCGGCGGTTGCTTCTCGGGCAAGGACCCGACGAAGGTTGACCGCTCGGGCGCGTACATGTCGCGATATATCGCGAAGAACATCGTCGCGGCGGGGCTTGCGCGCGCTTGCCAGATTGAGATTGCTTACGCAATCGGCGTGGCGCGTCCCGTGTCCGTGCTTGTTGACACGCGCGGCACAGGCGTGATTCCCGACGAGACGATTGCGGACATTATCACGCGCGAGTTCGACCTGCGCCCATCGAAAATTATCTCGCGGCTCGACTTGCAACGTCCGATTTACCTGCAAACGGCGGCTTACGGTCACTTCGGGCGCACGGACATTGACCTGCCGTGGGAAAAGCTCGATTCGGTTGATACGCTCAGGAAGTACCTGTAATGGCGGACTTCAAGAAGAACGGCAGCGGCGGCGGAAAGCCGAAATTCGGCGGCAGACCGCCCGTCGCAAAGCACTTCAACCCCTACGGCGGCAAGCCTAAAACGCCGACACAGCCGCGCAACACTCGCCCAAAGTCGCCCGTCGCGCCGCGTGAGGAGCAACCTCCGCGCGAGACGCGTGACGAGCGCGAGTTTGACGACGATGACGACGGCGGCGGCGTAATCGAGGGGCGCAATGCGGTGCTCGAAGCGATACGCGCGGGCGTGCCGCTTGACAAGGTGTATATCGCCAAGGGAGAAACCGACGCGTCGCTGGCGCATATCGCGTCCAACGCGCGAAACGCGGGCGCCGTGGTGGTTGACGCGGACAGGCGCAAGCTTGACGCGCTCAGTCGGACGCACGCGCATCAGGGCGTCGTCGCGCTGACGGCGGCGGCGGCGTATGTTGAGGTTGCGGATATTCTTGCGATTGCGCGCGAGCGCGGTGAAGAGCCGCTGATTGTCGTGTGCGACGGCATTTCGGACCCGCACAATCTGGGCGCGATTATCAGGACGGCGGAAGCCGCGGGCGCGCACGGAGTTGTAATTCCCAAGCGGCGCAGCGCGGGGATAACCGCGATAGTCGCGAAAACGAGCGCGGGCGCGGCGTTTCACCTGCCTGTCGCGCGCGTCGCGAACTTGACAGCCGCGCTTCAGGAGCTTAAGGAGCAGGGCGTGTGGATTTACGGCACCGCTCCGCTGGCGGAGACTGTGCTGTGGGAAACGGACCTGCGCGGGGCGGCGGCGATTGTCGTCGGTTCCGAGGGCGAGGGAATGGGTCGGCTCGTCAGCGAGACGTGCGACTTTCAGGTAAAAATTCCCATGGCGGGCAAGATTTCATCGCTTAACGCGTCGGTATCCGCCGCGCTGATTATATACGAAGCAGTCAGGCAACGCGGTACCAGATAGATTGTCGAACCGATTTATATCGGTAAGAGGAGGGTTTGTGTGGCGAGGAAGAAGGGAAAGCATAGCGCGGATATTGACTCCGATTCAGCGGAGCTTGGCGTCGCCGACGATGATTTCAGTATCGGTGAGGACAATTATTCACTGGAGTCGATTTTGGCTGAATACAAGGAGCAAGCTTTTCTCGAGAATGACAAGCCTACCCCGACAAAGATTCTTCAGGATAAGGCTGACAAAATCGTGCGCGAGGTCAAGGGCGTTCCGGAGCCGGAACCCGAGCCGCAGCCAAAACCCGCGCCCGAGGTAAAGCCCGCGCCGCAGCCCAAATCTGCGCCGCAGGTTGAGCCCGCGCCGCAGGTTAAGTCTGTGCCGCGGTCAAAATCCGCGCCGCCGCAACCCGAAGCGGAAGAGGACGAGCCTGAAATTGTCTCGGAGGAATTTGAGGATTCCGACCCCGACAACGAGTTTTTCAAGGGCTACAAGTACTCCAACCCCGACACGACGGACCAGATTGCCGCCGAGGTTCAGCGCGCGATTGAGAGCGAGCAGGAGCGCGAGCGCGGTACGCAAGAGGGTGCGCGGCGCGTTTCCCGTCTGCTGAACAGCGACCGCAATCGCGCGCGCGCGCAAAAACCGAAGCGCGAGCCGAAGCGTAAGCGCGAACCCTTGGAGGACGATTCGTATTTGGACGAGCCGGAGGGCAAGCGCGAGAAGCCCGTCGAGGAATACGCGAAGTTTGAGGAAGCGGTTGAGGACGACCCCGACTTCCGCGCCATGGCGAAGAAGTTTGCGGAGCGTTGCAATTCCGCGTCCAAGCGGTCACTCGGCGCGTTCGTAATTTGCATAATTATGGGAATATTCACGCTGATATTCGAGGCGGGGAACTCCGTGCCGTTCGGCATCGGGCACAACCGCATATTGCTGTCGGGCGTGCTTCTTATCATGCAGTTAGGCGTGCTCGCAATCGGCGTGGACGTTTTGATTCGCGGCGTTGAGAGCTTCATTAAGGGCACGCCGGGCGCGGAGACGCTCGCGCTCGTGTCCGCGCTTGTAACCGTCATTTCGGGCATGTATTACCTGAAAGCCGACCCCGGCGCGGGGAGCTTGCCTTACAGCGTGGTGTCCGCGTTTTCGATGGCGTTTGCGCTGTGGGGCGAAAAGATGTATACGCGCGCCCTGACGGATACGCTGCGCACGACGGAAAAGGCGACGGCGGAGCTGTTTTCGGAGTATCTGCCCGACGACCATAAGACGATACTGATTAAAACCTCCAACCGCAAAAAGGGTTTTTACGCGAACCTCATGCAGACGGACTTCTGCGAGCGAGTTTACGGGTACGCGACGCCGATACTTTTGAGCGTTGCCATCGTCGTCTCCGTGCTCACCGCGCTGTCGCACAAGAGCTTGATTTCCATTCCGCGGACGCTTGCGGCGCTTGTCAGCGCGGCGGCGGCTTTCCCGTCGTTTGTCGCGTTTGCCGCGCCGTTCGGCAAGGTCGCGCGCAAGGCGAGAGCGAGCTTTATCGCGATTGCGGGCGCGGGCGGGGCGGACGACATTTACTTCGTGGACGCGTCGTGCATCACCGACGACGACCTGTTCCCGACGGGTACGCAAAAAGTCAGCGACCACAAGCTGTTTCATGTGCCGTCCGCCGACCGCGCCGTGCGCTATACCGCGAGCCTGATTATCGAATCGGGTTCGGGACTTGCGCGCGCGTTTTCGGACGCGATTGCGCGCAGCAACATTAAGCCCGAGCGCGTGCAGGACTTCGCGGCGCATAACGAGGGCATAAGCGGGCTTGTCGGCGGGCAGCGCGTTTTGACGGGCACGTCGGGGTTCATGAACCTGTACGGCATTCGCGTGCCGGAGGAGCTTAACGTCAAGAACGCGATTTTCACCGCGATTGACGACGACCTTGCCGCGATGTTCGCGATTGAGTACAGACCCGTCAGTTCCGTGCAAAAGGCTATACTGTCAATCCTGCGCGACAGGGTGCACCTGCTCTTCGCCGTGCGCGACTTCAACATTACGGAGTTGATGCTGGAGCAGAAATTCCGCGTGCCGACGGCGAATATCGAGTCGATTTCAATGCAAAAGGTGTACGCGATTGCCGACGAACGGCGCGAGGGACTTGGGCGCGTCGCGGCGACGGTATCGCGCGAGGGGCTTGGCTCCGTGGGAGAAGCGATTCATTACGGCAGGACGCTGCGGCTCGTCTCCATGCTTTCGACGGTGATTTCGGTTTTCTCGTCCGTTTTCGGGGTTATACTTATGGCGGTGCTGTGCGGCGCGGAAGCTTACGGCGCGGCTAAGGCGGGGACGTTGCTGCTGTTCATGCTCGTGTCGTTCGCGGCGGCGCAGGTGGTTAATATACTGTTCCTGAGCGGGGGAGCTTCGGGGCGCGGCGAACACTAAGGCTCGGTTATTGAGTTGAAATGGGCGCGTACCCGTTTGGGTGCGCGTTATATTTGAAGCGCGCAACGCGCGCGGGAGAAAAATCTTTGAGAAAAGTAATAGACGCGGTTTACAAATATGTGCGCGAGTCGGACACGTTCCTGCTCGTGATTTGCCTTATCAGCTCCGTTTACGGCTTGCTGCTGATTAAGAGCACGACGCGGCACACGGCGGGCGACAGAAGCGTGCTTATCCAGATTATCGCCATGGTTCTCGGAATCGGGCTGTACATCTTAATGTCGCTGATTGACATTGACACGCTCGCGGACAAGTCGCGGCTGCTGTTTTTTGTCAGCGCGGCGTTTATCTCGACGCTGTTCATATGGGGCAAGGCGGGCGACACGGTTAACAAGGCGTGGCTGCGCTTCGGCAATATCGGTATTCAGCCCGCGGAGGTAGTAAAGGTACTGTTCATTATCATAATCGCGCACATGATGAGCGATTATCGCGACAGGCGCGTGCTCAATTCGCCGATGTCGCTGCTTAAAATCGTGCTTGTGTTCGGCGCGCTGTTTGCGCTGATACTCGTCGCGTCGGCGGACTTAGGCTCGGCTCTTGTCTATGTGTTCATCATGCTTATTATGCTGTTCGTGGCGGGGACGCAATTGCGATGGTTCGCGTTTTTGGGCGCGTTAGTCGCCGCCGCGACGCCGCTTGTGTGGAAATTCCTGCTTACGCAGCGGCACCGTAATTTAATTATGGCTCCGTATGACCCGACGATTGACAAGACGGGACTGGGCATAACTTGGCAACCGAAGCTCAGTAAAAACGCGATTGCGGCGGGCAAATTCTTCGGGCAGGGACTGTTCAAGGGCAAGATTACGCAGTCGGGCAATCTCCCGCAGCAGCGCACGGACTTCATCTTCGCGACGGCGGGCGAGGAGTTGGGCTTTATCGGCTGCATCGCGATTGTCGCGCTGCTTGTAATCATCATTTCGCGCTGCGTCTATGTCGGCGTGCGCTCAAACAATTCGCGCGGATTGCTTGTGTGCGTCGGCATTGCGGCGATGCTGCTGACGCAGACGCTGGAGAATATCGGCATGTGCATGGAGCTTACGCCCGTAATCGGGCTGACGCTGCCGTTCTTCAGCTACGGCGGCTCGTCGGTCGTCACAAACTTTGCCGCGATGGGTATCATTTCGGGCATTAAGATGCGACCGAAACCCACGCGATTTAGGTACATGTAGTGGCGTGGTGTAAAAACTTGAAAAATATTTTCGCGAAATAAAGGAATTAACACCGCGCGCGGCGTAACAGTATAGTAGGAGAGGCGGTGGAGAACATGTCAAATGCGCGCGAAAAGCGCGAGGTCTATGAACGGCAAAACCTATCCCCACACGCAACCCTTGCGGCGCAGTCGCTCGGGCGCGCAATACCCGAAGAGGAGTGCGAGATACGCACATGCTTCCAGCGCGACATCGACAGGATTACGCACAGCAAATCTTTCCGCAGACTCGTACATAAGACGCAGGTTTTTCTCCGACCGGAGGGCGACCACTACAGGACGCGACTGACGCACACGCTGGAGGTCGCGCGCATTGCGCGGACTATCTCGCGCGCGCTCGGGCTAAACGAGGACTTGACCGAAGCAATCGCGCTCGGGCACGACCTCGGGCACACGCCGTTCGGACACGCGGGCGAGCGCGCGCTCGACAAAATCATGCAAAACGACGGCGGCTTTCGGCACAACGAGCAGAGCCTGCGCGTCGTCGCGCGCGTTGAAAAGGACGGCAGGGGCTTGAACCTGACGGCGGAAGTGCGCGACGGGATTTTGTGGCACACGGGCGACAAGCAGCCCGATACGCCGGAGGGGCGCGTCGTGCGCCTGTCCGACCGCGCGGCGTATGTCAACCACGACGCGGACGACGCGATACGCGCGGGACTGCTTGCGCCGGAGGACATTCCGCTCCGCGTGCGTGAGGTGCTGGGCGGGCGCGTCAGCGTGCGCATCAACTCAATCGTTGTTGACACGGTGAACGAGAGCGACAAGGCGGGCGAGATTTGCATGAGCCCGCGCGTTAAACTTGCGTTCGACGAGTTTTACGATTTTCTGAACGAAAATCTCTATACCGACGGGCGCGCAAAGAGCGAGGAAACAAAGGTTTTCGGTATTCTTGACGGTATTTATGGGTATTATGCGGATAATCCCGAAAAGCTGCCGGAGGATTACCGCGCAATCGCGAGCGAGGACGGACTGCGCCGCGCGGTTTGCGACTACGTGTCGGGCATGACGGACAAGTACGCGGTTGACAAATTTGTTGAGCTGTTCGTTCCGCAATCGTGGGCGGTTGTCAATTAACGAATATCGAAGCTGAAGGGGGTGAATACCATGCCGATTCCGCAGAGCTTTTTGGACGAGGTTGTTATGCGCTCCGACATTGTTGACATCGTGTCGAGTTACGTCAAGCTGACGAAAAAGAGCGGCGGGAGCATGTTGGGACTGTGCCCGTTTCACAGCGAGAAAACGCCGTCCTTCAACGTTCGGGCGGACAAGCAGGTGTACCATTGCTTCGGCTGCGGCGTGGGCGGCGGCGTTATCAGCTTCGTGCGCGAGATTGAGGCGTTGGAGTTCCGCGACGCGGTTGAGTTCCTTGCCAAGCGCGCGGGAATGCAGATGCCGGAGGACGACACGCCCGTTGAGGACGTGAACCGCCGCAAGCGCGCGTTCGACCTGAACCGAGAGGCGGCGCGATATTACCACGAGCTGCTGCACTCGCCAAAGGGCGCGCGCGCGGCGCGGTACATGGAACGGCGCGGCATAACCAAGCAGATTGCGACGCGGTTCGGGCTTGGCGCGGCGCCCGACGGGTGGAACACGCTGTCGGACGAAATGCGCGCGCGCGGCTTTTCGGAGCAGGATTTAATCGACGCGGGACTGTGCAAGCGCGGGAGCAAGGGCGGCGTTTACGACCTGTTCCGAGACAGGCTGATGTTCCCCGTCATCGATGTGCGCGGCAACGTAATCGGCTTTTCGGGCAGAATATTGTCCGACGGCGAGCCGAAGTACCTGAACTCGCCCGAGACTGTGATATTCAATAAGAGCCGCAACCTTTTCGCAATGAATCTCGCAAAAAAAACGAAGCGCGGTATGCTTATCTTGGCGGAGGGGAATATAGATGTTATATCGCTCCATCAGGCGGGCTTTGACTGCGCCGTCGCGTCACTCGGCACTTCGCTGACAGACGAGCAGGCGCGGCTGATAAAGCGATACACGGAGAATGTCGTCATATCCTATGACGGCGACGCGGCGGGCGTGAAAGCGGCGGAGCGCGCAATCGGCATTTTGGATAAGGTGGGGCTTAACATTCGCGTTCTGCGCGTTAAGGACGCGAAGGACCCCGACGAATTTATCAAGAAATTCGGCGCGGACGCTTTCAAGCTTTTGCTTGAGCGCAGCGAGGGCGATACGGAATATCGTCTGTCGGAGATAAAGCGCGCGAGCGAGTTGGAAACTGACGAGGGGCGGCTCGCGTACCTTGACAAAGCGGAGGAATTGCTCGCGCGGCTGCCGAACGCGGCGGAGCGCGAGGTGTACGGCAGGCGCGTCGCCGAGAGCGCGGGCGTGTCGTTTGAGGCGGTTGACAGCGAGGTCGCGAAAAAGCGCAGGGCGTTCGCCAAGCGCGACAAGAATCAGCAGCAGCGCGCGGAGCTACGCCCGACGGCGCAGCTTCAACCGCGAGAACGCACGGAGAGGTATGACAGCGTGCCGTCCGTTCAGGCGGAAAAGGTGATATTGCAATGCCTGATAACGGACGCGTCGCTGATAAGCGTGACAAAGGAGATGAAGCTCGCGTCGGAGGAGTTTACGCTTCCCGCGAACGCCAAGGTGTATCAGTACATATTGGGGCGTTCGCCGGATACGCCCGTGTCGTCGGCGCAGCTCATGGCGGGATTGGAGCCGAACGAAGCGGCGGTCGCGGCGGCGATACTCGCGGAGCCGATTACCGTGACGAACTCGGAACAGGCGGTTCGCGATTGCGTCGAGAGAGTGCGCGTTGAGCGCGCGAAAGGCAAGCCTGTGGGCGAAGATGACATAATGGAACTGTATAGGTTGAAAAAAGAAAAAGAAGGGCTGGGAGGTATAAGTTGATGGACACAACAAATAACGAGATACTCGAAATCGGTGAGGAGCCGGACGTCAAGCAGCAGAACGAGGAAAGGCTGAACGCGCTTATTGAGGAGGGTAAGAAAAAGGGAAACTTAACGCCGAAGGAAATTCTGGAGGTCGTTGAGGAAATGCAGCTCGAACCCGACCAACTGGACCAGTTTTACGACACGCTGGAAAACCTGAGCATCGACACGACTGAGGCGGAGGACGTTCCGTTCTTCCCGGAGGAAGTGCTTGACCCCGAAATTGAGGACTTGCAGGAGATTGAGGAGATTGCGGAGGAGGAGCTTGTGGAGCCGGAAGCGCTTGCCGACAGCTTCAACGTAGACGACCCCGTTCGCATGTACCTCAAAGAAATCGGCAAGGTGAACCTACTAAGCGCGGACGCGGAGGTTGAGCTTGCAAAGCGCATGGCAAAGGGCGACAAGGAAGCGAAAAAGCGCATGGCGGAGGCGAACCTGCGTCTCGTTGTCAGCATAGCGAAGCGATACGTCGGGCGCGGAATGCTGTTTCTCGACCTGATTCAAGAGGGCAATCTCGGTCTTATCAAAGCCGTCGAAAAGTTTGACTACACAAAGGGCTACAAGTTCTCGACATACGCGACGTGGTGGATTCGCCAGGCGATTACGCGCGCGATTGCCGACCAAGCGCGCACGATTCGTATCCCCGTGCACATGGTGGAGACAATTAACAAGGTCATGCGCATTTCGCGTCAGCTCTTGCAGGAGCTTGGGCACGACCCGACGCCGGAGGAAATTGCCGAGGACATGGGTATGCCCGTCGAAAAAGTGCGCGAGATACTGAAAATCGCGCAGGAGCCTGTCTCGCTCGAAACGCCGATTGGCGAGGAAGAGGACAGTCACTTAGGCGACTTTATCCCCGATGAGGACGCTTCCGAGCCGGCTGAAGCCGCGTCGTTCACGCTTCTGCGCGAGCAATTGTCGGAAGTGCTGGCGACGCTGACCCCGCGCGAGGAAAAGGTGCTGCGTCTGCGGTTCGGCATTGACGACGGCAGAACGCGCACGCTCGAAGAGGTCGGCAAGGAGTTTAACGTCACGCGCGAGCGTATCCGCCAGATTGAGGCGAAAGCTCTGCGCAAGCTGAAGCACCCGAGCCGCAGCAAAAAGCTGAAAGATTTCTTGAGTTAATCGAGACGGCAATTGGATAAGGAGTAATTAAAAAATGAAAAAAATTGCAATAATTCTCGCGCTTGTACTTGCGCTTGCGGCTGTTGCGGGTTGTATGGAAGCACCCGCGTCGTCGCCGTCCGACCCCTCCGCGGCGGTTCCGTCCGCTTCGGTATCGTCCGCCGCGACAGAGGACGGCGAAACGCCCGAGACGGAGGAACCGATTACGCCCGAGGTTCCCGTTGCGGGCGACGTGCGGATAGACGGCGACACAGTTAAAATCTGGGATTCCGTAACAGACGCGTCGCCGCTGCTGCAATACACGTTTGCTTTTGACGAGTCAAGCGGCGCAATCAGCGTCGGCGCGGCGAACGGCGACAAAGTACTGCTCAAGGATTCGCTATCCGACGTGCTTTCCTTTGAGACGGACGGCATACATATCGTTGACGTGAACTTTGACGGCAAAAAGGACATTCTGCTCGTGAAAGAAATTGTCGGCGTGCACAGCAATTATTATTACGCCGCATGGCTTTGGGACGACACGGCGGGGGTATTCACGCGCGAATCGGGCATTAACGACGTCGCGAACATCGCGCTCGACGCGGGAAACGAGCGGTTGCTGTCCGTCGTCACGAACTCCGCCGCGTCGCACACGTACTCGATTTATAAGTTCGTTGACGGCACGCTGAAGCTGACGAATCAGTTGCTGATTGAAGCGATTGAAGAGGACAAGTACGCCGAGCACGAACTAACGGAGCTAACGCCGAGCGACGACCCGTGGTTATTCGTTGAGGAAGCCCTGCAAGACGACGGGCAATGGGTCAAGGTTGAGGACTTCATCGTTATCTACCCCAACGACGTTGAAGGCGCGGCAAAGGTCGATTCGCTGTATTTCAAAAAAGGCACGTCGTGGGACGTTGAAGGCGCGCAATGGTTCGCGGGCGACTTCGGGCAGAATCTGTTTTAGTTAAGAACGCCGCGAAAGCGGCGTTTTTGCTTGCGCTGATTTTGAGCTTGCGGTTGCGTTGACACAGACATGCAGACGTGCTATAATATATATTTTAATATAGGCAATACAGATACATAGGAGGGGCGCGTTGGATAACACAAATCGGGGCAATTCCGCCGACAATTACTTTGAGATAAGCTTCATGGGACGCACGGAGCGCGTGGACGGCGGCACCGCCGAGCTTGCGGAGCTTTTCAAGCCGTTTCCGGGCGTAAATCTCGGTGCGGTGCACACGCCGCGCGGCGAACGGCAGGTGCTCGTCGGCGATGAGGACAGACTGCGCCACATGTACATAATCGGCAAAACGGGCACGGGCAAAACGAACCTGCTGAAGCACATGGCGGCGCAGGACATTGCGCGCCCGGGCGTCGGCGTGTGCGTAATCGACCCGCACGGCGACCTTGCGGATTTCGCGCTCGCTTCCGTACCGCAGTCGCGGCGTGATGAGGTTGTGTACCTAGACTTCTCGCGGCGGGACAGATTGCCCGCGCTGAACCCGCTTGACATTGACAGGAGCGACACGTTTCTTGTTGACCGCACCGTGCAGGAGCTGCTGTATCTATTCAAGAAGCGGACTTACCACGAGTACACGGGTCCGCGCTTTGACGAGTATTTCCGCACAATCTTAATGACGATGCTCGACGACGGGTACCCGTTCGCGCCGTCGCTTACCGACGCGAACAGGTTGCTGACGGACGTCGAATTCCGCAAGGAGCGCGTATTGCCGGAGCTGAAGAGCGACGCGTTGCGCGCGCGCTGGTATCAGGAGTTGCTGCTGGCTGATTCGCGCGATTACGGCGACACGCAGATGTATGTATCCTCTAAGTTTGACGCGATAACAAGCAGCCCGATACTGCGCGCCGTGCTCGGCAGCTCTAAAGCGACGCTGGACTTCGCGGACATTCTCGACAAGGGCAAGATACTGATTGTAAAGCTCCCCGAGGCATATATCGGCAAGGAAACGGCGGACTTTATCGGCAGTCTGATTGTTCTCCGCCTGAAAAACGCGATGATGCGCCGCCGCGCCAATAAGTTTTTCGTGTACATCGACGAGTTCCAGAACTTCGCGACGGCGGATTTTGCGTCAATCGTCGCCGAAGCGCGCAAGTTCGGCGTGGGGTTCATACTCGCGAACCAGAACACGCAGCAGCTACGGCGGTTCGACGGGCACTCGGGTCGGCTTGACGACAGCCTGATTGAAGCGATATGGGGCAACATCGGCAGCACAATCGCGTTCAAGCTCGGTTACATCGACGCGCTCGACCTGTCGCGGCATTTTGACGTGCCGATGGACGCATTGAATAAGACGCGCAAGTATCAAGCCGTTGCCAAAATAATCGAGGACGCGGAGGAATCCGACTCGTTCGTGCTCATGCCGCCCGAGGCGAAGCTACGCGCGGAAACGACGACTGCGGAGCAGTTATCCGCCGATTACCTGTGCGACACGGACACGCTGTTGCGCGAGGTTGCGGACAGGCTCGCGGTGCCGAAAAAGGAACCGCCGCCGCCGTATGTGCGTCCGTTTGAAGACGAAATAACCCGCACGAACGCGCTGATTGAACGGCTGTTAGAAAGAAAGAACGAACTGGAGCACCCGGAAGAAAGCAAAACTTATAAATTTTTGATGAAAAGTCTTGATGAATACGATAACTCCGCGTCGGACGAGGATACGGGCGACGCGACGGACGAAGAGCCGTATTACGGGGCAGAGGACGCGACGGACGAAGAGATACGAGCGGATTTTGAAAAAATACTGAACGAAATGTGGCTCGAGGACGAGGAAGATGCGGACGACGAAGAGGACACGGATTACGATGAGACGGACGAAGTTGACGAGGACGACGACGAACCCGCCGCCGTTTGGCGACCGAGCATATACGACACGCCCATTTCGGATTTGGACTTCTCCGTCCGCACCTTTAACAGCCTGATGCGGAGTGACGTGTTTACAATCGGTGACATAGTCAACATGACGCGCGACGAACTGTCGCAGGTGCGCAACGTGGGACGCAAGCAGCTTGACGAGATTATCGAAGTGCTCGCGATGTGCGGGCTGAAGCTGCGGGGAGAGTGACCGCAAAAATTTTGATTTTACCGTTGTTTTTTCGGTTGACTATGGTAAAATTTTGCCCGATGTGGTATACTGGGATATAACCAATCGTTTGAACTGTGCGGAAAGGATTGAATTGCCATGGCTGAAAACAAAGCATACGTGACAACCGCCGACGAGCGGGGCAGCGTCAACATCTCGGAGGAGGTCATAGCCGTTATTGCCGGCTCCGCCGCCGCGGAGGTTGACGGCGTAGCCGCGCTGTATCCGCCTATCCCGCGCGAGGGGGGCACAATCGGCAGACGCGCCTTTGCGAAGAGCGCGCGTATCACGATTGACGACAGGAACGTCATAATTGACGTGTACTTAACCGCGAGCTTGGGCGCGGCAATCAACGAGGTCGGCGCGGAGGTACAGCGCGCGGTCGCGAACGCGGTTGAGTCCGCGACGGGGCTTGCCGTTCTCGCCGTTAACGTCCATATCGCGGGCATCTCGAACAAACGATGAAATGACCGTTTCGAGAACTATTACAAAGCCGCTTTCGCGGCTTTTTTGCAGGTGATAATCATGAATATGAAGAGACAGGCGTCGCGTGAGCTTGCCGTCCGACTGTGTTACGCGCTCGGCGAAAACCCGCGCAGCGTCACGGAAGTGCTTGAGGAGACGTTCGACGAGGAGTACTACGCCTCACTTCCGGAGGAGGACGAGCTGTACGCGGCGGTACCGGACGAGCGCGAGCGCGACTATATCTCGCGCGTCGTGCGCGGCGTTTCGCTCCACGGTCCGGAGCTTGACGGCTATATTGAGAAGTACGCCGTCGGCTGGAAATTCGGCAGAATTTCGCGCACCGCCGTCGCAACTCTGCGCGTCGCGATGTACGAGGTGATGTACATGCCGGAAATTCCGCCGCGCGTCGCGCTGAATGAGGCGGTGGAGCTGGCAAAGAAATACGAAACGCCGGAGACTGTCTCGTTTATGAACGGTATTCTCGGCTCATTCTCGCGCGTCGAGATACAGAGCGACGAAATTCTGCCGAAGCCGGAGCCGCCGCAGGAGCTTGAAAAGCTCGAACTGGAGCTTGAAGCGATTGAACGGGAGCTGGAATTGCTTGAGCTTGAGACTGAAGATGAGCCGCCGACGGACGAGCTGTCGGAGTCGGCGGACGTGACGGACGGAGACGACGCGAATGGCTAAGGTTTACGGCGTTGGTGAGATAAACAACTACATCAAGGCGATACTTGACGAGGACGCGCTGCTGTCCTCAATCTACGTGCGCGGCGAGCTGTCAAACTACAAGACGTACCCGAGCGGGCACCACTACTTCACGATGAAGGACGCGGACGGCGCAATGCCGTGCGTAATGTTCAAAAGCTCCGCCGACAAGCTGAAATTCAAGCCCGAGAACGGCATGAGCGTTATCGCGCTCGGGCGCATCGCCGTTTACCCGCGCGACGGTAAGTATCAGATGTACGTGAGCGGCATGACCTCAGACGGCGCGGGCGATTTGTACGTTGAGTACGAGCGTCTCAAGGCGAAGCTGGATGATGAGGGGCTGTTTGACCCCGCGCACAAGCAGGCGATTCCGCGCTTTCCCGCGACTGTCGCCGTCATAACATCGTCGGCGGGAGCCGCCGTGCGCGACATTATTCGCGTTCTCGGCGCGCGGTACCCGCTCGCTAAGGTCGTGGTGTTGCCCGTGCGCGTGCAGGGCGTTGAAGCCCCGCCGGAGATTGTGTCCGCGCTCAAGTTCGCGAACCGACACCGCGTTGCCGACGTGATTATCGCGGGGCGCGGCGGCGGCTCAATCGAGGACCTGTGGGCGTTTAACGACGAGCGCGTCGCGCGCGCGATTTACGCTTCCGCTATACCCGTAATCTCCGCCGTCGGGCACGAGCCGGACTTCACAATCGCCGACTTTGTCGCGGATTTGCGCGCGGCAACGCCGTCCAACGCGGCGGAGCTTGCCGTTCCCGACATTGCCGACATGCGCGCCGTTTTGCAATCGACGCAAGCGCGGGCGAGCAGCGCCGTGACGCGGGCGATAACCCAACGGCGCGAGCGCGTTGAGAGCTACGCCAAGCGGCGCGTGTTGCAAAGTCCGCGTTATTACGTGGACGACAAGCGGCTGACGCTTGACCACGCGCAGCAGCGACTTGTTTCCGCGGCGAACACGCGGCTGCACGGCGCACAAAAGCGATTTGCGGCGATGGCGGCGACGCTTGACGCAATAAGCCCGCTTAAGGTGCTCGGGCGCGGGTACGCCGTCGCGCGAAAGTTGGACGGAACGGTGCTCCGCGCGAGAACCGAGGTGGAGAGCGGCGAGAAAATCGTCGTGAGACTTCAAAAAGACGAGATAACCGCAACGGTAGATTAAGGAGAGTGCGAACATGGCAAAACAACCGACAGCGAAACAGCCTACATTTGAAGAAGCCGTCGCCCGAATTGACGAGATTGTCAAGGCGTTGGAGCGCGGGGACGCGCCGCTTGACAAGTCGCTCGCCCTGTTTGAGGAGGGTGCGCGGCTGATTAAGTCCTGCGGAAAGCTGCTTGACGACGCGGAGCAAAAGGTTCTGCGCCTGTCAAAGGGTGAGGACGGTATGCCCGTTGAGACGCCGTTCGACGCGGAGTAGCGCATGACTGCGGACATTATGAGAAGTGCTTTTGACCGCCGCCGCGCCGCTGTTGAGGTGCGGCTCGCGTCGTATTTCACGCATGACGCGCCGCACACGTCGCTGCTGGAGGCTATGCGGTACAGTCTACTTGCGGGCGGCAAACGCCTGCGCCCCATACTTGCGCTCGCTTTTTGCGCGGCGTGCGGCGGCGACGAGGACGCGGCAATGGACGCTGCTTGCGCGCTTGAGCTGTTGCATACGTATTCGCTTATACACGACGATTTGCCGTGCATGGACGACGACGATTTGCGGCGCGGCAAGCCGACGAACCACGTGATTTACGGCGAGTGGCGCGCGATGCTCGCGGGGGACGCGCTGCAAGCCGCCGCTTTTGAAAAACTGCTCGGCTCAAAGCTCGCGCCCGAAGTTGTGCTGCAAATGGCGAGGTCGCTCGCGCGCGCGGCGGGTGAGGACGGCATTTGCGGCGGGCAAACGCTCGACATCGAGGGCGAGGGTAAGCCGCTCGGCGTTGCGGAGCTGACGGATATACATGACCGCAAGACAGCCGCGCTGTGGATTGCCGCCGCCGAAATCGGCGCAATCGCGGGCGGCGGAACGGCGGTGCAGATTGCCGCCGCGGGGCGTTACGCGCGCCGCGTGGGACTAGCGTTTCAGGTGCGAGACGATTTGCTGGACGTGACGGCGACGACGGAAACGCTGGGCAAACCTCAAGGCTCGGACGCGGCGAACAATAAGTCCACGTTTGCCACGCAGCTCGGCGCGGAGCGTTGCGAGGCGGTTATTGCGCTGGAAACAGCCGCCGCGAAAGCGGAGTTATCCGCCGAATTTGCCGACACCGCGTTCCTTGAGTGGTTCGCCGACATGCTTTCCGAGCGCAAAAATTAGTTAACCTGAATATTTGTTGAATATTTTACTTGAATATTGCGTATTTTTTTGTATAATAGAATATGCGGTGCAGTATCCTAGTCAGAACCTGTCGTCTACTAAGAGGGGCATATAAATCCCTTAAAGGGCATACCTGTGAAACTCCTTGTGTCTGCTTTGAACGCCCAGTTTGGGGTGGATGCTGGGAGAAAGTATGCGCGGCTTTTCGCGCGTGCTTACGCATTCAGGGCGCTTTCCAATGGCATGGAGATTCCGACCCTGTTTGTGTGGAGACCTGCCGCTGTGCTTCGGGCGAACCACGCTATCGAAGTACGGGACAGGATTAAACCCGCGTCGCGGTGCGTTATAACCGTCGGGAAACCGACGGGTGCTGTGTGCGGAGTAGCCTGCCTTGAGTGGAATCTGCGGATAGGGGAACCACGGCGCGTTTGGGGTGTACAACCGAGCGAGCCGATTGCTCCTTGAAATATTTTCTGCAAAAGAGGCTAAGAGACGGCATGACTGTAGTGGAAAACACCTAGGCTGTCGGGGGTGCAACCTGCTCACCCGGGCGGACGAAGGATTACAGTGCGGACTAAGTGGCAATCGGGCAACGGCGTCGGCAACGCGTCGGACGTGACTTCAATGGGAAACCGCCTGATTGGCAACAAGAGGCAGTCACGGGGGAAATCCAGCCAGACCTAAGCCGTAAGATTTACTTCATCTGTCACCGCGCTCTCTCGCAATTTAAGCAACCTCAATTCGCCGTTAAGTCGGCAAAAATGGAGAGATAAACCTGAAAAGCAACACTAAATGGGTAATTAAGATTATCCTCGTCAGTATCGCCGTCTCAATGACGTTCACTTTCGCGTCGTCGGAAGCGCTCGCTGGGGCGGGGTATGTCGTCGCGTTCATGATACTGGCTGTCTTTATCCTGTTCGGCATCGTGTTTGACGCGGTTGGCGTCGCGATAATGTCCGCCTCGGAGAAGCCGTTCCACTCGATGGCGGCGCACAAGGAAAAAGGCGCGGCGGAAGCTCTGCGCCTGATAAAAAACGCGGAAAAAGCGGCGACGATTTGCAACGACGTGGTCAGCGATATTGCCGGCATCATCAGCGGCACGACCGCCGCGCTGATTGCCGAAAAGATTATGGAGGGGCTGTCGCTGAAAACCGCGATTGTCCAGCTCGTAATATCGGGGCTTGTAACCGGCGCGACAATCGGCGGCAAGGCGGCGGGCAAGACGTTCGCAATCAAGAACAGTACCGCGATTGTCCTCCGCGTCGGCAAGTTGCTCAGTATTAAAAAGAAGCTGTTCCCGGGCAAAAAGCCCGACGCAAAAAATGACAACAGAAACGAAAAATAAAACCCGAACGATACATTACACGGGTTGAGTATATAATTGAGGATATTGATGTGAGTCTACTGGAAAGCATACAATCACCCGAGGACGTTAAAATTCTTACCGACCCGGAGCTTGCGCAGCTATGCGGCGAGTTGCGGGAATTTCTCGTCTCAAGCGTGTCGAAAACCGGCGGACACCTCGCCTCCAACCTCGGAGTCGTTGAGCTGACCGTTGCGCTGCACCGCATATTTGACACGTCACGCGACCGCATTGTGTTCGACGTGGGGCATCAATGTTACGTGCACAAGCTGCTGACGGGGCGCGCGGGCGAGTTCGACGCGCTGCGCAGATTCGGCGGACTTGCGGGATTTCCGAAGCCCGCGGAGAGCGCGCATGACGCGTTTATCGCGGGGCACGCGTCCAACTCCGTTTCCGTCGCGCTCGGCATGGCGCGAGCCGCCGCGCTTGAGAGCGAGGACTACAGCGTTATCGCCGTTATAGGCGACGGCGCGTTGACGGGCGGTCTGGCATACGAGGGACTGTCGGACGCGGGGGAGAGCGGCGTGCCGCTGATTGTAATCCTGAACGATAACGGCATGTCCATCACCGAAAGCGTCGGCGGCATGGCGCGTTACCTGTCGCGTCAACGCGTGAAGCCGAGCTATTTGCGCTTCAAAAAGCGTTACCGCGCGTTCACGGAGACGGCATTCGGCGGTAAATTACTGTACAAATTTACGCACGCGGTTAAGAACCTCATAAAGCGCGTGTTTCTCAACAGCAGCATATTTGAGAATTTGGGCTTCCAATACATCGGCGTTCTTGACGGGCACAACGTCGCGCAGCTTGAAACCGCGCTGGACTGGGCGCGCTCGTTGCACGCGCCTGTGCTTGTGCATGTCAGCACGAAGAAAGGGCTGGGTTACAAATTCTCGGAGGAAACGCCCGACCTTTATCACGGTGTGCCGCCGTTCAACCCCGAGGTCGGCATTACCGAAGCGGCGAAGGAGAGCTTCTCGTCCGTGTTCGGCTCGGAAATGTGCTGGCTTGCCGAAGAGAGCGACCGCGTGTGCGCCGTCACGGCGGCTATGACCTCCGGCACGGGGCTTGCGAATTTCGCCGCGCGCTTTCCTAAGCGGTTCTTCGATGTTGGCATTGCCGAGGGGCACGCCGTCGCTATGGCGGCGGGACTAGCCGAGCAGGGGATAACCCCCGTCGTCGCAATGTATTCGACGTTTTTGCAGCGCGCTTACGACATGCTGGTGCATGACGTTTCGATTATGAACCTGCACGTTGTGTTCGCCGTTGACCGCGCGGGTATCGTCCCGGGCGACGGCGAAACGCATCAGGGGATTTACGACGTGGCGTATCTGTCCTCCGTCCCGGGCATGACGGTGATGTGCCCCGCGAGCCACGCGGAGCTGCGCGACATGTTGCGCCTTGCGGTTAAGCGCGCGACCGGACCTGTCGCGCTCCGCTACCCCAAGGGCGGCGAGGGCGATTATCGCGAGGGCGGCGTTAAGCTAAGTAAAGTCGTTCGCGAGGGCGAGGACGTTACGATTGTTACATACGGCGTGCTCGTAAACGTCGCGCTTGAAGCGGCGGAAGTGCTCGCGCGCGCCGATGTGTCGGTTGAGGTCGTAAAGCTCGGGGTGATTAACCCGATTGAGTTCGCGACAATTGAACGCTCCGTCGGTAAAACGCGCCGCTTGCTCGTGCTTGAGGATTGCGTCGCGGCGGGTTGCGTCGGTGAGCGTATTCTCGCGCATTTGGAGCAGCGGGGCATTGAAACTATATGGGCGGTGCTGAAAAACACAGGCTCGCGCTCAATTCCGTGCGGCACGGTGGACGAGCTTCGCCGTATGTGCGGCATTGACGAAATGAGCGTTGCGGTGGCGATAACCGAAAAACTCAGACCGGAGTTGGCTGATGAAAAAAACCCGACTTGACGTCGCGCTGTTTGAGCGCGGACTGACGGACAGCCGCGAGAAAGCACGCGCCCTGATTATGAGCGGTATCGTTTATGTCAGCGGTCAAAAGGAGACGAAGCCCGGCACTTCGGTTGCGGAGGACGCGGCGATTGAGCTGCGCGGAGAGGACAAGCGGTTTGTCAGTCGCGGCGGCTTCAAGCTCGAGAAAGCGTTGGACACGTTCGGCATATCGCCCGAAAATCGCGTTTGCATCGACTGCGGCGCGTCCACGGGCGGGTTCACCGATTGCCTGTTGCGGCGCGGCGCGGCTAAGGTTTACGCGGTTGACGTGGGTTACGGGCAGCTTGCTTGGAGCGTGCGCAGCGACCCGCGCGTTGTAACGCTGGAGCGCACGAACGCGCGCTACCTCACGCGAGAATTGATTCCGGAGCCGCCGTCGCTCGCGGTAATCGACGTGTCGTTCATCTCGCTGTCGCTGATACTCCCCGCCGTCCGCGCGGTGCTCGCGCCTGACGGTGAGGTTGCCTGCCTGATTAAGCCGCAGTTCGAGGCGGGACGCGATAAGGTCGGCAAAAAAGGCGTGGTACGCGACGCGGCAACGCATGTCGCCGTGTTGGAGCGCTTTATTGAGAACGCGACGGAGGCGGGCTTTGCCGTTGACGCAATCACTTACTCGCCGATTAAAGGACCGGAGGGCAATATTGAGTTCCTCGGTCATCTCACGTCCGCGTCGTCGGCGCGGATTGACGCGACCGCAATTGTCGCCGCCGCGCACGCGGAATTGAACGGCGACGCGGAGCAAAATAGCGAGCCGAATGGAGATTAGCGTATGAGAAAAGTCGTTCTCGCGCCGAACGCGCGCCGCGACCATAACCTTGAAGTCACGCGCCGCGTTGAAGTCTTGCTGCAAAGCATAGGCGTGCAGACCGTAATTTGTCCGCTGTATGACGAGGAGGGGCTGTCCGACTTTTCGCTGACGGGCGACAGCTTTTCGTCATTCGGGCGCGCGCTTGACGGCGCGGAGCTTATTGTCGCGTTCGGCGGGGACGGCACAATTTTGCGCGTCGCGCGTCTCGCGGTGGATTCCGAGGCGAAGCTGCTCGGCGTTAACATGGGCGGCAAGGGCTTCATGGCGGAGCTTGAGCGCGAGGATATTGACGCGCTGCCCGCAATCTGCGACGGCGGCTATACGGAGGAGCGGCGTATGCTGCTTGACGTTGCGCTGCAGCGCGGCGGCAAGACGGTTGAGCAAAATTTCGCCCTGAACGACGTGGTTGTCGCGGGCGTATCCAAGGTCGTAAACCTCGCGGTTTACGGCGACGGGCAGCTTATGACGGAGTTCGCGGGAGACGGCGTTATCGTCGCGACGCCGACGGGTTCGACGGCTTACTCAATGTCTGCGGGCGGACCGATTGTGGAGCCGACGGCGCGGAATATTATAATCACGCCTATCTGCGCGCACGTCCTTGTCGCAAAGCCGTTCGTTCTCGCGTCAGACCGCGAGGTTACGGTTGTGACGACGGACGGTAAACCGAACCCCGCCTATATGACGGTGGACGGTTGCGAGAATATCCCCGTGCTCGTCGGCGACAGAATACATGTCAGAGAATCCAAAAAAACAGTCTGCTTCGCGCACGTCGCGGGTAAGAGTTTTTATAAAAGGGTCAGCGATAAATTGGGGGGAACTATATGAAAAATTCACGCCAGAGCGCAATAACACGCATTATATCCATGAGGGATATTGAGACGCAGCACAACCTTATAGAAGCACTTGAGGCGGAAAACATCTATGCCACCCAAGCGACAATCTCGCGCGACATCAAGGAGCTGCACCTCATCAAAGAGCTTACGCCGCGCGGCACCTACAGATACGCGGTGGGGCAGGCGCGGGAGGTTCGCAATCACTCGCTGCGGCTGAAAACGATATTCCGCGAGAGCGTCACAAGTTACGCCTGCGCGCAGAATATTGTCGTTATCAAGACGCTGCCCGGGCTTGCTTCCGCGGCGTGCAGCGCGATTGACGGCATGGATATTCGTAGTCTGGCGGGCACTATCGCGGGCGACGACACGGGCTTTTTGGCGATGCACAATAACGAGGCGGCGATTCAGTTCTGCAAGGAAATCGCGGACATGCTCGAATAAGTTACTTACATAATTGGCGAACGGGGGTGAGGACACTTGCTTGAAACGCTGCATATCGAAAATCTTGCCGTCATTGAACGCGCGGATATTACCTTCGGCAAGGGGCTTAACGTCCTCACGGGTGAGACGGGCGCGGGAAAATCAATCGTCATCGACGCGCTGACCGCAGTCACGGGCGGCAGAGCGTCAAAAGAAATTGTCCGCACGGGCGAAGCGAACGCCGCCGTTACCGCCGAGTTTTCCGTCGATGAGGCGGAAATTTCGCAATGGCTGGAGGACAACGGTATTGACGGCGAGGACGGCTCGCTGATTCTGACGCGTCGCGTAACCGCCGACGGCAAGAACACGTGCCGCGTGAACGGTATGCCCGTAACAGTCGGGCAATTGCGCGAGCTTGGCGCGTTGCTGATTGATATTCACGGGCAAAACGACGGGCGCAAGCTGCTCGACGAATCCGCGCACCGCGCGTATTTGGACGCGTTCGGCGTGCCGCGCGAGGTTTCGCAGACGTATGCGGACGCTTACCGCGCGCTGACCGACGCGCGAGAGCGGCTTGCCGCCGTGACGTTGGACGACGCGGAGCGCGAACGGCGCGTCGATACGCTGACGGCGCAGATTGCGGAGCTTGAAGCCGCGCGGTTGAAAATCGGCGAGACGGACGCGCTGAACGCGCGGCGAGACATTATGGCGAATGCTTCGCGTTTGCAATCCGCGTTCGATATTGCTTACAGCGCGCTGTATGGCGGGGACGACGAGGACGGCGCGGTCGCGCTTGCAATCGCGGCGGAAAACGCCGTCGAGGGGTTGTCGCGCTATACGGACAAGTTTGAGACGCTCGTGGAGCGGTTACGCGACTTGCGGTACAATGCCGCGGATATTGCGGAGGAGATACGCGACGCGCGCGACGAGCTGAACTTCTCGCCGGAGTTGCTTGAGCGACTTGACGACCGACTTGACTTGTTGCGGCGCATGGCGCGTAAGTTCGGCGGCGACGAGGGCGCGGCAATTGAATATTTGGATAATGCGCGCGCGGAGCTTAGCGAGCTTGAGTTGTCCGATGAGATGCGCAAAAAGCTCGCAAAAGTTGTTGCGGAATGTGAAAAAAACGCGCAAAAGTGTGCGGAAAGTTTGAAAAAATCGCGGGAAATCGCGGCGGAACGGCTGAAAATTCGCGTGACGGAGGAGCTTTCGCACCTCAGCATGGCGGGAGTGAGGTTTGAAGTTGAGTTTTCGCCCGTTGAAAACGAGCTGAAGCTGTCACCTTTCGGGAGCGAGAACGCGCGGTTTCTCATGTCCGCGAACGCGGGAATGGCGCCCGGGCGCATCGCGAAAATCGCGTCGGGCGGCGAGCTTTCGCGCATTATGCTCGCGCTGAAAAACGTGCTGACCGAGACTGACCCCGTTGACGTGACGGTGTTCGACGAGGTGGACGCGGGCGTGTCAGGCATTGCGGCGCAACGTGTTGGGGAAAAGCTCGCGACGCTTGGGCGAGCGCGGCAGGTGCTGTGCGTGACGCATTTGGCGCAGATTGCGGCGATGGCTGACCGCCACTTCGAGATAAGCAAGAGCGTCGATAACAACCGCACGTTTACCCGCGTAACCGCGCTTGATTTTGACGGCAGACGCGCGGAAATTGCACGTCTGACAGGCGGCGAAAACGTCACCGACGCGGCTCTAACCGCTGCGGGAGAACAGCTTTCGGCGGCGGAGGAATGGAAAGCAAAATAGTTACATAGCGCGGGGGCATTGCTGCTCTCGCGCTTTTTTGTGTCGCAATTCGGGGAAAATTCAACCTTAGAGCGGGCTTGCTCCCGAACCGCGCCATTGCGCCGCTTTCGCGGAGCGCGTATAATTGGTGACAGAAAGGGCGGTGCGAAAATGAACATCACAATTTCCGAAAACCTGAGAAAGCTGCGCGTGAACCGCGACGTTACGCAGGAGGAGCTTGCGGAATACCTCAAGGTTTCGGCGCAATCCGTAAGCAAGTGGGAGCGCGGGGACAATTTCCCCGACATCACGTTGCTGCCTGCAATTGCGGGGTATTTTGAGGTAACGGTAGACGATTTGCTCGGCGTTGCGGCGCTGCGCGACGAGCGACGGATTGAGGACGCGATTGAGCGCACGAACAAGCTTTTGCGCGAGGAAAGGCAAAGCCGAAAAGTATATCTCGAAGCGGGGGAGTTGGAGCCGAACACGCCAACGCTGGAAAGTCGGCACGACGAAATTATCGAGCTGTGGCGGGAACTGGCGCACGACATGCCGCGCAACTACCGAGTGCTGACGCAATACGCGACATGGTTAAAAGCGTTCAGCGTGTACAAAAAAGAACAGGCGAGCGAGGCGATTCGCATATTCGACAACATTTTGGAGCATTGCACGGACGACGAGCTGCGCTACGGAGCGATTGCGGCGCAAGTGCAATTGTACTCCGGCTTCGGCGACTTCAAAAAGGCGCAAGAGTACGCGAACAAACTTCCGCCGTCAAACCTCACCCAAGAGTTTATGGGTGAATTGATTGTGTCGGGACGTTGGTCGAAAAGCGTGTTCGAGCAGAGCGACGAGGAACGTCTGCTCACGGACCGCGACGTTGTGGAGGAGCATTACATCAAGCCGCTGCGCGACTCAATACACGCGTTTGCGTTTCGCGCGCTTCACGCGCTGTCCAATATGCGAACCATGTTGAGGGCATTCGGAGCGGAGCGCGAGGGCGAGTATTTGAAGCTGCTGATGTATGATAAGCCGCTGATGGAATTGTTTCATTACGACGAACCTAATTTGGGTGACTTATCGGGCTTTTACAGAGAATTAGCCGATGAGTATGTTAAGTTCGACCACGAAGCCGCGCTTGATTGTGTTGAAAAAGCCGTTGAGGAAGATATGTGGATAGGCGTGGACGATGTATCACGAGGTTTTACGGACACATTTGACGGCGAAGGAACGCAGCTGTCGCAAACAAGGTTTGAGCGACCGGCGCGAAAACTTGCGGCACAGCGCATTGCGGGCGGTACTGCGCTTGCGCCGATTCGCGAGCACCCGCGTTTTGTCGCGGCAATCAAGCGACTGTGGGACGGGGATTTGACGGACGATTAGGTGTAATAAGTTTTGCTTGACAGCGCGACTTGCGCGTGCTATAATACCATTCAACAAAGGCGATGACCGGAAAGAAGTAATCCCCTGAATCGGCGCAGAGAACCGACGGTTGGTGCAAGTCGGGGCGATAATGAGGGACGAATACATTCCGCGAGCCGCGCCGTGAAAAGCGGCGACGTATGCATCTGTTGTGATGTGGCGCACGTTACAGCGCAAGGGTTTACGCCGTTATTTCGGCATTGAACCCGTGAAGCGCGTCGGTTGTGAGACCGCGCGAAACTGAGGTGGTACCGCGGTTTATCCGCCCTCGGGATTTTATATCCCGGGGGCGTTTTTAATTGTCGATTGATAGCCGACAATTGCCAATTCGGAACGAGCTACGGGGTTGCGGACAGGAAAAATCAACAAAAAAGGAGAACAATATGAAACTATTTGACGAACTCACGGCGCGCGGGTTAATCGCGCAGGTCACGGACGAGCAGGAGATTCGCGACCTAATCGACAACGGAAAGGCGACATTTTACATCGGGTTTGACCCGACGGCGGACTCGCTGCACGTCGGGCACTTCATGGCGCTTTGCATCATGCGCCGCCTGCAACTGGCGGGGAACCGCCCGATTGCGCTCGTCGGCGGCGGAACGGGCATGGTCGGCGACCCGTCGGGGCGCACCGACATGCGCAGCATGATGACCGTCGAGACAATCGACGCGAACTGCGAACGCTTCAAGGAGCAGATGTCGCGGTTCATCGACTTCGGCGAGGGCAAGGCTATTATGGTCAACAACGCGGATTGGTTGCGCGGGCTAAACTACATCGAGTTCCTGCGCGAGTTCGGTGCGCACTTCTCGGTGAACCGTATGCTTGCCGCCGACTGTTACAAGCAGCGGCTGGAAAAAGGGCTGTCGTTCCTTGAGTTTAACTACATGATTATGCAGAGTTACGACTTTTACGAGTTGTTCCTGCGGCATGGCTGCAACATGCAGCTCGGCGGGGACGACCAATGGTCGAACATGCTTGGCGGCACGGAGCTTATTCGCCGCAAGCTGTCCAAGGACGCATACGCGCTGACGATTACGCTGCTGCTCAACGCGGAGGGCAACAAGATGGGCAAGACGGGTAAGGGCACGGTTTGGCTTGACCCGAACAAGACCTCACCGTTTGAGTTCTTCCAGTACTGGCGCAACGTTGACGACGCGGACGTTATCAAGTGCCTGAAAATGCTGACGTTCCTGCCGCTGGAGCAGATTGCGGAGATGGAAGCTTGGGAGGGCGCGGAGCTGAACCGCGCGAAGGAAACGCTCGCGTTTGAGCTTACCTCGCTTGTGCACGGCGCGGAGGAAGCGGAGAGGGCGCGGGAGACGACGCGCGCGCTGTTTTCGCAAGGCGGCGCGGCGGAGATGCCCGAGACGGTGTTGCAGCAAGATGACCTGACGGACGGCGCGCTCGACATTGTGACGCTCCTGCAAAAGTCGGGGCTTGTGCCGTCGAAGTCGGAGGCGCGGCGCGCGATTGAGCAGGGCGGCGTTGAGGCGGGCGGCGTTCGCGTCACGGATATTGCGACGAGCTTCACGGCGGAGCAACTCGCGGCGGGCATTGTGGTCAAGCGCGGCAAGAAAAATTTCCGACGTATTATAATGTAGCGGCGAAGTTCCGCGCTTTCCGATAACGTATTTACGATTAGATAAGCCCTGCCTTTCGGCGGGGCTTATCATGTCAAATCCGCGCGTTTGGCATATCATGAAATATAGAAGTGTCGGAGAGGAGCTTTTTTGTGATTTACTATTTATTGCTATGCAAGTCAATAACCTACGCGCAGCACACGGCTAGAGTGCTGGAGCGCGTAGGCATTTCGGGGATTGTTACGCGGCTGCCGAAGAAAATCGCGACGGAGGGGTGCGCCTATTGCGTCCGCGTTTCGGGCAGGTATATATCGGACGCGCTCGTCGCCGTGCGAAACGCGGGGATTACGGATATTCGCGTGTTCGCGCAGTACGCGGACGGAAACTTGAGCGAGGTGGACGCGTGATATATCTCGACAGCGCGGCGACGACGCTGCAAAAGCCGCGTGCGGTTGCAAAGCAGATGGCGCGTGCCGTCGGGCGGTTGTCAAGCCCGGGGAGGGGCGGTCACGCTGCGGCTATGCGCGCGGCTGACGCGGCGTTCTCCTGCCGAATGCTCGCGGCGGATATGTTCGGCGTGCGCGAGCCGGAGAACGTTGTGTTCACGTCGAACGCGACGCATGGACTGAATATCGCGATAAAGAGCCTTGTGAAGTCGGGTATGCGCGTGCTTGTTTCGGGTTATGAGCACAACGCGGTTATGCGCCCGCTGAAAGCGATTGGGGCGGATATTGTCGTCGCGTCCTCGGAGCTGTTTGAGCCGGAAATGGCGGTGTTCGCGTTTGAGCGCAAGCTGCGCGACGCGGACGTTGTTATTTGCAACCATGTGTCCAATGTATTTGGTTATATACTTCCGGTGCAGCGCATTGCGCGGCTGTGCGACGAGCGGGGGATTCCGTTTATACTCGACGCTTCGCAATCGGCGGGGGTTATCGACATCGACCTTGCGCAGCTCTGCGCGCGATTTATCGCGATGCCCGGGCACAAGGGACTGTATGGTCCGCAGGGGACGGGGTTGTTGCTCTGCGCCGAAACGCCCGTCGGCATTATGCAGGGCGGCACGGGGAGCAACTCGCTCTCGCGCGATATGCCCGACTTTTTGCCCGACGCTTTGGAGGCGGGGACGCACAATATGCCCGGTATCATCGGGCTTATGCAAGGCATGGAGTTTGTGCACAAGCGCGGCGCGGAGCGCATAATGGAGCATGAGCGCGAGCTTATTCGCGTCGCTTCGGACGGATTGACGATGCTTGACCGAGTGCGCGTTTACAGGAGCGAGCACTTGTTCAGTCAGGGCGGCGTTGTCTCGTTCACGGTGCGGGACGCGTCCTGCGAGCAGGTGGGGGAGGAGCTGTCGCGGCGCGGGGTTGCCGTGCGCGCGGGGTTACATTGCGCGCCCGACGCGCACAGGACGGCGGGGACGATTGACACGGGCACAATTCGCGTCAGCGTATCGGCGTTTAACACTAAAACGGAGATTTGTCGGTTTTTGGATATTTTGCGCGATATTGTCGCGAAAATCTAATGTGTTTGCGCGGGAAATGTCGTTGGTTGCGCGGGAAAATTCTTGCAAATTTTAAGAGAATCTCACATGTTTTGCGATTAACAAGGCTTTGCGGCGGTGCGCATTGGTTTGTCGGCAGGCGTGTGAGGTTCATTTTTATAAAAAAGGTTACGATTTTGCGAAAAAAAGGACGAAATATGGAATGAAATGATTGCTATTTTCTGCTTTTGCGTGCTATAATTAAACGGTATGTTAATTGGAACCTTTCAGCGCGAACGCGGCACAGTATGGCATATATCGCTTATATTAGTAAACATTTTTCGGAAATGGGGAATGAGACGATGAAAACGCCGAGCATACACGGCAAAACGCGGATTATTATTCCTGCTCTGGCAATTGTGTCGGTGCTGCTGTTATTACTCGCGGCTTGCGGCACGGGCACGCCGTCAACAGGGGAGAACCCGCAGAACGAGGAGCCGACCGTAATTGACTTCGCAAACGGGAACTATTCATTTATGCGCTCATACGAATCGTCACCGGACGCGGCGCATATTGTGTTGTCGCAGCTGGGCGGCGAGGTCGGTGAGGACGGAGTTGCAGCCGCGATTGAGGGCGTGCTCGCTTCGCCGGCGGGCAACGGTACGATGTATCTCGCGATTGACGCGGGGAGTTTGCTGGGCAGTCACGTGTCCGACGTGTACGACATTGCGATAAAGGTCGGCGTGCAGAATCCCGACGGGGAGTTCCACGCCGTTTCGGGCGAGATTACGGCGATGATTATCAACGGCGAGACGACTGTAAGCTCCAACGACCCGTGGTCCGTTTACCTACCGACGAAGAACCCGAACGTTGCGCACGGAGAGCTGTTCCATGTTGAGGAAAAATTCGTTCAAGGGGCTTATAACTTTATACTGCTTACCAAGGACGTTGACAACGCGCTGCTTGCGGGGCAAACGCAGTCGAACCTGATTATCTCGGAGATTAGGTTCTTGGACGAGCTGGGCAATCCGCTGGGCGTGAACCCCGATGCGGGGTTCAACGCGCCGGAGGGCTTCGGGAAGCAGGACCGCTCCAACCTGACGGAGCTTGACGGCGAGGTCGCCCTGCCGAACGCGTCGGGTACGTCGAACGGTTGGGGACAGGCGGTCGGACTAGACGTCGTGAAGAACGGCGGCGCGTTTGACGGCGCGGCATTGACTCCCGGCGTCGTCGTATCGGTTTACTACAGCGCGGAAACTCCGCCGGAGCTGATACTTCAGAGTTGGACGGCGGGTGCGCCGGAAACGGCGGGTTGGGCAAAGGTTGCGCCTTTCGCCGTGAACAACGGCGGCAACATCGCGCAATATCGGTTTGAGGACATGGCGCTCGCTTTCGGGACGGAATACTTCGGGGACTTCCTCGATAAAGTAAACGTAGGCGACACGGGTAGCGAGCTTAAGGTTTTCTCTGTCAGCGTCGGCAGAGAACATTCGTAAGAAAGGGGGCTGAAGAATATGAAAACAAGTAGAACATTCATAAAGTTTTTATCATTGCTGCTTGCGGTCGCGCTTATAATGAGCCTTGCCGCTTGCGGAACGCAGGGCACGCAGTCTCCGCCGAGTGATTCGCCGATTGCTACCGCGCCGAGCGAGCCGCCGAAGAATAACGCAAAATACACCGCCGACGGTAAACGCATTATAACTATCGGCACATGGTACGATAAATACTACGTGTCAAAGCACACGGACATTTACGACGACCCGTCCGTTGTTGAGTCGGACGGCACGGAGGCGGGCGACAAGCAGATACTAATCGCCGAGACGCGCCTAGCCAGAATACGCGAGATTGAGCAGAAGTACAATGTTGTGCTCGAATACGTAAACCTCACGTTTGAGGGTATTCAGGAGAGCATCAGCACCTCGATTCCGGAGGGCGCGCCCGACGTGGATATTTACGAGGTTGACACGCAGTTCGGTATCCCCGCCGTGATTAACGGATACGGCATTTCGTTGGAGGACATGGGGCTTGAGGGCACGGACGTGCTGGGCGAGCAGACGGCGATGAAGTACTTGCAGCTTATGGGGCAGGACGAATCGTATCTGTTCAACCCGAGCGTTACAGGCGCGACGAACGCCTATGTGCTCGCTTTCAACATGGATTTGATAAACAAGGCGGGGCTTGAGAATCCGCAGGACTTGTATGACCGCGGCGAGTGGACGTGGGACGTGTGGCGCGATTACCTGAAAAAGCTGACGATTGACACGGACGGTGACGGCGCGCCGAACATCTACGGCTACAGCGGTTATTGGACGTATTTGCTGACGAACCTCATGTTCGCGAACGGAACGGGTATCGCGACGGGTGAGACGGAGACAATTTCGTCTGCTGCGACGGTTGAGGTGCTGCAATTCATAGACAAGATATATAACACAGATAAGACCGCGCGCCCGTGGGACGCTTCCAACTGGGAGATTAACAACCGCTTGTACGCGGAGGGGCTTTCGGGCTTCTGGATTGGCGCGGACTGGATATTCCAGGAGAACGGCGCGGGCGAGCTGCCGTTTGAAATCGGCGTTGTGCCGTGGCCGACGGGACCGCACGGAGACGACGCGACAAACAAATTGTCGCCGCCGGACGGCACGTGGTACTTCATTCCGCAAGGCACGGAGGACCCGCGTCTTGTCTATGACGTGATGTTCGACTGGGTTGACTGGTACGGCGGCGACAAGTCGCTCGGCGAGGACAACGATTGGTCGCGCAAGCTGTACATGAACGACAGGAACTTTGACTACGCGACGATGATGGCTTCTCGTCCCGGCTTCGACCTGTGGGAGAGCTTGGGCAAAACCACGGCGTTCAGCATAATGTTCATGCTGTCGGGACAGATGACGGCGGACGAGGTTGTCGAGCGTTACAAGGAGCCGTATCAGGCGGCGATTGACGAATTTTTCGGCAAGGAGCCGCGACCGACTCCGACGGTGGAATCGGCGGAAGAACCCGCGGCGTGACCGCGTAAATTAAGGATTTTATGTTTGGGAGGTGAGGACAATGCGACGTTTATTATTGATACTGCTCGCCGCGCTTGTCCTCTTCCAACTTGTCGCGTGTTCCGGCGCTAAGAACGCCAATGACACGTCGGTTGAGGGAGTGGATTACGCAACCTTTCGCGATGTGCCGGGTGTTACGGCGGAGGAAATCGCGGCGATTGAAGAGCTTGCAAAGCGCACAAGCTTCTTCACCTACGGCATGACGATGAGCACGGAGTGCTTCCGCGACTCCGAGGATTCGACGACAAAGGGTTACTCCGTGCTGTTCTGCGAGTGGTTGACGGAGTTTATCGGGATACGGTTCCGCCCCGTTATCTACAATTGGGA
>JAISKH010000011.1 GCA_031261325.1 Oscillospiraceae bacterium
GCCCAATACAACGCTTGGAGCAACACTAGAATCAAAACGTGCCTCAATTTTCGCTCACCTTTGCAGCTTCTCGAAGCCGTTGGCTAATTTCTTTCACCGATCATTGACACCCGAACACACACAAGGAAAAACTTTTTTGAAAATACCCCTTGACAATAAACCAAAGGTGTGTTACACTCCTAGTTAGTTACTTGACTAGTTAACCACTACATCGGTTGACAAACCGAAAGTGACAAAACACCGAGGAGGGGAGACACATTGAACACATCAGGCGACAGACCTATATTCCAGCAAATTGCCGACGCGATTGAGGACGCGATACTTTCCGGCGCGTTCGGGGAGGAGACGCAGGTCCCGTCCATCACGGAGTTCTCCGTGACGTACAAAATCAACCCGGCGACCGCGCTTAAGGGCATAAATCTGCTTGTTGACGCGGGAATAGTATATAAGAAGAGAGGGCTAGGCATGTTTGTTGCGACAGGCGCGGCGGAGAAGCTGCGGAATCGCCGTCGGGACGAGTTTTTTGACGCTTACGTCAAAACGCTGACGGAGGAGGCGAAGCGGCTCGGCATCACGTTTGAGACGCTCGCGGAAATGTTAAAGAGAGGGTACGACAATGATTGAAATTAAAAATCTCACAAAGCGGTACGGCAGGGGAGACGGCGCGACGACCGCGCTTGATAACGTGTCGCTCACGTTTGAGGACAACAAGATTTACGGGCTGCTCGGGCGCAACGGCGCGGGCAAGACCACGCTGCTGAACGTAATCACGGGGCGCATATTCGCGGACGGCGGCGCGGCTCTCGCGGACGGGGCAAGCACGCGCGAGAACGATACCGCGCTCGGAAGTATTTATCTCATGAGCGAGAAGTCCGGGTATCCCGACAACATGCGCGTGCGGGAAGGGCTGCGCTGGACGGCGACGTTTTACCCCGAGTATGACGCGGCGTTCGCCGACTCGCTGTGCCGTCGGTTCGAGCTTGACACGAAGAAGCGCGTAAAGTCGCTGTCCACGGGTTACGCGTCGATTTTCAAGCTGATAGTCGCGCTGTCATCGGGCGCGAAGCACGTATTGCTTGACGAACCCGTGCTTGGTCTGGACGCGAACCACCGCGACTTGTTCTATCGCGTCCTGCTGGAGCGTTACGCGGAGAAGCCGAGCACCGTCGTCGTGTCCACGCACCTCGTTGAGGAAGTTTCCGCCGTGATTGAGGACGTTGTGATTATCAAGCGCGGCAAGCTGCTGCTGGAGCAATCGCGCGACGAATTGCTCGCCTCGGGTTACACCGTCGCGGGGTTCGCGGACAGGGTGAACGCTTTCGCGCAGGGTCGGCGTGTAATCGGGGAGGACGCGCTCGGCGGGCTGAAAACGGCTTACATCATGGGCGCGCGCCCCGAAGTTACGCCTGATGGACTTGAGCTTTCCCGCATAGATTTACAGAAACTGTTCGTGCAGCTCACGAACGATTAGAGAGGTGACGAAAATGAAAAACATGAATCTAAAGGCTTCCATACGCTATCAGGCGCGCTATCAGCTGAACAGCTACGCGGTGTTTTACGGCATTGTCGCCGTTGTTTACATCGTGCTGTCGATACTGTTTGTAATGATGACGCGGCGGTTCGGCGTTACCCCCGGCACAATGAACATGGATTCCGCGACGGTGATATTCGCGCTCTGCACGGGGCTTGCGGTGTTTAAGGAAAACTTCACGATGCTGCAACAAAACGGAGTGTCCCGCCGCACGATGTTCTGGGGACGCGTCGCAATCACGGTCGTCGCGTCAATCGGCATGGCGCTCGCGGACGCGCTGCTGCACGCCATATTCAAGCTCGTTCTGAACAATACGGGGCTGAACACCGACACGC
The DNA here is from genome assembly GCA_031261325.1 of Oscillospiraceae bacterium. Classification (GTDB taxonomy): domain Bacteria; phylum Bacillota; class Clostridia; order Oscillospirales; family Oscillospiraceae; genus JAIRRO01. The sequence continues at coordinate 1,867 of JAISKH010000011.1, forward strand.
TGTTTGACATGGGTTACGGCGCGGGACTTCCCGCCTCGCTCGCGTTCTACGCGGCGGCTTATGCTCTCGCGGCGGGGCTTGGTTACTTCATCGCGATAGTGTTCTACCGCCTGCCCAAGCTGTGGAAAGTACTCGTCGGCGCGGGCGTGCCGATACTGCTTTTCGTCGTGCTCCCGCTCGTGGACGTGTTCCTGCTGCGCGGCAAGATTTCCGACGCGCTGGAATGGACGCTTAAGCACATTCTCGGCGTTACAGGCGGCGCGCCGAACCCGATTGCGCCGATTGTCAGCTTCGCGTGTCTCGCCGTCGCGATGTTCGCCCTCGCGTGGGCGACGCTGCGCAAAGCGGCGGTTGTCAATTGACAGTTGACAATTGACAAGGGACAATTTTGGACGCTTCCGCAACATAGAAGAAGCCCGCTGAACGGGCTTCTTCTGCTTTTACTATTTTATTGGTTGTTGTCGTCCTGCGTGGTCTATTGTGTAGTCGCCTTGCAGGAGCAGCTCCGTCACGGGCACAATCGCGTAGTTGTTTTGCAGGAGGTACTCGATTATCGCGGGCAGAGCCTCCGGTGTGTGCAGCGCGGCGTTGTGGAACAGCACGATGCTGCCGGGCGCGACCTTGCCCGTAACGCGCCGCATTATTTCAGTTGCGGGGATTTCCTTCCAGTCAAGGCTGTCAACATCCCATTGAACAACCCGCATACCCATTGCGCCCAGCGTGGCAATCACGTTGTCGTCGTACTCGCCGTAGGGCGCGCGGAAGAGCGTCGGCGTTTTACCCGTGACGGCGGCGACCTTGTTGTTGCAGGCGGCGATGTTTGACGTTATCTCGCCCGACGTGAGCTTCGCGAAATGGGCGTGGTCGTTTGAGTGATTCATCACCTCATGCCCCGCGTCGGAAATTGCCTTGACCGATTCGGGGTATTTGTCAACCCACGCGCCGACGACGAAGAACGTCGCCTTTACGTCGTACTTGCCGAGAATGTCGATTAGCGTCTGCGTGTCCTCATTGCCCCAAGCCGCGTCGAACGTGAGCGAGACGACCTTGTTGTCGCGCTGCACGCTGTAAATTGGCAGCAGACGTTTCGTCGCGGACGCGCCGACGACGGCGGGGCTTGAGACGACGGCGAATATCGCGAGTATGAGCACCGCCGTGAGCGCGGCGGTCACTTTCTTTCGTTTGAGCGCGAGCGCCCTCCCGCGCCTAAGTACGGGTATCAGCGGCGCGAGCCTTGCGTGTATGCGAAACATATGCTTGCCTCCTTCAAGTTGGCGGATATACCGCGGTTTACTTGAAGATATGTACATGGCACAGGCATTATGCGTCAGGCGCGGGCGCGGCTAATACAAGTCCGCGAACGCTTTTCCCGCGTTAACGCCGTCGAGCAGCGCGGCTAAAGCCCCGTCGTCGCGCGCGGCAATCCACGCGCCCACCTCGTGGCGGCTTATTATATAGTTGTATCTGCGAACCTCTGGCTCAGGGTCATAAAACCCCGCCGCCGCGAGCTTGTCGAAGTCCGCGACGTTGCGCCCGCCGTCGGTGACAAGCTCCCACGCGTCGTTGTTGTATATCTCCCGATAATCCACCTGCGTCGCAACGCCCTCGTCAAACCAGACAGGCACTCGCGCGCTCGGCAGCAGCTTGCCGTCGTACAGCCTGTAGTGCAGCTCCGCGTGGGAAAGCTCGTGCGCGATAACGTCAACATTCAGCCCCTCGGGTGATATTATGGTGTAGCTGTGCGCGCCGTTCAGCGTGAACGTAACCGTCCGCGCGGTGCCGCCCTCCAAGCCGAGCTTCTTCAGCTTGTCCGCGTCGTCGGAAAAGACGACCATCGGGGACGACTTCGTTCTGCCCCAGAACTTGTTTATCCGCGTCTTTGCGTCCAACAGCATAATGCCGATGGCGCGCGCGTTCCCGTCATAGTCGTCGTCAACGTAAACGCCGAACACTTGCCTTGTGAAGCCGCGACTTTTCAGGGTCAGCAAATAGCCCGTCTCGGTGAACGCGAGGAAATACGCCGCCGCAAGCCCGACTATGAGCAGCAGCGCGGCGGCAATATACAGCGGCTTAACCCTCCGCTTTGAGCTGCGTGGCTTTTTCATTCGGCTTACCTCCCACATGCGGCGTTTTCGTCAACTATACCATGCGGCGGCGCGGTTTTCAACAGCGCGGCGGTTACATATTCGGCAATAATTGCACGTTTCCGCTTGCAAATCGCGTGATTGCGTGTTATAATCTGTTCATCACATAGATTGAAATGGGGTTTTATCATGAAACGCAGAAAAATAACCGCAATCGCGGTGGTAATTACGCTTGCGCTCGCGCTGCTGGCGGGGTGCGGAACCACGCCCGCAAGCCCCGGCGAGAGCGCGTCGCCCTCCTCCGCGCCGGGCGCGACGGTCGGCGCGACGCTCGCCTACAAGGCTTCCGCGCTTCCCGTTGAGTTCGCGGGCGGCTCAAAGCTCGCGGTCGCGGGCGGCAGAGTTTACTACGACGCGGCGGATTACGCGGCGAACTCGTTCAAAATCCTGTCCGCGGACTTCGCGGGTGGCGGCGCGCGGACGGACGTTGAGGTTAAGAACCCCGTTCCCGATTCAACCTCGTTTGAAAACACAAGTCTGCTCGCCCTCGCGGTGGACGACGCGCAGAACGTCTGGTACATGACCGCCTACACGTTCGCGGACTTGTCCGACCCGTCTCTGCCGCCCGTGATTGAAAACTCGGTGCTGCTGAACAAGAGCGCGCCGGGCGCGGAGGAAGTCATAACCATCGACCTGACGAACGCGACGGGCGGGCAACCGTTCTCACCGAACGCGCTGTGCGCGGACGCGGACGGAAACGTCTACGCCGCAAGCTCGAACGACGTTGTTGCCGTCGGCGCGGACGGCGAAATCGCGTTCGCGCTGCACGAGCCGACGGCTTACATCGCGGGCTTGGTGCGCGGCGGGGACGGCAAAGCCGTGTACCTGACGAGCGCGACAAGCGGCAGCACGACGACGCAGGTCGTGAAAACGATTGACTTCGCGGCGCAATCGGCGAGCGCGACGACCTACACGGGCAGCCGCCAATTCACGGCGATATTTCCCGGCGGCGGCGATTACGCTTTTTACGCGCGCGATTGGAGCTACATCTCAGGCGTAAAGCTCGCGGCGGACGGCTCGATTAGCGACGAGCCTGTTATAGGCTTCGTGGATTCCGACATTGACAACAACACGGTCGGCGCGCTTGTGCCCGCGGACGACGGATTCTTTACAATCGGGCGCGACGAGACGACGAACGCGCCGTCAAGCATCATAAAGCTCACGCCGAACCCCGACGCGGCGGCTTCAAACAAGACCGTATTGACGCTCGGCTCCGTGTTCGTCTCCGCGTCCACCAAGGCGGCGATTCGCGCGTTCAATCGGGCGAGCGACGACGCGCGCATTGAGCTGATTGACTACAGCGTTTACAACACTCCCGTCGATTACACGCGCGGCGGCGTGCAGCTCGACCTCGACATCATGCAGGGCAAGGCGCCCGACATCATCTGCTTTGTTGACGACGGCTCCGGCGCAGACCCGTTCAAGTACGCCTCAAAGGGCGCGTTCGCGGATTTGAACGGCTATCTGGACGGCGACGGCGACATTTCGCGCGGCGACCTGTTCGGCAACATTCTGGACGCGGGTTCAATCGACGGCAAGCTCTACGTGCTGATTCCGTCGTTCAACATCACGACCTACGCGGGCAAAGCGTCCGTATTCGGCGATAAGTCCGGCGCAACCGTCGCCGAGCTTGGCGCGATTCTGGACGCTCACCCGGGGAGCGCCCTGTCGGACTTGACCGCGGCAATGTTTGCGGCAGTCGTCTCCGGCAACAATTTGGACTTCTTCGCGACGGGCGACGTGCGGTTTGACAGCCCCGAGTTCATTGAGCTGCTCGAAGTCTCCAAAAAGCTACCGCTGACGGGCACCGACTGGGCGGCGATTACGGATTACGAGCAGTTTGAAAAGGATTGGCTGGAGAGCTTTAAGAACGACAAAACCCTGCTGTGGGGCACGGTAAACGTCAGCAACCTGCACGCGCCGAGACTCGCGCGCGAGCTGTTTGGGGAGGACGTGACGTTCCTCGGCTTGCCGTCCTATGTCGGCGGCTCCGGCAACGTAATCCGTCCCGACAGCGAGTTTGCAATCAACGCGTCGTCGCCGAATAAGGAGCTTGCTTGGGCGTTCCTGAAGAGCACAATTGCGGCGGATTCCGCAATCGGCGGCTCGTTGCCGACGAATCGCGCCGCGTTTGAGGCAATGGCGGCGGCGGAGACTGTGCCCGTTGAGGAGCGCGACTTCACAAACGGCGTGTCGCTGAACCTGTGGAGCGGCATGAACAACTTCGACTTCACATACTACTCGCTTGAGGACTTAATCGCTTCATACCCCGAATACAAGAGCTACGCCATGACGGAAGAGGGCGTTGCGCAACTGCGCGCCGTGATTGAGAGCGCGAACACGCTAATGGGCGGGGACGCGCAGATTGTCTCGATACTCTACGAGGAGTTGCCCGCGTTCTATGCCGGCGCGAAGTCGGCGGAGGACACCGCAAAGGTGATTCAATCCCGCGTGGCGATTTACCTCAGCGAGCAGAGCTGATTTTAACGATTGAGGAGGAATTACCCGTGAAAAAAGTACTGCTGCTCGGCGACTCGATTCGGCTGCTGTATGAGCCTGTCGTTCGCGAAAAGCTGAAGGGGCGCGCGGAGGTTTACGGTCCCGCCGAGAACGGGCGGTGGTCGGGCTACACGCTGAACTCGTTGCGCTTCTGGTTGCCGACGGATTCGCCGTGGTCGCCGACGGACGCGCTGCCGCTACCCGACATTGTGCATTGGAACAACGGCATTTGGGACATGGGCGACGACTACGGGCTTGGACAACCGTTCACGTCGCCCGAGGAATACGTCTCCGCGCTGGAGCGCACGATTACCGTCCTGCGCAAGCTGTGCGGCGAGAGCGTCGTGATTATCATGGCGACGACGACCCCGACGGCGGGCACGAACCCGAACGCACCGCACGAATACAACGACCTGCTGCGGCAAGTCGCCGCGCGGCACGGCGTTGCGGTCAACGACCTATTTGCCGCGATTGCAACGGACATTCCCGCCTACATCAGTCCCGATGGGGTGCACCTCACCCCTGTCGGTGTTGAGGTCGCCGCCGAACTTGTTGCTGACGCTATTGATACATGGCTGTAGCCCTCCTTATTCCCCGCGTCTTGCCGCAGCAACGCCTTTTGCGCGTAACGCCGCACTTACTTTTTTAGTTTTCTAATCGTTTTTCAATCTCAAAGGAGATTCGCTTGCGCTCCCCGCGCGGGGCCCCCTTTCCAATGCGGGAAAGGGGGGAAAGCGCACTTAAGGGGGCTGCGCCCCCTTAAGAATCCCCTGCTTCTCAATGCACTCAAGTCTCCAGTCGCTATCGCAAATGAAAGGTTCTACAGCGCGGCACAAGACTACACTCTAGTGCAAGCTCGCTCGCGCGAAAGCTGACAGCGTTGCAACGATGTAGTCTTGCCAAGTGGCAGCTTGCAACACCAATGTTAACCTACTGCCCGTAACGCCGCAATCGGTTTGCGCCTAGCTGTGGGGGTGATTCTTAAGAGGGGCACAGCCCCTCTTAAGTGCGCTGACCCCCCTTTCTCGCATAAGAAAGGGGGCCCCGCGCGGGGAGCGCAAGGAGCAAGTAACAGATAATAGTTAACTGATAACAGATATGGAACGGAAAGTTACGACGCAGGACGAAAGGACGAGAGAGTCGCCTCGGCGGGACGAGAGAATAAGGTGGGTTAATCCACAAACAAAAAATCCCTGCCTTGCGGCAGGGATTTTTTTTGTTTGTGGTTTAACCGAACCTTTTGTTTTTGTTCTTCCGTGCCGCTTCGGACTTTTTGCGGCGTTTGACGCTCGGGCTTTGGTAATACTCCTTCTTCCTGAGGTCTGAGAGCACGCCCGCCTTTGCGCAGTTACGCTTAAAGCGTTTCAAGGCGCTGTCTAAAGACTCGTTATCCTTGAGATGAACTTCCGACATTCTATTATCCCTCCCTCCAAATGTGCGACGACCGCACTTCAAGGGCCACTAATCATGGCTTTAACCACTTCATTATAACGTCTCGCCGCGCAATTGTCAAGCACAATAAAAATTTCGTCTCATGGAACCCGCCGCCGCGCTCGGTACGCGCAAAAAGCGCGCCGCCGACAGGCTTTTTTTGGCTATAATACAGTTTGCATATCCTCCCGATTATTGGTATACTTAATAAAAAAGATTAAACAAGGAAGTGGCGGCATGGATAATGCGCAATTCAACACGCTGTACATCGTTATCCCCTGTTACAACGAGGAGGAGGCTCTGCCGAAAACGGCGGAGGTCGTCCTGACTAAGCTGCGCGCGCTGGAGGGCGCGGGGCGCGTCTCGCCGCAAAGCCGTATCATGCTCGTGGACGACGGCTCCCGCGACCGCACTTGGGAGACAATCGCGGGTCTGTGCGACGGCTCGGAGTATTTCGCGGGCGTAAAGCTCTCCCGCAATCGCGGGCACCAGAACGCGCTGCTCGCGGGTCTGATGACGGCGCGCAACCACGCCGACTTGACAATCTCGATGGACGCGGACTTGCAGGACGACATCGACGCGATTGACAAGATGGTGGAGCACTATCTAGCGGGTGCGGACGTTGTGTACGGCGTTCGCAGTAAGCGCGCGGAGGACACGTTCTTCAAGCGGATGACGGCGGAGGGCTATTACAAGGTGCTCGCAAAGCTCGGCTGTCAGGTCGTGTTCAACCACGCGGACTATCGGCTATTAAGTCGCCGCGCGCTGGACGCACTCGCCGAATACGGGGAGCAGAGCCTGTTCCTGCGCGGAATCGTCCCGATGCTCGGCTATAAGACCGCGACCGTTGAATACGAGCGGCACGCGCGCGAATTGGGCGAGAGCAAGTACCCGCTGTCCAAAATGCTGTCCCTCGCGGCGGACGGCGTTATGGGGCTTAGTCTCAAGCCCGTGCGGTATGTGCTGACGGCGGGGCTGATTACGCTGTTGCTGTCGGGCGCGTTTCTCGTGTTCGCGCTGCTGGGACTGATATGGGGCTACCCGTTCCTCGGCTGGAAGCTGATTGTGTTCTCCATATGGTTTGTCGGCGGGCTGTTGCTCACGTCGCTCGGCGTCGTCGGCGAATACGCGGGGCGCGCCTACATGGAGAGCAAGCACCGCCCGCGCTACTTTATCGAGCGAACAGAGGGGCTGTCAGCCGCCCCGGAAACGGAGGACAACGCGTGAATGAAAACAAATACGGGCTTGACCTGACGCAGGGCAATATTCGCACGCTGCTGCTCAGGTTCGCTTGGCCGTTCCTCGTCTCGGGGCTTGTCTCGGGACTTTACGGAATAATTGACCTGCTCGTCGTCGGGCAGTTCACAACGCCGGAGATAATTTCGGGCGTGTCCACGGGCACGCAGATGATGAACCTCGTGTATTCCGCGACAATCGGCATTGGCACCGGCGGCACCGTCCTAATCGGGCGGCGTATGGGTGAGCGCGACCCCAAGGCGTGCGCGACGGCGGCGGGCAACTTCATAATGACGAGTATCGCCCTCGCCGTACTGCTGACGGGCGTCGTGCTCGCCGCGCGAGAGGGGCTGCTAACCGTCCTGCAAACGCCGGAGCTTGCGCGTCCCTCCGCCTCGCGTTACGTGATTTACACGACAATCGGCGTGCCGTTCCTCGTGGGCTTCAATATGATGAGCGCGCTGTCACGCGGCATGGGCAACGCGCGCGCGCCGAGCGTAATCGCGGCTGTCGGCTGCGCGATTAACGTCGTGCTCGACTTCGTGCTTGTCGGCGTGTTCCCGCTGAAAGAAGTCGGCGCGGCGATTGCGACGACCATAGCGCAGATTGCGAGCCTTGCGATTATGGTTATCTGGCAGTTCCGCCGCAAGTTCCCGTTCCCGTTCGCGCGGAAGGATTTGCGCATAGAATGGCCCGTCGTCGGCAATATTTTCCGGGTCGGTCTGCCGCTTTGGATTCAGGAGCTGCTTGTTACGGTGTCGTTCATGATAATCACGGGCATCGTCAACGCGATGGGCGTCGTCGCGTCCGCTTCCGTCGGCATTATCTCAAAGGTGTTCAACCTCGGCGGGATATTCCCGCTGTCAATAGGCAACGCAATCGCCGCGATGACGGCGCAGAACCTCGGCGCGGGTCGGCGCGACCGCGCGCTGAAGTCGCTGAAGTGGGGCATAGGCTACTCGCTGATAATCGACGCGGTGCTGTGTCTGTATTGCCAAATTGCGCCGGAGACGATAACCGCGCTGTTCACGACGGACGCGGCGGTTATTACGGGCGCGGCGGCTTACCTGCGCTCATTCTCAATCGACCTGCTGTTCGTGGCGTTCATCTTCTGCGCGAACGCTTACCTGAGCGGGTGCGGCAAGGCGAGCGTTTCAATGATTCACAGCCTGTCGGCGACGTTTGCGTTGCGCGTGCCGCTGTCCATATTCGTCGCGGGACTTGCGAACCTTACGGTGGACACGCAGCTGTATTACCTCGGGTTCGCCGCGCCGATAGCCTCCCTGCTGTCAATCGCGATTGCGTTCACTTACATTCTGCGCCAACAGCGCAGGTATAAGCGCGAGGAAGCGGGTATCGTTTAATGGGCGAGCTTTCGGAGCTGCTGAAGCGGCACGGCTTTGTGCTGTCCAAGTCGCTGGGTCAGAACTTCCTGACGGACATGACCGTGCCGCGGCGCATTGCCGCCGCCGCGAGTCTCGGCGCGGACACGCACGTGCTCGAAATCGGTCCCGGCGTCGGCGCGCTGACTCGGGAGCTGTCCGCGCGCGCGGGGCACGTCACCGCCGTTGAGCTTGACCGCCGACTGCTGCCGCTGCTAGACGAGACGCTTGCCGATTGCGCAAACGTCACGGTCACGCACGGCGACATTTTGAAGCTCGACCTCGCGGAGCTGCTGCAAGGCGACGGCTACGCGAACCGCGTTGCCTGCGCCAACCTGCCGTATAACATCACAACGCCCGCGCTGACGAAGCTGTTCGACTCGGGGCTGTTCTCGGAGATTACCGTGATGATTCAGCGCGAGGTCGCGCACAGGATTACGGCGAAGCCCGCGACAAGCGACTACGGCGCGTTCTCGGTGTACGCGCAGTACCACGCCGTGCCGGAGATACTGTTTGACGTTCCGCCGTCAAGCTTTTTGCCGCCGCCCAAGGTCACGTCAAGCGTCGTGCGCATGACCCTGCGGAGTGCGGAGCGCGGCACGGCGCACAGCGGCATTACGGACGAGCGGTTCTTTTTCCGCATTGTGCGCGGCGCGTTCGGGCAACGGCGCAAGACGCTCGTCAACGCGCTCGCCGCCGCGCTCGCGGGTTCGCACACGAAGGCGCAAATAGCGGCGGCGGTCGCCGACTGCGGGTTTTTGCCCACCGTCCGCGGGGAAGAGCTTGGCATAGGTCAGTTTGCTGACCTTGCCAACATGCTATTGGCATAGCCCTCCTTATTCCCCTGCGTCTTGCCGCAGCAACGCTTCCTTATTCCCCCGTCCCCCGCAGGGCACTCTGCGTCTTTCGTCCTGCGACGCGCTCTGCCGTTCCATATCTGTTATCTGGTATCAGTTATCTGTAACTTGCTCCTTGCGCTCCCCGCGCGGGGCCCCCTTTCTTATGCGAGAAAGGGGGGAAAGCGCACTTAAGAGGGGCTCTTAAGAATCACCCCCACAGCTAGGCGCAAACCAATTGCGGCGTTACGAACAACAAGTTAACGCTTGGGTTGCAAGCTGCCACTTGGCAAGGACATGTGCGTTGCTGCGCTGACAACTTCGCGCGAGCGAGCTTGCACTAATCTTTTAACTTGTGCCGCGCTGTAGAACATAACATTTGCGATAGCGTCACTAAGCCCAAGTGCTCTGAGAAGCAGGGGATTCTTAAGGGGGCGCAGCCCTCTTAAGCGCGCTTTCCCCCCTTTCCCGCGTTGGAAAGGGGGCCCCGCGCGGGGAGCGCAAGCGAATCTCCTTTGAGATTGAAAAACATTCAAAAAACTAACAACAGCAGGGCGAGTGCAACGCGCAAAAGGTGCCCTGCGGGGGACGGGAGAATAATGAACATATTTCCAAAGGAAAAAATAAACAAAATGTTCGCGCGTGTGGACGAGGCGGAGATGAACGCCGCGGGCATCGCGAACAAACACCTAAACGTGCGCTACGGCGCGGAGTCGCGCCAAGCCATGGACATTTACCTGCCTGACGGCGCGCCCGCGCCCTACCCGACGGTCGTGTTCCTGCACGGCGGCGGCTGGGCGGCGGGCAGCCGCGCGGACAAGCAGCTCGCGCCGTTCCTGCACGGGGTGGAGCGCGGCTATGCCGTCGTGTCCGTCGGCTATCGGCTAACGCCAAAGGTGCGCTACCCCGAGAACCTGTTCGACGTGCGCCGCGCTCTGCGGCACCTGGCGGCGAACGCCGAGACTTACGGCGTTGACAGCTCGCGCGTCGCGATTGCGGGCGCGTCGGCGGGTGCGCACCTCGCGCTTATGGCGGCTTTCACGGCGGGCGTGCCCGCGTTCGACGATGAACCCGCCGCGCAAACCTGCACGCTCCGCGCCGTCGTTGACCAGTTCGGACCCACGGACTTCCTCGCGTCGGACGCGCAGTTCGCCGAGTCCGATTACCCGCGCGACGCGCCCACGCCGCAGGGCGAGCTTTCGGGCGCGGAGCGCATGTTCGGCGCGTCGTTTGAGGCTTCGCCGAACCTCGTGCGGTTCCTGAACCCGATTGACAACGTGCACCCGCGCGTGCCGCCCGTCCTACTGCTGCACGGGCGATTCGACCCCGTAGTGCCGTATCAACAATCGACCGCTCTTGCGGAGCGAATCCGCGCCGTCACGGGCGACGCGAGCCGCGCCGAGCTTGAGATAAGCCCGACATTCCTGCACGCCGACCCGGGTTACGCCGAGCCGCAATCCGTCGCGCGAATATTCGCGTTTCTTGACAAGCACCTGAAATAGCCCGCCGCCGCGAGCCGCGAACCGCGCAACGCGCCGCCTTTTGTACGCTGTACGAGAGGTGGCGCGTCCGCGTTACGGCAAACGCCGCCGTGCGCCGAAAGCACCGAAACATTCAACCCACTTTAACCAAACGACTGACAGATTGGTTATTCCGCGCCGAAAGCTTGAGGGCGATTTGTTACTAATGACGTTACAATTATGGAAATTAGGGCTTGACAAGTCGGAACAATGGTGTTAAAATGGTGTACAGACAGAAAAATTGCAAGAAAAACGTAACCTATGTATCACGGCGGCGCGAAAGCCGCAAATAATTATTGGAGGTCTACTTATTATGACAGGGAACAGTACATCGGCGAGACGCGGAAAAAAGGGAAACGCTCAACTAAGGAGAACCTTTTGCCTGCTTCTCGCCGCCATAATGCTCATCTCGATATTCGCGATTGCAAAGCCCCGCCCCGCAACAGCGGCGGGCGACGTGTACTCCCCCGGAGTGTACAACCCGCGTGGTGACAAACTGGAAAGACCCGCCTACCTCGCGGGAAACTTCGGTACTCCGGGAAAGCCCGCGTCAATTGTTGTCGCCGACGAAAATGGCGACCGAAAGCTCATTCCTTTCATAGGAAATTCCGATTGGAGTCAGGCGCTTATACCAATGGACTGCGTAAGCTCCACATGGGGTTATTTCCGAGTGACATTGCACCTTGAAGCGGGAGAATATCGGTTCAAGGTAGCTCAAAAAAATTCGGACAATATCGGAAAAGACAAGTACTATTGGTACGGACTTGATGGTTATCGCGTTGACACAGCAAAAGCACCGTATGAAGATATTTATAACAATGATGCAAATGGATTCAACAATGTCGGTATTTATATGACAAAAGCTGATGATGTGACATTCTACTTTGTTGACGGCGCGCGCAATCCATTCAGAGAATGGCAGCCGAAACCGCCATACTATGCGCAAGACCTCGAAAATAAAGGTGACTATGAAAACGCGCCTTGGCACATGATTTCTGCCATGCCAGCGCATGTTGGCAGCGTCTCCGGCGATGGAAACGGAGTGATTTGGGACCATTACAGCGATATGTGGCAATGGAACAAAGATGGTTGGTGGCTTGTAGATACTGTAGAAAACAAAACCCTGAAAGACCGCGTCCGCGAGTGCTACGCTCCGTTCTGGTTCGACATCACCGAGGTCATGCAATCAGGCACAATCACCGAATCGGGCTTCACGACCGCAATTCAAGGCGAGCTGTTCCTGACGCGCCGCACGCAAGTCAACGAAAAGGGCAGCGACGGCAAATGGCAAGTTGATAACGGCGAATACCCGGATGGGAACGCGAAAGACCCGTCCGACGACGACAGCTTCTACATGACATACACGGGATTGCATTACATGGACGAGAACAACGTCCCGATTGCGTCAATTTCACACCCTAGAGCCGCCGAGGACTTTGACCTGCAACTCTATTACGATTACGACGCTCAGCCGGCGCACGGCGTCTCAAACAACGTGGTATTCAAAAGCCCCGTCACCGTAAACGTCGCGGGCGTGTACACATATTACATGAGCCTCAAGCTTGACGGCGACAACGGCGTAAAATACGATGGAAAAACTACGTCCTACGCCGAGCCGAAAATCAACAACGCGGCGGACTTCGTGCAGGGACCTCAAGAAAAGATGCAAGCCGTCTATTTCCCGACGATTACAATGAAGCCTGTGACCGATTTTACTGCGGGCACCTCTGTAACAATAAAGGGCGACAGCTATGGTTACAGCCCCGAAGCCAACGGCAAGAACAACGTAACGCTCAAGCTGGTGGGTGAAGTAACGGTAGATGACACTACAACCACGGTATTCAGTAAGATATATCGCAACATTCCGGCGGACAAAAATACGGGTCTGTGGGAATTGCCAACCGAAGCCCTGCCCGCAGGTACATACACGGCGAAGTCCTACATCTCCGTAACGACCGACGAGCAGCTTGACCCGCAATCCCGCACGTCAGAGTTGGTTAACGATGCGATTAAAGAAAGCAAATACAATTATAAAGTAATATTTGATGATTCCGATACGGAAAGAGTGCGAATCCACTCTGCCAACAACATCACCATATCGGAGAGCTTGGTAGAACTTATCACATTTGAAGTTAAAGCACCAGACCCGAGCCCGAGCCCGAGCCCGAGCCCGAGCCCGATCCCGAGCCCGAGCCCGAGCCCGAGCCCGAGCCCGTACCCGAGCCCAGACCCAGACCCGATCCCAGACCCATACCCGAGCCCCGACCCAG
>JAISKH010000020.1 GCA_031261325.1 Oscillospiraceae bacterium
GCCCAATACAACGCTTGGAGCAACACTAGAATCAAAACGTGCCTCAATTTTCGCTCACCTTTGCAGCTTCTCGAAGCCGTTGGCTAATTTCTTTCACCGATCATTGACACCCGAACAAATTATGCGCGGGATAAATTTCATTTTGATGTTGTTTTCTCATACCTCTATGTAGTATACTGGATACGATTATCTTGTCACTATTTTGGCATTGGAGGAGAGATACTATGGCAGACATTACAGAAATTTTGAAATTACTCGAACAAGACAGCCGCTTGACACCTAAGCAGCTCAGCGCGATGACGGGACGAGCGTGCGAGGAAATTGAGGCTTTTATCGCTGACCGCGAGACGGACGGCACTATATTAAAGTACACCGCGCTCGTCGATTGGGGCAAGGCGGAGCACGACCCCGTTAACGCGCTGATTGAGGTCAAAATCTCGCCGCAGCGCGGCGAGGGCTACGACCGCATAGCCGAGCGCATTTATCAGTACGACGAGGTGGACAGCCTTTACCTCATGTCCGGCGCGTTCGACCTTGCCGTTATGATGACCGCGAAGTCGATGCGCGACGTTTCGGAGTTCGTGTTCGCGCGGCTCGCGACTATCGACGGCGTGACCGGTACGGCGACGCACTTTATCATGAAGAAGTACAAGGAAAAGAACTGCATATTTGCGCAGCCGCCTGAACAGGAAGAGAGGGGTTTGTTTGTATGATAGACTACGATTCGGTGCTTTCGGATAACGTAAAGTCGCTCGCGCCAAGCGGTATCCGTAAGTTTTTTGACATTCTGGAGGAGATGGACGACGCTATCTCCCTCGGAATCGGCGAGCCTGATTTTGTTACGCCATGGCACATTCGCGACGCGGGCATTTTCTCGCTTGAGAAGGGCTTTACCAAGTACACGGGCAACGCGGGGCTTTCGCGTTTGCGCGCGGAAATAAGCAAGTATTTGGAGCGGCGGTTTAACCTGCAATACAGCGCGGCTGACCAAATTATCGTAACCGTCGGCGGGAGCGAGGCAATCGACCTCGCGATGCGCGCGCTCGTCAACCCGGGGGACGAGGTGATTATCCCCGTGCCGTCGTTCGTGTGCTACGGACCTATCGCGCGGCTCGCCTGCGGGGAACCCGTGTTCGTCGAGACTAAGGTTGAGAATGAGTTTCGGCTGACGGCGGACGAGCTTCGCGCGGCGATTACGCCGAGGACAAAGCTGCTCGTGCTCCCCTTCCCCAACAATCCGACGGGCGGAATAATGGAAAAGTCGGACTTGGAGGCGATTGCGGAGGTTCTGCGCGGCACCGATATTATGGTGCTGTCGGACGAGATTTACGCGGAGCTTACATACTCGGGGCACCACTTCTCTTTCGCGAATATTCCCGATATGGTTGAGCGCAGCGTCGTCGTCAACGGGTTTTCCAAGAGCTACGCGATGACGGGTTGGCGCATGGGTTACGTGTGCGGTCCCGCGCCGATTGTCAAGCAGATGCTGAAGATTCACCAGTACGCGATTATGTCCGCGCCGACGACGAGCCAGTACGCCGCGATTGAAGCTCTGCGCGAGGGCGACGGCGACATTTCGACGATGAAGCAGAGCTACGACTACCGCCGCAAATACATGCTCGACGGGTTGCGGCAAATCGGCATCGACTGCTTTGAGCCGCGCGGCGCGTTCTATATGTTCCCAAGTCTGAAGAAGTTCGGGCTTAGCTCGGAGCAGTTTTGCGAGCGGTTCTTGGTTGAGGAAAAGGTCGCGATTATCCCCGGCACCGCGTTTGGCGACGGCGGAGAGGGCTTTGCGCGCATGTGCTACGCTTCCAGCATGGACAACATCGCCGAAGCTCTGGCGAGACTGAAACGATTTATCGGCAGATTATAGGAGCCGTAACCACGATATAGCACCGCAACGGCTTTTTTCGTCAGGCGAAGCCGCGCCGCCGCAGACAGTATGGTTTATACGGCAAGGCGGCGCAGGGAAGCATGGTGAGAAAAAGACCGGCGGACTGAAATAATAAGGAGAAATATTATGAAATATGTACTTGTCATAGGCGACGGCATGGCTGATAACCCCGTGCCGGAGCTGGGCGGCGTTACGCCGCTTGAATACGCGAAAATTCCCGCGCTGGACGCGCTCGCTTCGGCGGGCGTTATGGGCGGCGCGAAAAACTGCCCCGATGGGTTGCCGCCCGGGAGCGACACGGCGATTCTCTCAATCTTCGGCTGTGACCCGCGCGTGTGCTACACCGGGCGCGCGCCGCTGGAAGCCGCCGCTACGGGGATTAAGCTCTCGGCGGGCGACATTGCTTATCGCTGCAACATGGTGACTTATGAGGACGTTGACGCGCCGTTCGGCGAGAAGCGGATTCTCTCGCACTCGGCGGGTTCGATTGAGGGCGAGCAGTCGGCGGAGCTTGTGCGCGCGCTGTTTGCCGACCCGACGTTTAAGGCGGCGGCGGACA
Source organism: Oscillospiraceae bacterium (assembly GCA_031261325.1). Lineage (GTDB taxonomy): Bacteria > Bacillota > Clostridia > Oscillospirales > Oscillospiraceae > JAIRRO01. The sequence goes on from JAISKH010000020.1 coordinate 2,457, forward strand.
AGGCGGGCGTTATCGTGTACCCCGCGGAGTCGTTCCGCCACATCGCGCTTCAGCGCGGCGCGGACGGCAGCGGCATGGTGCTCTCGCCGCCGCACAACTTTCTCGGCGATAAGATAGGCGGCATTTTACCCACAGGCTCCGCAAACGCGGCTGTATTGCGCGAGCTTATGGAGCTGTCGCACGTGTTTCTGGACAGGCACCCGCTTAACGAGCGGCGGCGCGCGGAGGGTAAGCTGCCCGCGAACGGCATTTGGTTCTGGGCGGAGGGCACGGCGGTTGAGCTGCCGAGCTTTACGGAGCACTACGGCAAAACGGGCGGCGTTATCTCCGCCGTGCCGCTGTGCCACGGGATTGCCGCACTCGTCGGGTTGGAGCGCATATATGTTGACGGCGCGACGGGCGAGCTTGACACGAACTACGAGGGAAAAGTGGACGCGGCTTTGGAGGTTCTGAAAGCGCACGACTTTGTCGCGCTCCACGTTGAGGCTCCCGACGAGTGCACGCACAACGGCGATTTGCCGGGCAAGCTTGAGGCGATTGAGCGGCTTGACAGCCGCGTTATCGCGCCGCTTGTCGCGAAGCTCGGTGCGGCGGGTTATGACTACCGTCTGCTCGTGCTGTCCGACCACAAGACGCTGACCTCCACGCGCGGGCATGACGGCGACCCCGTGCCGTTCGTGCTGTATGACAGCCGTGAGGACCGCGCGACGGGCTTGACCTACCGCGAGATTGACGGCGAAAAGGGCGAGTTGATTGACCCGGGCGTGCAGCTTATGGCGAGATTGTTTGAGCAAAATTAGGTTAAGTAAAATCGGTTCGCGGGCTTTTAAGGATTGTTTCGATGAAGATTGACGTCAAGGCGTTCGCAAAACTGAATATATCGCTGGACGTTGTATCGCGCATGGCGGACGGGTACCACGAAATGCTGATGGTCATGCAGAGCGTTGACCTGTGCGACGACGTGTCCGTCACGGTTGAGGCGGGCGACGGCATTGCCGTGTCCACTTCCCTGCGGTATCTGCCCGCCGACATGCGCAATATCGCGGCTAAGGCGGCGGGCGCGTTCCTTGCGCGCGCGGGGATTCGCGGACGGCATGTGTCTATTGCGATTAAGAAGCGGATTCCCGTTTGCGCGGGACTCGGCGGCGGCAGCGCGGACGGCGCGGCTGTTCTGCGCGCGCTTAACGCGCTGCTTGACACGCGGCTTACCGTGCGCGAATTGGAGGAGATTGGCGCGGAGGTCGGGTCGGACGTGCCGTTCTGCGTGCGGTGCGGCACCGCGCTGGCGACGGGTCGCGGCAATGTACTGGAGGATTTGCCGCCGTTGCCGGATTGCGCGTTCGTGATTGTCAAGCCGCAGTTCGCGGTGTCCACGCCGGAGCTGTTTTCGCGGCTTGACTGCGCGAAAATTCGGAACCGTCCCGACACGGCGGGGCTTGTGGACGCGCTCCGCGCGGGGAATCTCGCGGGAATTGCGCACCGCATGTACAACGTGTTTGAGGACGCTCTGCCGCGCGGACGCGAGGAGATTGACGCGATTCGCGGCGAGCTGCTGGACAATCACGCGCTTGGCGCGATTATGACGGGCACGGGCAGCGCGGTGTTCGGACTGTTCGACAGCTACGAGTCGGCGCACGGGGCTTGGAAAACGCTGAGCGGCAGGCGCGAGTGCTTTGCGGCGCGCGCCGTCGGGAAATATGAGGTATAATTTGAATTGCGATTTGATTGCGGCGATTACGGACTTCATCTTCGCGCGCGACGAGCTTGTGCGGTCGGACATTATCTTCATGCCGGGCGACAGTAACCCCGCGGTGCCCGAAGCGGCGGCGGACTTATACGCGCGGGGACTTGCTCCGCTTGTCATGCCGTGCGGTCGGTTCAGCGTTAAGCACGGGCGATTCCTCGGCGTCCGAGAGCGCGCCGACATTTACGACGGCGACTACTTTACGGAGTGCGACTTTTACTCCGACGTGCTGCGCAAGCGTGGCGTTCCCGACGCGGCGATTCTGCGGGAGGACGGCTCCGGTATGACGAAGGAGAACGGGACGTTCGCGCGGCGCGTTGCCGACGGGCTTGGGCTTACGGTTTCGCGCGCGATTGTCTGCTGCAAGTCGTTCCACGCGCGGCGGAGCCAGATGGTGTACGCGCTCGCGTTTCCCGACGCGGAAATTCTGGTGCACCCCGTTGACGTTTACGGCGTGACGCGCGACAATTGGCACACAACGGCTTACGGCGTGGAGCGCGTCATGGGCGAGCTTGCGCGGTGCGGTAACCAGTTCACGCCGGAATTGACGGGTCTGTTGGGCTTACTTTGACAAATAACACGGAGGTGGCAGTATGCTGAAATATCCGCACCTGTTCTCACCTATCACGCTGGGAAAAACGGTTTTTACGAGCCGCTTGTTCGCGTCGCCCATGTCGGGGCGCAATTACGATTCGCAGAACCGCCCGAACGCGGATTGCGTCGCGTTCTATGAGCGCAAGGCTATAGGCGGCGCGGCGAGCGTCTGCATCGGCGACTGCGTTGTGGATTCCGCGAGCGGACTGTTCGGGGAGCACATGGTTCACCTCGACGACATGAACACGCACTCGGCGCTGAACCGCCTGTCGCACGGGATTTCGCGGCACGGCGCAGTTGCTTCGGTCGAACTGCAACACGCGGGACTTTACGCGACGGGTACGCGCGCGCGCGGCTTGCCCGTTTACGGTCCCGTCGGCGGCATTGACGCGAACGGCGACGAGTATTTTGAAATGCCCGAGGCGGAAATTGAGCGGATTATCGCGTCCTACGCTTCGGCGGCGGCTTGGGTCAAGTCCTGCGGCTTCGGCATGGTGACGGTGCACGGCGGGCACGGGTGGCTGCTGTCGCAATTCATGTCGAGCAAGGTTAACACGCGGCGCGACAAGTGGGGCGGGACGCTTGAAAACCGTATGCGGTTTCCGCTTGCGGTTTTGGAAGCTGTTCGACATGCGGTCGGCGCGGGCTTCCCTATCGAGATTCGCATCAGCGGCACGGAGGTCACGCCGCGCGGCTACGACCTAGACGAGGGTATCGCGATTGCCAAGGCTCTTGACGGGCATGTTGACTTGCTCCACGTGTCGGCGGGGCACCACGAGCACCGCGAAGTGTTTTGCGTCACGCACCCGAGCATATTCTCGGACGACAGCGCGAATATCGGGATTGCTGCGGCTATAAAAAAGCATATTAAAACCCCGGTCGCGAGCGTCGGCGCGCATTGCGACCCGGAGCTTTTGGAGGAAATTATCGCATCGGGACAGGCGGATGTTGTTGAGCTGGCGCGCGCGCTGATGGCTGACCCCGATTTGCCGCGCAAGGCTCGCGCGGGTAAAACGGAGGAGATTCGTCCGTGTCTGCGGTGTTTGCAATGCTTTTCGGGGCTGATTACGAACGGGCAGATTTACTGCGCCGTGAACCCCGAGATTGGCAACGAGGTTGAATATCGGTCGAGTAAGGTTGCGCAGCCAAAGCGCGTGCTCATTGCGGGCGGCGGCGTTGCGGGTATGCAGGCGGCGATTACGTGCGCAGAGCGCGGGCACCGCGTCGTGCTGTGCGAGAAGTCGGAGCGACTCGGCGGGGCGCTGAAGTGCGAGGAATCGGTGCCGTTCAAGGGGAAGATTCGCGACTATCTCGCGTATCAGGCGCGGCGCGTTGCGGAGCTGCCGATTGAGGTGCGGCTCGGCACGGCGGTAACGGCGGAGCTTGCGAACGAGCTTGCGCCCGACGTGCTGATTGCGGCTGTCGGCGCGCGACCGATTACGCCGCGAATTGCGGGGATTGACGGCGGCAACGTGCGGCTCGCGGAGGACGTTTACAACGACGCAGGCATTGCGGGGCAACGTGTCGCGGTACTGGGCGGCGGTCTTGTCGGTATCGAGCTTGCGATTCATCTGGCGCGGCTGGGGCGCGATGTGACAATTATTGAGATGCAACCGACGCTGAACAACGGCGGGAACATTCTGCATCAGCACGCGCTTGACAACGAGCTTGCGGCGCACGGGATTGCGCTGCGGCTCGGCACGCGCGCGCTTGAGATTACGGCGGAGGGCGTGCGGTGCGACGGCGAGGTCTTTGTGGGCGCGGACACGGTTGTGTGCGCCGTCGGGCAGACTCCCCTTTCGGTGGACGCGCTGCGCGAGTGTGCGCCGGAGTTCTACGCAATCGGCGACTGCACAACGCCGAAAAACATTACGCAGGCAACGACTATGGCGGACGCGGCGGCGCGGCGGGTGTAGGGCGGCGGCGCGATTTTCGGGGATAAAAAATGTGTGAAATTTTCTCTTGCAATGTTGGCGCGCCTGTGGTACAATATCACCCGTTGGATATCCGGGTGTGGCGCAGTTGGTAGCGCGCTTGACTGGGGGTCAAGAGGCCGCAAGTTCAAGTCTTGTCACTCGGACCAGTCGCATTAAATCCGAACGCAAGGTCAATCGTAATGGTTGGCGAGGCGTTCGGATTTGTGCTGTGGATGGAAAACTTAGTGTAAAATAATCATAGGCGCAGGAGAAAAGGGAAAGCCCCGAAAGGGGGCTATCCCAGAACGCACCGAAGCAGTAAAATGGGTTAGAAAGAACACATTGACTGAAAGGTGCGAGCAAGATGAGTATAACGAAAACGACGGTAGATTTCAATAGGTTGGAGGGAGAAATCTATGCGTTGTGCTGTGCGCAGGGACGCGCGGTGCTGAAAACGGCGATAGAAGCGTACGACCGCGAACTTGGCGGCAGACGCGACAAGAAAGCATACCGGCAAAAAGGATTGCGGCGCAGGACGCTGAAGACGGTGATGGGCGAGGTGGAGTATGAGCGGGCGGTGTACGAGACGGTCGGGGAAGACGGAATGAAACGGAGCGTGTATCTGCTGGACGAGGCGATAGGGGTCGGCGGGAGCGGATATTTCAGCGGTATGCTGTCGGAATACATCGTGAAAGCGGCGTGCGAGGGAACGTACCGCAGCGCGGCGCGAGCGGTGTCGGAAGCGACGGGACAGAGGCTGAGCCACACTGCGGCGTGGAACGTGGTGCAGGAACTCGGCGGTCGCGTTGAAGAAACCGAGCGGCAGGCAGCGAAATCGGCGGAGGAACATCACGGTGCGGGAGAGGTAGAAACCAAAGTGCTGTTCGAGGAGCAAGACGGGATATGGCTGAAAATGCAAGGCAAATCACGCAAGAAGTACGGAGCGAGCCACGAGATGAAACTGGCAATCGCATATGACGGCGCGAAGAAAGTAGGCAAGAAACGATATGAACTGACGAACAAGGTCGCCTGCGCGAGTTTTGAATACGCGGGAGCATTCATCAAGCGCAAGGAAGGCGCAATCGCCGCCGTATACAATGTTGACGAGATAGAAACTCGGCTCTTGAATGGCGACGGCGCGGCGTGGATAAAGCAGAGCCGGAGCGACGATTCGGTGCATTTTCAACTCGACCCTTTTCATCGCAACAAGGCTGTTCGGCAATGGGTAAAGGACGAGGAAAAGCGGGAACTCATCTTTGAACTGCTTCGCGAGAAGCGGATTGACGACCTGCTCGGTTGTCTGGAGGGCTACATAAACAACCTTGTCGGGACGAGCGAGGAAGAAGCCTCCGAGCGGGAAAACCTGCAAAGTCTGCTGACCTACTTTACAAACAACCGAGCCGGTCTTGTGCCGTACCATCAGCGCGGTCTCAATCTGCCGGAACCGCCGCCCGGCACGGAATACAGGCGTATGGGCGCGATGGAGAGCAATGTATTTACGCTCATCGGTAACCGTATGAAAGGTCGCCGCGCCTGTTGGAGCATCAACGGCGGAGGTAATCTCGCGCGTCTGCTGTGTCTGAGAGCCACGGGGAAACTCCCGCAAACCCTGCGTTCGCTCACGGCTTTCGCCCTGCCTGACAAGTACGCCGAGGAAGCGGTTTCGGTTTTGACTTCCGCTAAGGTTGCAAAATCCGAGGGAAAGGGGTACAATGGGTTCCATCAGACCGCGTTCCCCGCAACGCCCGGCTTCAAATGGCTGCGTGACATAGCCGCGCTGCGTAGTCTCTCCGAGTTGTAGCGGTGTTTTCCCCTGTCACGCGTTCCCGCGTACCCTATCCTTTTCTTTATTTCCTATTTTACTGCCGTTCCTACAGTCATGCTCTTGCCAACGGTTTCTTGACACATACGATGGAAAAATAGCGGTTGCAAATGTTGTCAAATTGTGTTATAATTATCACAAATTACGAGCGGACGAGATTTGACGAAGCGTGAAATGAGAACGCGCCGCACCCTTTCAAGAAAGTGTGCGACCCACTCTGACACTTTGGCGAGCCAAAGTGCCGTGGGATTTTTGCAAAATTGAGTAGAACACGCATCTACAACCAATCCTTGTTCGTTGTATGTATGATATTTCTTGTAAAAGGTCACCGCTGCAATCAGTTGTTGCAACGGTGACCTTTTGCGTTTTGCCGAACCTGATTATACTCTCGGAAGGTTCAGCAAGTTGTCTTTTGTTGTACTGTCAGGGGCAGATTTAACGTACTTCTCACCATTCGCACTCGTTGCCGGTATGCAGTTTGGGAAAGGTGAAATGTTTACCTGTATGGTACGCGGGTTTTTAGTCAAATAATCGTGTACGTCAGCTTTTTTGTAGAATCCATCTTTGGTGGCTCCTGTGAGATAAATTTCGTCTATCTCAACAAGGTTGTTCGAGGTTCCGCACCCCGGTTTCATCTTTATCTTGGTCGCTTTCATAGCAACCTCCTGTTAATATTATTTCTATATTAACTGAAAAGCAAAAACCAGACTTCTGTTATAACATCCTCCAATTTTTTTGGCGGTAAGGAATTTACTCTTGCATTTTGAAAAACCGTGTGGTACAATCACATTGGTACGGTATGATGTAACAAGGTTTTTCTTGTGCGTCCTTGCCGGGGAGTTTTGATGGGGCAAACCGTCAAAACTCCTTTTTTACTTATCAGGAATCTTTTCACTTCACATTCTACAACATCTGTTTTGGTTTGTCAACCGTTATCCGAGCGGATTTTCATCGGTTTCCGCGTTTTCAACTTCCGAAACGTCTCGTACAAACACAATTAAAATGTTCTCGTTTGTGTCGTGCTTTGCCACATATCTTTTTGACACCGAAAAATCTATACCCGTAATAGACTGCAAATACTTAATAAAATCACGACAGCCGATTCGTATCCAACCATTCTTAACTCTCTCCGAAAATTCATACGGCTTTACGCCCGACTCGTACTCATATGGTTTGACTCCAAGCACGCATTCCGCTTCATCGAAACCAATTAGAATTTTTTCGGGATTGTCAAGCTTTGCGATAGAGACACTATTAAACGCTATTCCGAGCGAAGACAACGTGACATATGGCGCGCCACCGGAAACAGCTGACCAGTTAAAATTGTAACCCAATGCACTCAACTCCTCTTCGACGATAATTTTAACACATCAATGTGAAAATGTCAACAATATTAATCATAATTTTGCGAGGAACGAAAAATATTTTCAGGCACGGTTTCGGTAATGTTAAATCGCTGTTCGCACAACGCGAACAGCGATTTAGAAAATTATTTAACGGTAAAAATGAAGTTAAGACTGGGCTGTCCAAATTGGTATACTGCGCATTGCCCTACCCCTCACGCACCGCCAACGCACTACTCCTGTCATTCACCCACTCCAAATTAGTCACCTCGACCGCCTTTTCCACCGCCGTCCGAACCGCCGCTCTCGTCTCAAATTGATTACGTATCGACGTCGCAATAATCCGCGCCATTCGCACGGGAACGGCGTTTCCGACCATTTTATAGCCGTCGTCCACCTCGTCATACCTGAACACAAACTCGTCGGGAAACGTCTGCAAACGGGCGCACTCGCGCACCGTCATACGGCGGTACAAGTCTTCCTTTCCGGGAACGAAAATTCGCTTGTTCTGCTCGACAAAGAGCATCTTCGGGGCTTGCGGGTGCAACTGCGCCTGCCGCCCCGATGCCTGAACGGTAAATCCGCACTCGTTCCAATCGCGGACGCGGTTGCGACTCATAAAAATCGTCGAGTAACTGCCGACAAAATATTCGTGGTTCGGAATTTCGAGGTCAAGGTTCGTACGATTTTTTGGCAACGCCGGAACGGCGGTTTCGCGCAAATCCCAAATTGTTTCGCGCAATGTCGTTTGCTTGCGCGTGACTTTCGGAAACACAAAATCCAAGTTGAGGTCGCGGCGAATACCAATGTAAAACACTCGCTTGCGGTCTTGCGGAATACCGTAATCCGACACGTTGACAAGTGTCACACTGAGGTTGTACCCCGCGTCAACAAACTGCTGCTTGATATAATCCACCGCGTCGGTGTGCCGAGAGGACAGCATTCCGACTACGTTTTCCGCAAGGAAAAACTTCGGTTGCTTGTCGCGCAGGATTCTGATGTAATCGAAAAATAATTGTCCGCGCGCGTCCTTAATTCCTTTTTGCGCGCCCGCTTCCGACCACGACTGGCACGGCGGACCGCCGATAATGCCGTCGCAATCCGGCACCTCGCTTGATTTCACGGTTCGTATGTCGCGCGTATCGAGCGGCGCGGTGTGGTTTGCACGATAGGTGTCCCAAATAGTTTTGTCGTATTCATTCGCGTAGACAATGTTAAATCCGGCTTGCTCGAAGCCCAAATCCAAACCGCCCGCGCCGGAGAAAAAACTGACTATGTTCATTGCTGTACCCCCGCTCAAACCGCAAACCGAATAAGCACGGCTTCATTCAGCCGCGCCGGATTATTTGGGTCTTTGATTTTAATATTCTCAATATTGAGGTTATCAGTTTTACCTACAAGGTCTTGCAGCTCGGCAATATCCGCTTCGGGAAAAGAGTTAAACTTATCCGAATTGATAATCGCCATAAAGTTAAATTTCGCGTCGTCGACAGGCGAATAAATGTAATCAAAAGTTCTGACAGGATTGCGAATACCCCACATTCCGCGCACACGCAGATATGTAATTCCGAGCGGGTCAATGCGATTTACTCGTGCGAGTTCGTTTGTGTCGGCAAACTCAACATCGGGAATACTGTTCACGCCGTTACTGATTATTGTTTCAATCCTCTCGTAAGTATCCGCGCCTGCGGCGTAGTCAACGCCGTAAACGAAAGACAACTGCGAGAGGATATTGTTCTTGCATACGCCGACCGCAAAGATTAAATCCTTTTCCGTCCATTCCTCGCATTTGCGGCACTCCGCCGTAATCATTCGGCTGCCGCTGAAAAGTTTTGCTTTCGGATACGAACTGTTGAGCGCGAGGTCTGACACAGGGCTTTCGGTTTTCTTTACTTCAATCGCGTCGCCGCCGCGAATAATTATATCAGGCGGGTTATTCTGATTCCCGAGATAACTAAATGTCTGCGAAAGTTGCGTATTGCGCGCGTTTTCATCGTTCAAACCCACCGTTCCCGCGAACACATCTTTTATGTATTCCTCCAAGGCTTCGCCCATATTGTTCGCGCGGTTGTGAGAACGCGAATACGCCATCAGTTCAAACTTCGGCTGACGCACGATATTTATTATTGCGCGAATTATGTTTGTAGGCATATTGGTGACCTCACTAAAATTATTTTTATAATTATAACACAAAACGACAGCCTTTTCAAGTTATTTATATTTACGTTTGCGGCGAGCAATGCAGACCGGTACACACCCGCCTGCTACTCGGTGGTGGCATCGCCCCCACGCCCCAAAAGAACGCCGCCATTGGCGACGGCTACGTTGGCGTTGCCCGCTATTTTTTGACTAACCATTCGAGTGAAGCAGACAATTTATTGGCTTAACATTAACCCCAAAGTTGGGGTCAATGAGAGGGTTTGGGGTCTCCCCAACGAGCGGCGAAGTGTCTGTGGATTTCCACAGACATTGCTTGCCACGGAGTTTTCGGCGAGCCGAAAACATTGCTTGCCGGTATCGAAATCGGCAAAAAACCGCACACGATGAAAAGACGATTACAGCCGTGGCAAGCAGTAGATTTGGATACCCAAATCGTCATTTGCAGACTTCGCAAGCAATGACTGTGTGGCCACACTCGCTTGTTGGGAAGTGTCCCAAACCCTCTCGGTCAGCGCAAAAGTGCGCCGACCGTTAAGCCTCGCTCCGCTCGTCTGCTGCGCGAACTGCGTTCGCTATCCTTGGCACAGCAAAGGGCGGGATTGCTCCCGCCCCCGCGCTTTTGTCAGCTTGCTTCGCGGAGTTTCTTTTCCTCCGGCGGTTCAGCCGACTGTTCGGTGCGCTGCCGGGCTTGCCACTCGGCAAACTCCGCTTGACCCTCCGCGCTCTCGAAGTAAGAGCGAATCGCAGGGAGCAGACACCGGGCCAACGCTTCAATCGCGTCGGCGGGTACTTGCATCTTGTCGTCGTCAATTTTCACGTTGACCCCTCCTAAAATTATTTTGCGGGTAGCCTGTCAAGGGCTACCCGCGCAAGTATATTAGCACAAAACTTCTGAAAAGTCAAGGCTCTATCGTTACGCAAAACGGCGTAATAATAATTTTCGATTATGACTTGACAAATGCCTAAAAACGAAGTATAATTGCCGTAGGCAATTATACTTCATCTGCAAAGCTACAAGCGGAGGAAAATTTAATGAAAGCAACGGCGGCACGGCTTGTCGAACTTCGGAGAAGCATTGGCTTTTCGCAAATAAAAATGGCGGCGACGCTTGGGATTTCGCAGGGCGCGCTAAACCGCTACGAACACGACGACGCGAAAATCTCCGATGATTTACTGACGACATTCGCGGATTATTTCGACGTATCTATCGACTACATCTGCGGACGCACAGACAAGCCGGAGGGCAAATTATTCTCCGCTCGTCCGAATGTTGGAGAGGACAACGAGGAGTTGCGGCAATTCATAGAGTTTTGCTTCGACGCAAAATCTCCGATGAGCAGACGGCTAAAAGAAACGCTCTACCAAATGATGACGGGCGGTGAGGGCAAATGAACGCCATAATTTATGCGAGGTACAGCAGCGAAAATCAGACGGAGCAGAGCATTGAGGGACAACTCCGCGAGTGCAAAGCGTTCGCCGAAAAGAACGGAATGGCGGTAATTTCGACCTACATAGACAGAGCGTTAAGTGCTAAGACCGACAACAGACCGGAGTTTCAAAAGCTCGTCAAGGATTCGGCGAAAGGTCTGTTCGACATTGTTCTTGTGTGGAAGCTCGACCGCTTTGCGAGAAACCGCTACGATTCGGCGCATTACAAGGCGATTTTGAAAAAGAATGGCGTGAAAGTAGTGTCCGCGACGGAGAGCATCGCAGAGGATTCGACGGGTATTTTGCTCGAATCGCTGTTGGAGGGCTACGCGGAATTTTACAGCGTCGAGTTGTCCGAAAAAGTGCGGCGCGGTCATATGGAGAACGCGCTGAAATGTAAGTGGAATGGTGGCGGTCGCCCCGTCGGGTACGTCGTTGACGAGAGCCGTCATTTGCAAATTGACCCGCTGACCGCGCCGTTTGTGGTTGACGCTTTTCATAAATACGCCGACGGCGAAACGATTGTCGGGATTGTGAAATGGCTGAATTCGCAGGGCGTTTTGACTTACCGCAACAAGCCGATGTCGATTGACAGCGTGAACCGTCTACTGAAATGCCGCACCTACCTCGGCGAGTACCGTTATGCCGGAATCGTCACACCCGGCGGCGTTCCCGCGATTTTCGAACAGGAGCTTTTCGACAAGGTACAGGCACGGCTCGAAAAGAACAAAAAGGCTCCCGCTCGGCACAAGGCGGAGGACGAATATCTGCTGACAACCAAACTTTTCTGCGGTCATTGCGGCGCATATTTGGTGGGCGAATCGGGAACGAGTACGACGAAATTTGTCCATCACTATTATAAATGCGTGAGCGCGAAAAAACATCGCGGTTGCAAGAAAAAAACGGTGAAAAAGAACTGGATAGAGAATGTAATTATTCGCGAAACTATGGACTTTCTCAATGATGATATCACAATCAATCGGCTCGTCCGCGAGTTGGCAGACCTGCAAAAACGCGAGAATACCGCGTTGCCGCTACTTCGCAAGGAACTTGCTGATACGGAGCGCAATATCGAAAATATGCTTGATGCGATTCAGCAGGGCGTTTTGACGAGTTCGACGAAAACGCGGCTTGAAAAACTCGAAGCGGCAAAGAGCGATATTGAGGTCAGAATTTTGCAGGAAGAAATGCAGAAACCGTTGCTGTCAGAGGACGAAATCCTGTTTTGGTTGCACAAATTCCGGCGGCTCGACGTATCGACACGCGAGCATCGGCAACTGTTGATTGACAGCTTTGTGAACGCGATTTATCTTTACGATGACAAAATCGTGCTGACTTTTAACTATAAGGACGGCACAAAAACGCTGAATATCAGCGAAATAACGAAGTCTTTTAGTTCGGATTTGACCGCGAGTGGCGGACCAGCTTCCCGAGAGCCCTGTAACCATTGCGGTTGCGGGGTTCTTTCTCTATTTCATCGGCGGGAACCGCCGTTGTTTTCGTCCCAAAATATTCGCGTTTGACGACAATTTGACGACAACTGAAAAATATGTACCTGATTGACGCCAATTATATGTGATGTGTTGCGTTACGCGGTTTTGTTCAGCAAGTCCACCGCTTTTCGCAGCGTCGCTTCGTTGACGTGCGTGTAGATGTTCGCGGTCAGCGCGTAGTCAGTATGACCCATCAGCGTCTGAATTGTTTTCGTGTCCGCGCCCGCGGCGTGCAGGCGTGTCGCGTAGGTGTGTCGGCAGCAATGCGGCGAAAGGTAGCGGATTCCCATCTGCTCCAATGCCTTTTTGTACGCCCGCAGAAAACTCCTCGGCGACAAAATATCGCCGTTTTTGCATTGAAATATGAACCCGTCGTCCTCCGGCAATCGCTTTGTTATCAGCTTGAGCACCCAATCGCTCACCGGGATTGTCCGCACGCTCTCCGGCGTTTTCGGCGTGCCAAGCGTCGGTTTGCCATTGATTCGCGTCGCGGAGTGCGTGACGTAAATGCAGGCGTTTTCGACGTTTACGTTTTGCCGCCGCATTGCGAGTAACTCGCCCTCGCGCAACCCTGTATTGATTAGAATTGCGATTACGTCCGCAAAGGCGACGCTCTCCGCGTTTTCCTCAATCAGCGCGACCTCCTCCGGCGTGAACGCTTCGCGTTTCTTCTCCGGTTCGACATTCAGCGGCATTTTTAGTCCTCGCGCGGCGTTCCGCAGTACCAATTCGTTTTTCTCGGCTTCGTCGAGCATTCCATACAGTACTATGCGGACCTTTTGGAGCGCGCTTTTGCCCTTTGTCTTGCCAAGTTCGTTCAGGAACGCTTGCAATTGCACGTTTTTAATGTCGCGCAGCTTGAGATGACCAAGCGGCGGCAAGATGTGCTTCAGCGCGTAAAAGTAGTTCTCATATGTGGACTGTTTCAGCGCGCTTTTCTTGTTTTCAAGCCAAATGTCCGACCACTCACGGAGCGTCGTGCTGTTGTCAAGTTGCGCGAGATTGTTCGCAAGCCGCGTCTGCGACTCCCGTATTGCGTCCTGCGCCTCCTTGCGCGTCTTGTGGTACGACGATTTGCGGATTGGCTTACCGTCCGCGTCATAGCCGACTGTCAGTTTTGCTTCCCACCTCCCGTCCTTTCTTTTGTAGATGCTGCCTTCGTTGTTGCCGCGTTTTCCCATACAGCGACCTCCTTAGTTTTCAGATATATCAACTCCTGCGGGAGCGGATAACGGTAATAGGTCGAGCGCGAGACGCGCCGTGTTGCGGTCCTTTGTACTCGCCCTGTCGTAGGCGAGCGCGACCTCTCGCGCCTCTGCGGTGATGTCTACGGGCGTGTAGAGCGCATCCCCCGTCCATACCTCAAGCGGTACGCCGAGCGTGTCCGACAGCCGCAACGCGAGCGGCAGCGGCGCGTCCTTCATCTGACGGAAGATTATCGTCCGCACTTGGTTGTCCGTCAAGCCCGTAACGCGGATTATGCCGGGTATGTCAAGCCCCATTTTCGTTGTGACGTCGATGAATATTTTGTAAAAGTACCCGTCCTTTTTGCGTTTCGGGTGGAAGTCCGCGTATGACACCTCGTCCCCCGAATCGCCGAGCAGGTAGTCGATTGACACGCCGAGCTTCTCCGCGTACTCGCGGACAATCGTAATCTTAGGCGCGCGCTGGTTCGTTTCGTAGCGGCTCATCACCTGCTTTGACGTTCCGAGTTGTTTCGCAAATTCCTCCTGCGACAATCCCGATTCCTTGCGTAACTGGCGCAGACGCTCCCCGAACGCGACGTATTGTTCCGGCATATTGCACACTCCCTCATGTCTGTGATGTGCATATCATAACACATCTCGTCACCAATTGCAATAACTTGTAGAAAATTATTTATTCAAGTCATTTATTCGTTGACACTCATTCAATTTCGCGCTATACTGCAACTATGCCGCGCTAACGGGCGTGGCACATACATTACTCGATTAGTCACCGATTGGTTGACAGAAAGGAGGTGCAGCCTATGGACAAACTGACAGCGGCGAAGCTGCGTCGGGAATATCCGAACTACGTTCCGCTGCGGGTGGCGTCCCCGCTGCTCGGCGTTTCGGAGCGGCAGCTTGCGCGGCTCGTCGCGGACGGGCGCGAGCCATTCGCGGGAATCGGCGCGAATATCGGCAGTCGTCAGCGGTACGTGCGTATTTACACGGAACGCCTGATTGCCTATCTCGGCAGCGACACAACGGAGGAATAGACAACCAAACGGGCGGCAAATGCCGCCCGTTTCACTTAAAGGAGGATACGTTGAAAACGAAATTAAAGGAAAATCAGCTGAGATTACTGGAGCATTTGGCGCGGTTTGAGGTGTTGGATTACGCTTCGTGTCTGCGTATGCTTGACACGGAGAATACAAAAGACCTTGTTAAACTATCCTACGCGTTTCGACCGCTTACAAAGAACAATTATGCCGTTAAGTATGGCGACGGCAATGTGCGGATTCTCTCGAAAGGCAAGCGGCTGTTCCCTGCCCTGTTGCCGTTCGTTACCGTCAACGGCAGCGCGACGGGCATGAAGCGCGCGGCTTACGTGTCGCGGGTTGCGATGTATCTCGCCGAGTGCGGCGTTGAGAGTTACGATAGAGTTCCCGACAACGACGACGAGTGGTTCTTCATTCCGTCGGCGTGTTGGCGCAGGCTCCGTCCCGGGATACTCAGTACGACGCGCTTTGCGGGAATGCTCTTTATCGGTGCGCACCGCTTGGCTGTTTACGACATTGGCGACGGCAATATGGAGTGGCAGCTAAAGGCGGAGCACTCGCTGTTTTACCGCAAATACGGAGATTACGAGACGCGCGCGACGGGGGTGCTGATGCTCTGTGACGACGAACAGCGCGTTGAAATCGCGCAACGGATAATTCGCACGACTATGTGGAAGCGCAAACAGTTGCTGAACGACAAACGGACGCAAGAGCGCGACAGACCTGTGCAATACGTCAAGGCACCGATTCGGCTCGCGGCGTACTTCGAGCGCGTGTATATGACAACACCGAAGCTGCTTAGTCAGAGTCTTGACGCGATTTGCGACGAATACGATGCAATTGAGCATTATCGAGGCAATAATGCAAGGAGCGGCGACCCGAAACACGGCGATTACGAGGATTATCCGACACGGTACTTCTTTAACGCAACGACAGATTTGTTGAAATATGTATACTTTTTCGCCGCTGTGAAAGCGGACATTGAGTTTAGGACAAAAGTCGCGGCTGGCGAATTGCCGTTTTACGGCGAGTACGTGAATTATGCGATATGTTTGCCGCGCCAAGACACAGCGATAGCGAAAATGTATGACGATGTATCAAATGCGGAGGGTTCGATTTACTATGAATATATATGTCCTGAAAACGTTCAAAACGATTGCACGCAAAATTGAAAACGGTGATTTGCACGGCGCATATGAGTACGCGCTTCGATTGCGTAGTCAGTTACTTGGTGTGATTTACGATAATGAGATGTTTGCGGCAAGTAAAAACAACGCAAAACTCGCGGATAAGCAGAGCGAGGGTTATGCGACAGATGATTCCGTCACGCTCAAAATCGACGAACCGTTGCCGCCGCTCAAGGACTATACCTCCGCCGTGCAGGAGCATTGGTCGGAGCTGGTTAACGCCGCAATCGCAAAGGCTGCGCGGGAGCGCAAGCTCCCGCGCTTTGAAAAAGCCCTCGTTTGGATTGAGGTGACGACGCCGCGCGGGACGAACAACGCGCAGTTGTGGGACACGTCCAATCGGGCGGTCAATCTCATCATCAATAATCTGAAAGGCGTGTTCTTTGAGGACGATAATTTGGAGCATTTGGCGTTCGGCGTTGTCGGTAAGTGGGGTGAGAAAGGCGTCACAATAGTGCGTATTTCGTCGTTTGTGCCGCCTGCTCTATGATGTTTTGGAATGTTCATGGAGGATTTTCGCAGTTTTCAATTTGGGGTTTTGATTAGTATTGGAATGTCGCAATGCGGTTCGCTATTTGCGTTGTGCAACGATTGTCTCAAACGCTTTTTTGAGGGGTTCAGAGAGGGCGGTTGCAGGTACGAAAGCGCGCGAATTGAACAGAGCCGCGGTGAGAACGGTTTTCGGGCAGGATTGCCCGAAAACCGTTCTTGCCGCGGCGGACTTGCCTGTTGCTCCAACTTCCCCCGCCGCCCGCACGATTTTGCGTGCGGTGGTAGTGTGGGGGCGTGGGCGCGGGAAAGGTGCCTGATATATGTGCGGCGACCTAATTCAAATGTTATGCTTGCGGTGAGGTGATGTTAACAATGGCGACCTACGGTTATGTCCGCGTGTCGAGTGCCGACCAGAATGAGGACCGGCAGATTATCGCGATGAATGAGTTGAATATCCCGCCTGAGCGGATTTTTACGGACAAATTAAGTGGAAATGATTTCGACCGACCGGCTTACAAATCACTGGTTAAAAGACTAAAGCCCGGCGATTTGCTGTACATACTCAGCATTGACCGCTTGGGGCGAAATTACGATGAAATTCAAAATCAATGGCGGCTACTGACAAAAGACAAGGGCGTTGACATCGCCGTGATAGATATGCCGTTGCTTGACACGCGGATAAACAAGGATTTGATGGGGACGTTCATCAGCGATTTGGTGTTGCAAATACTCTCTTTTGTGGCGCACACCGAGCGAGACCATATCAAAAAGCGGCAAGCGGAGGGTATTGCGGCGGCGAAAGCGAAAGGTGTGAAGTTCGGGCGACCACCAAAGCTACCGCCATTGGAGTTTGCGGAGGTACGCGACCTGTACCGTGTCGGCGGAATTTCGCTGAACAAAGCGGGCGAACGACTCGGCGTAAGCAAGAACACGTTCAAGGCTTGGGTCGCGTGCGGTCAATAAGGTGGTCAAAAAGGTACACCTTTTTGACCACCTGACTTTTCACTTGATTTCGATTGGTAAGATACATCTTGCGAACATTATACACGAAGTTTTGTAAAAATACAACACATTTTTCGAGCGGATTTGACAAACGCCGTGACCGCGAGTGGCGGGCTGAATAGTGTACTATTTTGACCGTTGGAAGGAGAGCACAATGGCAGGCATAAATAATGGACTCATTATTACAAGGGATAGCGATTATCGCTATCCTGATGAAATCATTTCCAAAGATGCGATTTTCGAATTTTACCGTTTCTATGTTTGCAAAGCGACAAAATATAGTGCTAATAGCGTCAAAAAACCTTTTGAATTGGCAAATCACGAGAAAGAATTGCTGCTATCCACGCTCTTATCACATAGTAATATTAGCGAGGACAACTTTGTTGTATTAGAAAACGCTCTACTTAACCTCCCACAAAATGCTCAAGCGGTGTCAAATATTATACATTTACAGCTTGACGACACATCGTTTTGTGTAAATAGTGAAAAAGGATTTTTCTTGGCGCCAAGCGGTCACAAACTTGATTGGTTACTAAATCATATACGAGATTCCTTTGCCCACGCGAGAATTGCGAAACAAAATGGTTTTATTATTCTTGAAGATAAAAAACCAGGTGGAACCCAACTTACCGCGCGTTTGGTATTATTAGAATCAACACTATTACGATGGGTCAATATCATCGAAGATTTTATGAAATAGAAATTTCTGTAATGCCCGACAAGACGCTATGGAGGAATATAATATGCAAATCATCAAATGCAAAATGTGCGGCGGGGACGTAACCGCCAACGCTCAGAACCCGAACATCGGAGTCTGCGATTCCTGCGGCTCGACGATGACACTGCCGAACGCCAACGACGACCGGCTCGCGAATTTGTTCAACCGAGCGAACAATTTCCGGCGGCAGAACGAGTTCGACAAGGCTCTGACCGCGTATGAGAATATCCTCAACGAGAACGATACTGACGCGGAGGCGCATTGGTGCGCCGCGCTATGCCGCTTTGGTGTGGAGTACGTCGAGGACCCGCGCTCACACGAGCGCGTTCCGACGATACATAGAGTGCAGTACGAGCCGTTTCTTAAAGACGCGGACTATCTCGCGGCGGCGGAGTACGCTCCGGACGGCTATTCGCGGTCGCTGTACGAGAAAGAGGCGGCGGCTATCGCCGAGATTCAAAAGAGCGTGCTTGCGCTAGCCGCGAACGAGTCACCGTTGTTGCCGGAAAGTGCGGCTACTGCGGCGGAGATTTAAAAGGATTCTTCAAGAAGACCTGCGTTAGATGCGGGAAAGCTCAAACAGTATAGCGCAATAATTCAAACTAAAACTATAAGGAGGAACCCCCATGCCAGACCAAATCGCATCCATCATCAAATACGAGGGCGACAACACGACATTCATCTGGAAGCACCCAATCGAGGACTTCAACACCGGCTCGCAGCTCATCGTCCATGAGTCGCAGGAGGCAATATTTTTCATGAACGGACAGGCTCTCGACCTGTTCGGCGCGGGGCGGCACACGTTGGAAACACAGAACTTACCGCTCGTCGGGAAGTACTTTAATCGCGCGACGGGCGACGCGACGCCGTTCCATTGCGAGGTATAAATCATCAACAAAACCGAGCAAATGGCGATAAAATGGGGAACCGACAGCAAGGTTGAGTACGTCGAGCCGACATACAATTTCCCGTTACAAATCGGCGCGTCGGGCGAAATGTCGCTGCGAGTTGAGAACTCACGCAAGCTGCTCGTCAAAGTCGTCGGCACGGAACACGGGATTACGCAGCAGCAATTAGTGCAAAAACTGCGCGTTTTCTTAATGGTACACATAAAACCGTATTTAGCGCAGTTAATCAAGTCGGAGAAAATCAACATATTCGAGATTGACGAGCATTTGTTGAGAATGTCGGAGGCGTTGCAAACGCAAATCGCGCCGGATTTCCTCGACTACGGCTTGAGTTTAGAGCGGTTTTTCCTCACGACAATAGTAAAACCGGAGGACGACCGCGCGTATCAGAAGTTCAAAGAACTGCACTTTCGGCAGTACGCGGACATAACCGAAGCGCGTTTACGCCAGCAAGTCGGCATGATTGAGCAGGAAACGCAGGCGCAGCGCATGATAATCGAGGCGCAGGGCTTGTCGCAAAAGCGCGCTTTGGAGGGTTATACATACCAAGATGAGCGCGGTTTCGACGTAGCGGAGCGCGTAGCGTCGAACGAAGCGGTCGGGCAAATGACGAATCTCGGTGTTGGGCTGGGCGTTATGGCGGGTGTCGGCGGTACTGTTGGCGGCATGGTGTCAAGCGCGATAGGCGGAATTGGCGCGGAAGCGCCCGCAGCGCCGAAAGACGACACATCAGACTTTGAGCAGCGGTTAAAGAAGCTGGAATTACTCAAAGGCAAAATCCCCGACGAGCTTTATGACGCGAAAATGCAAGAAATTTTGAACAGTATATAGGGGGTAAATTATGAAACTCACAAAGAACAAAATCGCCTCATTGATTGCGGTAGTGGTCATTCTCGCCGTTTTTAACGTGATTGCGTTTGCCGCTCCGTTCACTCGCGGCGGGACATTTTGGGCGGGGTACGCCTTTTCGATAGTCGCGCTCATATTAACCGCGGGCGTGGGCTTTTACGCGCTCGGTCGCGAGGGTTTGAAAAGTAAATTCTACGGCGTTTCGCTAGTTTATGTCGCGCGGGCATACCTCGTTGTGCAGATTATACTCGGTTTTGTGTTTATGGCGATTGCGGCAATTCCCGCATGGGTCGCGGTAATCGTCGGTGTTTTGCTGCTCGGCGGTTGTGTTGTAGGTCTGATTGCGGTTGACCTTGGCAAGGGCGAGATTGAACGCATTGACGAAAAAGTCCGTGAAAAGGTATTTGCATGGAAATCACTTGTTGCCGATATTGAAATGATTGCACAATCCACGCCTGAATATGCAAAGTATATTAAGCCGGTTGTGGAGGACATAAAGTACAGCGACCCCATGAGCAATCCGCAGCTCGCGGAGCATGAGGACGCGATTAAAGATAACATAATCCGGCTTGAGTCAGCAGCGCGAGACAACGACGAGGCGCAGATTTCTGAACTTTGCGTGACATTGCAGCGGCAGATTCGGGATAGGAATACCCGGGTGAAGCTGCTGAAGTGAATGGCGAAGCGGAAAGCTAACCTGCAATTATATTTAGACAGAAGTCTCAAATAGGAAACACCGTGTCTTGAAAGGACTCGGTGTTTCTTTTTCATGCAATATCGCGCCCTACACCTTCAACCTATAAGTCCGATTCCGATTCGCGCCCTCCGCGACGACCAGATTCTCCGCAATAAGCTCCGACAAATACGCCCTCGTCCGAGACGGTTTCAATCCGAGTAGTGCGGATATATCCGACGCTTTGCAGGTCACGTTGTCGGTCAAATACTCAATAATGGCTGTTTTTTTATCGCCACTTTTTATCGCCGTTTTATCGCCGTTTCCTGCGGCGACAAGCGCAACATCAAGCGATAAAATCGTCCTATCCGGGTTAAATTGCTCCTCAATCGTCGGTACAGTCCAACCCTGCGACTCCCACACCATGTAGATATTCGGGATACCGCTGCCCGCGCGTTCGCCGATACCGGCGAGATTGAACATCTTAATTAGTGTTGCATTGCGTGGGTCTGAAATGCCGCCGCTAATTGCGTCGTCTACGCTGATTCGCAAGCTGCCCGGATTTGCAATCACTATTTTATTCCGGTACCGCTGTATCACAAGCCCGCGGCGGTCATAGTAATTGGCGTGAATCAGCGCGTTGGCGAGTGCCTCGCGCAGCGCATTGTGGACTGGCGTATCGTCAATTCTATCCGTCCCGTTTTCCAGTTTGAATGGCGTCTTAATCTCCTGCGTGATTCTATTGTAAACGCGAAAATAGAAGTCGAATATATTGCCGCTCCAATCGCCCGAGGAGGAAATAATGCGGTCTGTCCATCGCGTAGTGTCATTTTCATGTTCTTGATAGTCCAAAAAGTAGTTCGGAAACTCACGAACTATCTCATATTCAAAGCCGAACATCAGTATCCCCGCCGCCGTCGGGTGCAATGACCCATCCCCTGCGCGCCCGACAGCGCCGAGCTTATGCAAAAACGATATATCGTCAAGGTCCCTCCAAACGTGGTCGGAACGCTGATTCGATATTCTCATTCTGTACCGTTTTATGCTGTCATAATCAAACGCATCCACACTCATTGTGTCCAAAACACGCAAATCCTGCGAAACGTCTGCTTGGTCGCGCAGCATATTCTGCACTTCCTCTTTTGTGCAGTGGTAATCGCCCTCTCCGTTACGCCGATACGCGCCGGTCAAGGGATTGTTGTTGATATACACAGGTTTATCGCGCCTGTCAGCACGCGGAACTTCAATTACAACGATTCGATTGCCGTCAACCTCAACAATCTGCACATTTTTATCGGTTAGAATATTGACATTGACTTTTTGTTGATTGTTTACAATGCTCCAGAATTCGGAAACGAGCTTTTCCGGCGACGAAAGCCCAACTGTGCGAAACGATTTGTCCGGCAACTCCTCAATTCCGAGTAAAATATACCCGCCAAGGGTGTTTGCGAACGCCGAGTATGTTTCCCACAGACTGACGGCAAGCCTCCGACAGCCTTTTTCGCTTCTATCCCGTTCTACAGGGACGCGGGATTTGTGGTATCGCACGGGCTGTTCAACGGCACGGATAAGGGCTTTGAGTTGGACGCGCCGATGACGCGCGGAATGCTGTTCACGGGTCTCGCGCGGCTCGACGGGCAGGACACGAACGGCGGAACGACATACTCCACGAAGGCTTTTGAGTGGGGTGTGAAAACGGGTCTGACGGACTGCACGAATCCTGACGGCAACATCACGCGCGAGCAGATTGCGACGTTGCTGTACCGCTACGCGGGTTCACCCGCCGTTTCCGGCGTGGATTTGACAGCGGTCAAGGACGCGGAGGCGATTTCGGACTACGCGAAAAACGCGCTCGCGTGGGTGATAAACATCGGGCTGTTCCAAGGGGACGACAACGGCAATCTGAGTCCGAAGGACAACGCAACGCGCGCGTCGCCGTGATATTGTATAGGTTCCTTGAGCTTTCATAGTGAAATGAACAAACCGCTTGCCCCGAAAAGGGGCAGGCGGTTTTCGTGTGCGCGCTGATTGCAATTACGGAAATAGCCGCGCGAAGCGCTGCCACTTCTGAAAAACAATTTGCAATCGCGCCGAAATTGAGTTATTATATATACATCTCTGCGCTGTCAAGAACAATAAGCGCAGATTATTACGGAGGTGACCGCTGTGGCTTTTGAATTCCTCGAAGAACGCAACCGAATAGAATACAAATCGCAGGTGCCGGACGACTTTGAAGAAGCGGTCGTTGCTTTCCTCAATTACGCCGAGGGCGGTGATATTTATGTCGGCATCGACGATAAGACAAAAACCATTGTCGGTGTTGAGAACCTCGACCTCGTTCAGCGGCAGATTGCCGACAGAATCAAGAACAATATACAACCGCATACGCTGGGCTTGTTCGATATCCTCGTCGAGAAAATCGACGGGGTTGAAGTAATCAAGGTTGTCGTTACCAGCGGCATTGAAAAACCGTATTATTTACGCAAGAAAGGAATGTCGCCGGCGGGTTGCTTTATCCGTGTCGGCAGTTCAAATCAGCATTTGACAACGGAGCAAATTGACGCTATATACGCAAAGCGGATACCACTACGCCTTAGTAATATGCGGTCGCCAAGGCAGACACTCACATTCAAGCAACTTGAAATTTATTATTCCGAGCAGAAACTGACGCTCAACGAGGAGTTTCTGCGGTCATTGGATTTGTTGAATGATGACGGCAGTTATAACTATGCAGCCTATTTGTTGGCTGACGAAAACGGTGTTTCCATCAAAGTTGCCAAGTATGCGGGAACCACCAAGGTCGATTTGATTGAGAACGAAGAATACGGTTATCGTTGCCTCATTACGGCGACAAATCGTGTTCTCGAAAAGTTGCGTGTTGAAAATAAGACCTTTGCGAAGGTTACCGCCCAAAGACGGCTTGAGCGGCAAATGGTAGATGAGCTCGCGCTGAAAGAAGCCCTCATCAACGCAATAGTTCATAATGATTACAGTCTTGAAGTGCCGCCCGTTGTCGAGATTTTCTCTGACAGACTCACCATTACGTCCTACGGCGGTTTACCGCAGGGACTAAGCCGCGAGAACTTTTTCCGCTGCCGCTCTATGCCGCGCAACCGTGAGCTTATGCGGATTTTCAAAGACCTCGACCTTGTTGAGCAGCTCGGTTCCGGAATGAGCCGAATAATGGAGGCCTACGACCAGTCAATTTTTACGTTTGAAGACAACTTTTTGATTGTAACTTTTCCGTTTGCGGATGGATATGAAAATCAACTTGGTACCACTATGCAAGATACTGACCAAGACGCTGACCAAGTTAGTGACCAAGATGCTGACCAAGTTAGTGACCAAGATGTTTTTGCTGATATTCTTGATTACTGCGAGCAGGCACGCACAAAAAAAGAAATCTGCACTCAATTAGGCTACAAAAATCTAACATATTTTACGCGTAAATATCTAAATCCGCTTGTTGATGACGGCAAGTTGAGCTTAACAATTCCCGAAAAACCGACCAGTCGTAATCAGAGATATGTTGCATCAGCCATCAAAAAAGGCGGTTAAGGCACAAAAGTAAACAGGATTATAGCGGCGAATTTGACGACAATTTTGACGACAACTAGCGCGTAACAGCACGTCAAACCGCGACAATTTACAAAGCAAAAACCGTGCAATAGCACGGTTTTTGACATATCACATACAATCCGCGAAGTACTTATTGTCAGCAGCCGGTATTTTGTTTTATTTGTCATGATGTGCCTCCATAAGTATGAAATGTTGGTTATGATATTTTCAGCAAAAGCTGATATGCAAAGCCTTCCTAATGGCGCACCTCCACGGCTCATTTCCTGCGCCCGTGTTGCGACCGCGTATTGTCAGGCTCCGCTGTGCGGAATTGCGTCCGCGGGCGCGCTCCGCCCATTGTGGGCATCGTTGCGCGCTCGCGGACACCTGTATAACTTCCGTGGAGGTGCTGTGAACCGCGCCGGCGGTTGTTTTTCAAGGTGCGGGTTTTCGTGCGGGGCGGAGCGTTTCGCTCCCGATTTGCCCCGCTCAACTAATAAACATACCGCAGAGTTCAAAACTCGTGCATTTTTCTGAAATTATTTTTACACCGAGATTCTATGTATGCAGTTGACGAGCGTCAGGCAGAGTTCCTGATACAAGTCCTCGTCGAACGCGCCGTCTACGACGGACTCCTTGACGAGCAGCGGCTTGTACATCGCCGCTATTTCCTCAACGGCGGCTTCGTCGCCGCTCTTAGCGCGGAGCAGAAGTGTTGTGAAATTCATTTGCCACCACCTCCGAGTTCGCGCCGCAGCTTTCGCACCATGCGATGATACGCGTTCGTCGCCGTGTGGAAGCCTATTCCGAGTTCCGCCGTAATGTCGGCGAGCGGGCGGTCGTCGAGTGCTTTCGCGAGAAATATGTACAAATCCCGCGTTTTCGCTTGCCGCAACGCCTGTTGGAGCCGAAAGTCCTCAAGTTGCTCTATCAGCGAGAGGTTTCCGAGCAAATCCGTCTCGTCGCGCGGTTCCGCCGCGTAGTCCTCTATATCAAGCGGCAATTCGCGCTGTTCATGCCGCCGTTTTGCTTGCAGATACCTGATTTTCCGGTTCCTTACCGCCGTCACCAAGTATGCCGTGAATTGATTTCGCAGAATGTCGTCTGCGCTTTTACCATCGTTTCGTTCTCGCATTGCGAGTGACCTCCTTCATTTGTTTTTTGGACAAATGAAGGGTCGGCGGCGAGCGGCTACGCGGCACGATTTTTCAGCAAAACGCGCGAAAAACGCCCGGCGAGGTATACTCTCGCAGGGCGTTAATCAAAAATTGCGCGCAAAAACCCTCAACACTAAGAACTGCTTTGTAATGATTACAATGTCTTGCGTTTTCTCGCGATTGTGATATGTTTTTAGCTCTGTTGACGCGTGGTTTTAGCTACCGACGACGCGCCGTATGCGTTGGCTCATCTTCTTTCTATTCACAATTTTGACTCCTATGGCATTTCTGTTATGGCAGAAATGGAATATAAAAACAAGCGGACAGTCAAAGACCATCCGCTTGGGTTGCGCCGGAATTTGTACTAATCAGTGGGTTAAATCGCCCCACGTGCGAAAATGTTGCGTTGCAGCAACTGTATGAACAGCGAAATTGCCGATATTTTTAAGTGGTCGCGGTCGCGCGTTCCTGCGCGATAGTGGGTTGGATAAGTGCGATCGGCTGTAATTATGATTTCAGGTTCCTGAATGCCCTCAGAAGCCTTGCTAACCCCGTATTTGAAAATTGAGATTGCAGCGTCGTATACGCGTTTCGCCGCAGGGTCGCTCGCGCCGTAGGCGGGATTTATGCCAATGTCGGCCTCGGTGGCACCAAGAATGTACATCCAAAGCGCCATTTTTGTGGCATAATATCCTTCCTCCAATGTATTGAGGTGCAGCGACGCAAGCCGATTGTGTGGATAACGCAATGCACGGCGATTACAACGAATTAAGCGCGAACATCAAGAAAACCAACAAGCGCGTTGACACGCTGAAAGAGCATTTACGTCAGAGCGAAAACTACAAGCAGTACCGCAAGATTGCGGCGCAATATGACACGCTCCACACCGCCGCCGATTCCGCTGAAAAAGTAACCGGGCTGTTCGCCAAATCGAAAGCGGAGAAAGCGCGTAAAGATACGCAGGATTATTACCGTGACCACGAACACGAAATCGGAATGTTCCGCGACGCTGAAAAATATCTGCGCGGCGTTTTGCAATCGCGATTCGACCCGAAAAAGCTGCCGCCGATTAAAATGTGGCAAGGCGAACTTGCAGGAAAACTCGCCGAGCGCGATGCACTTAACGGCAAATATTACAAACTTAAAGACGAGATAAAACACGTTGAAACGCTCAAGCGATTCGCGGTTGACTTGATGATACCGGACGAGCCGCAAGAGATACAACAGAAAACTAAAACTTTGGAGGTTCGCTGTAATGAACAATCTTGAAATCATAGAAATCAGCTCGGTGCAGGAGGAAGAAATCAAGTTCCTCGTCGAGCCGCAGTTCCCACTCGGTAAACTCGTATTGTGTGCAGGAGACGGCGGTGTCGGCAAGTCAACCTTAATGCTCACATTCGCCGCCGCGCTCACACGCGGCGAACCGCTGCCGTGGGAGAAAAATCAAGACAAGCGCGAACCCGCGAACATACTATTTCAGTCTGCGGAGGACGGACTGGCGGATACTATCTAGCCAAAACTTTTGAAACTCGGCGCGGACTGCGACCGCGTTGATTCTATCAACGATAACGTCTATCCGCTGACGATAAACGACCCGCGAATTGAGGAAGCAATCGTCCGCACAGGAGCGAAATTGCTCGTGCTTGACCCTATAAGTTCGTACATTGAAACGTGCGCGGGGGTGGGTAAAATCCGACCTATGCTGACCGCGCTTGCCGACGTTGCGGCGCGGACAGGCTGTACCATTTGCGGCATTTCACATCTCAATAAGCACGGTGGGAAATCGCAATATCGGACTCTTGGGAGCGTTGACCTAACCGCCGTTTCGCGGAGCGTTATCACAGTCGGCAAACTTCCCGACGACGAGGATATTCGCGTGTTCATTCACTCAAAATCGAACCTCACCGCGCCCGCGAAACCGCAGGCGTTTGGCTTCGATGA
>JAISKH010000036.1 GCA_031261325.1 Oscillospiraceae bacterium
ATTATTTTTCAATCTCAAAGGAGATACGCTTGTCCTCCGCGGACGGCGCCCCCTTTCCAACGCGGGAAAGGGGGGAAAGCGCGCTTAAGAGGGGCTGCCGCCCCTCTTAAGAATCACCCCGCTCTCAAAGCACTAAAGTCTCCAGTCGCTATCGCAAATAAGGTCATGAGTTACGCGGCACAAGACTACACTCTAGTGCAAGCTCGCTTCGCGAAAGCCAACCGTGTTGCAACAATGTATCCTTGCCAAGTGGCAGCTTGCAACCCAAGCGTAAACTGACTGCCCGTCGCACCGCAAATGGTTTGCGCCTAGCTATGGGGGTGAGTCTTAAGAGGGGGGAACCCCCTCTTAAGTGCGCTTTCCCCCCTTTCCCGCATTGGAAAGGGGGCGCCGCCCGCGCAGGGCAAGCGAATCTCCTTTGAGATTGAAAAACATTAGAAAAACTAACAAAGGCAGGCGGGTGCAACGCGCAACAAGAGTCGCCTCGGCGGGACGGGGGAATATAGAAGGACCCGCCAATCGGCGGGTCCTTTCATATTTCCGAGAAGGTCAGTTTGCGCCGCTGACCATTCGTGTCAATGTCCACGACGAGGTCCCCCTTTGACGTGACGAAACGCTCACATGTGGTTTCCTTGCCGGACAGGTACTGCCCGATGACGCGCTCAACGCCCGCGTCGTCAAGCTCCATCTCGTCAATACCGATGTCTCTGGTTTCGTTGCCGGAGCAGCGATTGAAGATTTCGGTTGTAATTTCGTACTTTTTCATGTAAAGCTCCTTTCTAATCCGTCGGCGGCGTGCCTTTGCGCAAGCCGTCTTGTGTGGGGTATATTGGTTGCCTGATTATTCTACCATAAAAAGCGATTGTTTGCAAGCAAAATTAGTCGCGCAGAGCGTTGTACAGCTCATTTTTCGGGAAGCCCGTCTCCTCCGCCGCCGCGCGCACCGCGTCCCGCGCGGACATGCCGCCCGCAATGTAGCCCCGTGCAATCGCGATTGCCGTTTCGAGCGTTACCTCCTCGTCGCGCACCTCCGCACCCTCAAGCACGAGCACGAACTCGCCGCGCGGAGCGGTTTCGCTTGCGCCGTAACGCGCGAGCGCGCCCGACAGCGTTGTGCGGAACGTCTCCTCGTGCAACTTCGTCAGCTCGCGGGAGAGCGACACGCGGCGGTCGCCGAACGCTTCCAGCATGTCCGTCAGCGTGCGCACGAGCTTGTGCGGGGCTTCGTAGAAAATCATGGTGCGCGTCTCCGACTTCAGCGATTGCAGGTGCTCCGCGCGGCTCTTGCGCGACACGGACAGGAACCCCTCAAACGTGAACCGCCCTGTCGGCAATGCCGACAACGCAAGTGCCGAGACGGCAGCGCAAGCCCCGGGAATGACGAGCGTCTCAATCCCCGCCTCCGCGCAGAGCGCGACGAGAGCTTCGCCCGGGTCGCTTATGGCGGGCATACCCGCGTCAGTCACGAGCGCGCACGTCTCGCCCGCAATGAGCCGCGACAGGATTTTCGCGCCGCTTTCCTCCCTGTTGTGCTCATAATAGCTCACAAGCGGTTTTTTAATGCCGTAGTGGTTCAGCAATTTTATCGAGACACGCGTGTCCTCCGCCGCGATAAAGTCCGCCGCCGCAAGCGTTTCAAGCGCGCGCGCCGATATATCGCCTAGGTTGCCTATCGGCGTTCCGACAAGGTACAGCGTTCCTGCCATTAAGTATACCCCTATATCTATAATCTAATTTATTTGCCTGCGGTAAATCCGCGAAATTTCGTCGCTGTCGCGCCCGTTCTCCGTCAGCAACAGCGGCGGCTCAATCGTCAGCCCGACTCCGCCGCCGCGCCGCGCTTCCACAAGCGCGAGGTTCGGCGCGGACGTGCCGTCCCGCTGCGCCAACCGCAGTCGTTTTGGCTCCAGCCCCGCGCGTTGCAGCTCCGCAAACAACTCCGCAAGCCGCTCGGGACGGTGCACGAGCGCGAAGCTCCCGCCGCGCCTCAGCGCGTGAGCCGCCGCCGCGCATAGCTCCGCGAGCGTGCAGGACGACTCCGAGCGAGCCTGTGACGCGCCGCCGCTGCCGCGCTCCACGGCGAAATACGGCGGATTCGCGACGGCGAGGTCATACGCGCCGCGAGCGACGCTCACGCCGTCGCGCAGGTCGGCGGTTACGACCGTGACGCGCGTGTCCAACCCGTTGCGGCGCATGTTCTCCCGCGCGGTGTCGGCGGCATCGGGAGAGATTTCCACGCCGTCAACCGTCAGCGCGGCGTTATTCCAAGCGAGCAGCAGCGCGATTATTCCCGCGCCGCACCCAAGGTCGATTGCGCGCCGCGCGCCCACGGCATTCGCGAAGTCCGCGAGCAGGATTGAGTCCATGCCGAGCGGGAACGCGTTCGCCGTGTCATATTCGGGACCGCCGCGCCATAGTGTCTCCATAAATTAACCTTCCCAAAACGCAAACAAGCCGCGAGAGCGGCTTGTTTTCTGTCGGTTCTGTTGCTTATTTGTCCTCCGCGATAGCGGACATGGGGCAAACGTCCGAGCACGAGCCGCAACTGACGCACTTTTCCGCGTCGATTTCGTATTGCGCCGCACCCTCCTTGATTGCCTCAACGGGACAGGTGCCGGCGCATGCGCCGCAGGACACGCAGTCGCTGCTGATTTTGTAAGCCATAGTGATTACCTCCCTGTCAGTGTCCCTTTCGGGACATGTATTTTACCGATTTATTGTAGCACATTATTTAGAAATTGCAATAGCAATTATCACATTATTCTCTCGTCCCGCCGAGCGGCACTCATCGTCCTATCGTCCTACGTCGTATTCTTCCGTTCCATATCTGTTATCTATTATCTGTAAGTTGTTACTTGCTCCTTGCGCTACCCGCGCGGGGCCCCCTTTCTTATGCGAGAAAGGGGGGAAAGCGCATTTAAGAGGGGGCAAGCCCCCTCTTAAAAATCACCCCCACAGCTAGGCGCAAACCGAGCGCGGCGTTACGGGCGGTAAGTGTAAACTGGTGTTGCAAGCTGCCACTTGGCAAGGACATGTGCGTTGCAACAGGGTTGGCTTTCGCGAAGCGAGCTTGCACTATAGTGTAGTCTTTTGCCGCGTAATGAGTGACCTGATTTGCGATAGCGACTGGAGACTTTAGTGCTTTGAGAAGCAGGGGATTCTTAAGGGGGCGCAGCCCCCTTAAGTGCGCTTTCCCCCCTTTCTCGCATAAGAAAGGAGGTCCCCGCCGGATAGGCGAGCAAATCTCCTTTGAGATTGAAAAATCAACAGAAAATCTAATACAGCAAGCGCGGCGTTACGCGCAAAGGTTCCCTGCGGGGGACGAGGGGAATAATGAAAAGCCCGCCGAATAGGCGAGCATTTCATTTATTCTTCCTCGTCCTGCGAGGGGGGTATGTAAGGCATCGGTGGTATAATAACCCCCGGCTCAAACCCGTGCGGGAACGTAAACGGGTGCACCGCGCCGCCGCCCTGCGGCTCCGTCGGGTATGTCGGATACGTCGGCACATAGTTGCCGCCGAAGTTGAAGCCCGTCGCGCCGAAGCCGAAGCCGTTTCCGCCGAACCCCGTGAAGTTGCCCTCCTGCGGGCGACCGTCGCGGCGGAAATTGAGCAGCTTCTCAAAGTTTTCGCCGTATTTCTCCTTCGCCTCGGTTTCCCATTCGGCGTATGGCTTGCACTCGTCCGCGGTGAGCTTGCCCTCAAGCGTCGTGAGTATGCGGTCGAGATAACCGTCCAGCGTGTTCTGCTCCTCCGCCGTGAAGCTGTCGAACACGTCAAAGCTGTCCGCGCCGTTCTGCTTTTCCTCGCGCCCCTTGTCCGTCAGCGATACGATGACGCTGCGCCTGTCCTCCGTTGACTGCGCGCGCGTGATGTAACCGTTTTTCTCAAGCTTAACGAGCAGGTCGTTCAGCGACTGCGGACGTATCCCGAGCAGATACGACAGGTCGCGCGCCGACATTGACGACTGAATCTTCAGTATCGCGAGGACGCGCCCCTGCCCGCGCGTCGGGTCTGATTGCGGTCCGCGCTCCACGTATTTTTGCATACTCTGCCGCCATGTCAGCCAGTAAATGCGCGACATTTTGTCTTGAAGCTTATTCTTCGTCTCGCTCATAATCTTCTCCTTGCGGCGTAATAACGCCTAAGCTCCCCGCTTTTGCGGAAAGTCATTTCTACATATACATTCTACAGCCGCAACGACAATTTGTCAAGTGCGTTTCTTCAGTTACCCGCGACTTTTTCGTTTATGCGCATATTTAACCGCATATTTTAGCCGCAAGTTTGGGCGCAAGCGCAGCCGCAGCCCGACTGCGACATCGCGGAGACCGCTCCGCGCTCCTCAAGCGCGCGCACGAGCCTGTCGTTCCCCGCCGCTGCCGCCGCCGATAGCGCGGTTTCGCCGCGCGAGTTCTGCGCACCGAGCTTCGCGCCGTGCTCAATCAGCCAAATCGCGACGGGCGTATTGCCGTACCGCGCGGCGAGAAGCAGCGCGGTGTTGCCCGCGCCGTCCGTCGCGTGCAGGTCATAGCCGCAGTCCGCGGCGCGCGACACGGTTTCGACGGAGCCGAAAGCGGCGGCGCAGAGCAGCACGCGCTCGCGCTCACGCCTGTCGGTCACGGCGGTCAGAGCCTCCGCCGAAAGCTCATCGCCGAGCAGCGCGGAGTCAACCGTCGGCGACAGCCCCGTCTCAAGCCCAACGTCGCGCAGGGCTTGCGTCACGCGGCGGAGCAGGGCGTAACGCCCGTCGCCGTCTCCCTTGCCGCTGTAGCCGTTCAGCGCGGCGGCGAGGGTTTGGCGCGTCGGGCTTGCGCCGTGCGCCGTCAGCAGGTCGTACACGGCGAGCACGTCTGTCTCGCTCCGCTCCGCGCCCGCTTTGAACGCGTATTCGAGAGCCGTACTGCCGAGCCTGTCGCCCTCCGCCGCGTCCGCTCCGCGCGCCAGCAGCAGCTCGCACAGCTCCGCCTTGCCCGATTGCGCCATGAACATCAGCAGCGTCTGCCCGAGAATTGTCGTCTTATAGCTCACGTTCGCGCCGTTTTCGATGAGCCAACGCGCCGCGTCGTCGCGCCCGTTCTTAACGGCGAACTCCACCATGTTGACGCGCACGACGCGCCCGTAACGCATACTGTCCACGCTTGCCCCATCGCGCACCGATTGCGTAAGCGTCTCAAGCTCCGCGCCGCCCTCAATGCCGCGAAACAGCCGCTCGTCCTCCGCGCTCGCGAACTCCGGCGCGGACTTGCAGGACGAGAGCGCGAGCGTTACGGCAAGAACGGCAATTACGGCGCAAAATATCTTCCTCATATCCCCACCTCTTTAGGCTAGAATCCCCTGAAAAGGCGGGATTAGACGTGGTAATTTTTTGCTTTGCAGGCAAATTATTATATGATATAATTACCGCAACTTATAAACATTGGAGGTATTACCATGACCGTTACAGAAGCATTAAACAAGCGCAATTCTATCCGCGCGTATTTACCGACGCCGATTCCCGCCGAGGTGCTGAACGAAGTGCTGGCGGCGGCGCAGCGCACGCCGTCATGGGCGAATACGCAGCCGTGGGAGGTGTTCGTCGCGCAGGGTGAAGCTCTGGCGAGCATACGCCGTCAGTTCCTGAAGAACGCGGAAGAGCACATCATGCCCGGCGCGCCCGACTTGGAGCGTCCCGGTCCGTGGAGCGACGACGCGAAACGCCGCACGGCGACAATCGGCGCGTCCATGGCGCGCGACTGCGGCGAAGCCATGGGGCAATTCGGCGAGCTGAACCAGAAGATGTACAACGCGCCCGCCGTCGTTTACCTCTGCGTGGACAAGGCGCACGGGCATTGGTCGCTGTACGACATCGGCGCGTATTCGCAGAGCCTTATGCTCGCAGCGATTGAGCGCGGACTCGGCACAATCCCCGCAATCATGCTGTGCACCTACCCCGAGGTGCTGCGCGAAGAGCTGAAGATTCCCGACAATCTCAATATCGCGATTGGCATCGCAATCGGTTACCCCGATGCTGCTAACGCGATAAATAATCTTCATACCGAGCGGGACCCGCTCGACGTCGCGGTTAGGGTTGTGGGGTAGTAACCCCCACAACCTTGTTCCCCTCGTCCCCCGCAGGGCACCTGTGCGCGTTGCACTCGCTCTGCTGTTTTGGTTTTTTGAATGTTTTTCAATCTCAAAGGAGATTCGCTTGTCCTCCGCGGACGGCGCCCCCTTTCCAACGCGGGAAAGGGGGGAAAGCGCGCTTAAGAGGGGCTGCCGCCACTCTTTAGAATCTCCCCGCTCTCAAAGCACTCAAGTCTCCAGTCGCTTTCGCAAATCAGGTCGCGAGTTACGCGGCACAAGACTACACTTTAGTGCAAGCTCGCTTCGCGAAAGCTGACCCTGTTGCAACGATGTAGTCTTGCCAAGTGGCAGCTTGCAACACCAGCGTAAACCTCTAATCCGTAACGCCGCATTAGGTTTGCGCCTAGCTCGCGGGGTGATTCTTAAGAGGGGGTACCCCTCTTAAGTGCGCTTTCCCCCCTTTCTCGCACAAGAAAGGGGGCCCCGCGCGGGTAGCGCAAGGAGCAAGTATCATATAACTGATACCAGATAACAGATATGGAACGGAAAGACGCGACGCAAGACGAAAGACGATGAGTGCCGCTCGGCGGGACGAGAGAATATGGTTGTATGACAACGAAAAAAGCGAACATCGAAAGATGTTCGCTTTTCATGTTGGCATCTACCTATTTTCCCGGACCGTCTCCAGTCAAGTATCGTGGGCACAAGTGAGCTTAACTTCCGTGTTCGGAATGGGAACGGGTGGGACCTCACCGTAATCAACACCAACTACCGCGTCGGCTTATCGCTGACAGCTTGGATATAATACCACGCGGCAATTTTAATGTCAAGCGTTTTTTGAAAGTTTTTTCAAAAAAGTTTTGTTTTCTCCCGACAAAAATCGGTTAGATTTAGCGAATCCTCGCTGACACCTCCGCTAAACGGCTGAAATCAAGGCTTTGAAGCGTTTTTTGGGAACGAAAATCTGCAAAGCCGCACAGCACAAGGCTCGGCTCGGAAGAGCCGAAAAAACAAAAAGTTTGGAACGCTTTGGAATAGGACTGCTAATCAACACAACTCAGCGGCGGGCATTTTTGCTCGCCGTCGTTACTATTATCGTCTGAATTATAATGACAGCGCCGACTTGAACTCCTGATAATTCGCCCTGCCGACCTCGCCGCGACCGAGAACGGCAAAGTCTACGCGGTCAAAGAGTTTCGCGTAGCCGTCGTCGTATAGCAGCGTTTTCAGTTCCCGTGCGACGAGCTTCGGGTCGTTGCGGAACGCTCCGCAACCGAGCGCACCGAGGACAATCGCGGTGTCGCCCTGCGCGGCGCAGATGTCCATAACTTTCGCGATTCGCGCTCTGATTAGTTCGGCGGAGGATTGCGTGTCGAGATTGCATCGACCGAGATTCGGCGCGGCAACGCTGACGACATCGACGGAAAATCGCGGTTCGCTCAGAACGACAACTTCGGGCGTGAAAATCACCGCGTCGGTGTACGCCGCGTCGTTGCGGTTGCGATGAAAACTGTAATAATCGCGCCAAAGCAAATCGGTTTTCAGGCAGGGGTACAGCGTACTCTCGCGGCAAAGACATTCCTCCTGCGCGTTTGCGCCGTTCGCAACACCACCGCCCGCATTTGTCGCGCTCGCCATATTCAGCACCGCGACACGGTGATTTTCCGCGACAAGCGGGCGCGCAACGTCAAACGAGCTTGCGTCGAATACGCGAACCTCGCCGCGCCTGTTTCCGACAACGTGCGTTTCGCTTTTATCGCGGTACAAGCGCGTGTTTTTAATGCTCGCGTCAACGGCGGATTGCAGTTCCGGCGTGTCCGAAATGAGCCGCTGAACGCGCTCAAACTCGCGGACGTTCGCCGCTCTGCGGTCGTTGTTTTGCATCTCAATACCCCATTCGTCACATAAAATTCGTAGTAAAGCCTGTCGGATAATCTTCTTGTTCCTCGGCGCAGGCTTGGCAGTACGGAAGTATCCACCCTCTCGATTGCAAAGTTGCGGGTTCGCCGCAATAGCAACAGGTTTTGGCGGACTCGGTGGAGGCGTTATCAATCACCGCGCTAATTTCCTGTCTTGCTTTATTATAGTCATCAGGATTGTCATCGCAGAACCAACACCAGTATGTGCGAAGCTCACCGAATTTTTCTTTTTCCTGTTCCAAAACAAACTGTTGCAGCGGGATTGAATACTTGTCGAGAACGCTCTTGATACCGCTGAACATTTTGTCCTCAATATGATACCATCCCTCCCATTCAGCGGATTCAAAACCGTTAATGTCGCTGTGCCTTTGGGCTAATTCTTCATAAGTCATTATTCTGTCTCCCTGATTGCGTCGTAAAATCCGATGTGCTTTGCGTCGTAGGCGAAATCTTGGTGCAGATGTCCAAACCACCAATGCTTGAACTCAATATTTTCCTCAATCCAGTCGAGAAACTCAATTAAGCTCTTGTCCCACGGGCGTTCATTCGGCGTGTAGCCGAGGTGCCGATACATACGCGATGAACCCGTGTGCGTCAGAATATAATCGACCTTGTTACCGACCCGCGCGAGATTTGTTTTTGCCTCCGCTATTTCCTCTGGAGTCGGCACTTCCGCAGTCCACCAACTTCTGCCGGGAGCGCGGCACTCGCGCTGCTCATATTTCAACAGGTTATCGTAATCAGCCTTGAAATTGTGGGTGTGGTAATCGTCAAGGTGTGCGGAGATAATCGCGTCCATCGGCGAGCCGCAGTCGTGACTTGCGGCTCCGCCCATCGAGAAAAACGTCTTGCCCTCAATCTCAAAAACCTGTCCGCGCATTAGGTGCGTTATACGCTTGCCGAGTTTCTGAACCTTGCCGCCGAATTTCTCGGTGACGTGGTAACGGTTCAGCAGGTCGAAATTCTCGTGATTGCCGTCTAAAAATAACACATTGCATTTCAGGCGGTTCCAGAAGTTGCGGACTTTATTATCGCTGTCGCCGTTATCCCAACAGATGCCGAAATCGCCGAGTACGATAACGTAATCGTCCTCAGTCAGCATCGGTTTCAGTTTTAATATTTTACTCACGTCGTATGTTCCGTGAGTGTCACCCGTGATACAGATTGCCATTATTTTCGTCACCCCAAAGGTTTTTGTAGCTTTCTACTCACAACGTCTGCATTACATTGAGCAAACTCTGATAACTGTCAACGTCGTGGTACTTAACTCCTGTCGTAGAAATCTCGTTAAACAGTTTCTTCGCACATTTTATTTTTGCTTCTTCAATTTTATCGGTGCGAATTATTTTTCCGAATTGAGTTGATTGCATACTCCCTTTCGTTTCGGCGATAAAGAAAATGTGCTTTACTGAACCGCGCTTGAACGCTATCGCCCAGTCCGGCGAGTAGTTACCGACTGGTGTTGGAATATAAAAACCTTTCGGCCCTCGCGGGAGTTTTGCGTAAACAACAACTTCGTCTGCGGTATCTAACTCCTCGGCGAATCTCCGCTCCGTACTTTTCTCGGCAGTTCCGTCAGTAAACACATAATCCTGAATCGCCCGCTTTGCCGAAAACGCTTTGGCGTATTCCTGAGATGACTTGCTCATATTAAAAATGTCCTGCGTGTACGGTTGCTCCGCGCTCGGTTGATAAGAGATTTCCTCCACCACAACCGCTGCTTTTTGCTTGTTGATTTCTTCCGTGACCTTCTGTATAAATTCTTCCGGATTCAGACTGAACATATACAACTTGTCCGGTGACAAGCCATTCAGCACGGCAGTCACGCTGCGGCGCGTGAGTGTTGTTCCCTCCGCGATTTTTCCTACAAGGTCGTAGGGAACGGAATTGACTTGGGCGTGTTTGAGCTTACTCGTCTTTGTCCCGGTAACATCAATATCAACGCCTTCGTTTTGTTCGCCCGTCGTAGTCATATACATAAGCTCGGTAACGTAAAGGCCCGCGTTAAGCGCGGCAACGGATTTTTCAATCAGCTCCGGTGTATTGAACTCCACGGTATAGGCATAACGCTGATTGATTGCCTTCCACAAATCCTGAAACTCCTGCTTATAGAAATTATCGTTGAGCGGATTGTCTTTGACCTTTGTGTCGTGACCGTCCTCGACCATACCTTTTAAGACGCTTGGGTCGAATATGCCCTGCACAAGCGTATGAATACCGCTTGCGAGCGGCGCAAGCTCCGGCGGCAATGTCGCGTAAACGCCCGATTCCTCCGCGACACGATAAGCGGGAGCTATATTGTCGTCGTAGTCAATGTAGTCGTTCTTCGTCAGATACTGATAAATCATCTTCGCCTGCCGCTCATTTATAGTGACAGGCTCACCGTCGATTCTTACGGTCTTACCGTCGAAATACGAAACCGTAGCCTTGGTCGGACGCTCATACAAATCCTCGCGGATTTTGCTCTGCAAGTCCGTGACAAAACCAGTGTAACTCTCACTTGCGATAACAGTCAGCTTGTTTACGTCGTGGACGAGTGATTCGCCGCAAACGTCGATGTCTTGTCTGTCACCTGATTGATTGACGCACAACCGCAGACCGCGACCGACTTCCTGACGCTTTGCCGTTGCGTTGTCCGAATGTTTTAACGTGCAAATCTGAAATACGTTCGGATTGTCCCAACCCTCGCGCAACGCAGAGTGTGAAAATATAAACCGTGTCGGTTCCTCAAATGACAACAGCCGCTCCTTGTTTTTGAGTATCAGGTCATACGCTGAAATATCGTCCGAAAACTCACTGCCGCGTTTTATCGCACTGTCAACAGAGCGGCCCTGCTTGTCGATGGAAAAATAGCCGCGATGTGTATCGGCGCTCTCTATTCCGCGCAGATATTTTTGATATTCGGTCGGGAACAGAGTCAGCCGTTCATTTAGAGCGTCAAGGTACTCTTCCTCGAAAATTCGACCGTACTCGCCGAGGATTTCCTCTCCGCTCTCGTC
>JAISKH010000006.1 GCA_031261325.1 Oscillospiraceae bacterium
GCGCCCCCTTTCCAATGCGGGAAAGGGGGGAAAGCGCACTTAAGGGGGCTGCGCCCCCTTAAGAATCCCCTGCTTCTCAAAGCACTCCAGTCTCCAGTCGCTATCGCAAATCAGGTCACGAGTTACGCGGCACAAGACTACACTCTAGTGCAAGCTCGCTTCGCGAAGTTGTCAATGTTGCAACGATGTATCCTTGCCAAGTGGCAGCTTGCAACACCAGCGTTAACCTACTGCCCGTAACTGCGCAGTTGGTTTGCGCCTAGCATCGGGGGTGATTTTTAAGAGGGGGTTTACCCCCTCTTAAATGCGCTTTCCCCCCTTTCTCGCATAAGAAAGGGGGCCCCGCGCGGGTAGCGCAAGCAAATCTCCTTGGAGATTGAAAAACAGTCAAAAAACCAAAACAGCAAGTGCGGCGTTACGCGCAAAGGTTCCCTGCGGGGGACGGGGAATAAGGAAAAGCCCCGCCAAACGGCGGGGCTTTTTACTTATTTGTCAACCAGCGGGGAGAGCTTTGCGAGAACGTCGGGTATGTCGATGTGCTGCGGGCAATGCTCCGTGCAGGTTCCGCAGGCGACGCAATCCTTTGCTTTCGCTTGCTGGAAGTTGTACATAAAGCCGCCGACATTGTCGGGGTCGCGATACACGAGATACTCGTTGTAAATGTTGATGAGCGCGGGAATGTTAATCTTCTGCGGACAGTTCGGCGAGCAGTAGTTGCAGCCCGTACAGGGGATTCCGGGGAACAGCTTGATAGTATCCGCCGCCTTTTGGATAAGCGCGCGGTCCTCGTCCGTCAGCGGCTTCAAGCCCTTGAACGTCTTGACGTTATCGACGAGCTGCTCATATGTGCTCATGCCGGAGAGGATTGTGATAAGCCCCTCTTTGTCCGCGACGAAGCGCAGACCCCATGACGCGGACGACGCGTTCGGGTCCGCCGCCTTGAAGTCGTCCGCGGGCGCGAACGTCTCGCTGGCGAGCTTGCCGCCCTTAAGCGGCTCCATGACCGTTACGGGCTTGTTGTGCTTGCGCGCAACCTCGTACACCTTGCGGGACTGCACGTCCTCCGAATCCCAGTCGAGGTAGTTCAGCTGAATCTGGACGAACTCCGCGTCGGGGTGCTTCGTGAATATGCCGTCAAGCTCTTCGGGCGTGCCGTGGAACGACAGACCGTAATGCTTGACCTTGCCGGCTTCTTTAAGCTCCTTGACGTAATCCCACGCGCCGAGGTCGTCCGCCTTTTGGATTGACTGACCGCTCAAGCCGTGAATCAGGTAGAAGTCGAGGTACGGCGTTTCGAGACGCTGCATCGTCGTGTTGAACTGGTCCTCCATGCCCTTACGGTCGTTGACCATGCCGAGGTTCAGCTTGGACGCAATCTGATACTTCTCGCGGTCGGGGTAACGCTTAATCAGGCTGCGGCTGAGCGCTTCCTCCGACCCGCCGTAAACAAACGCGGTGTCGAAATACGTGAAGCCGTTTGCGAGGAAGTGGTCAACCATCTTGTTAATCTGCTCGTCGTCAAACGACGGGGGCGCGCCGAATCCGCCGAATCCGCCGGGCGCGGGTGCCGCTCCGGGTGGTGGCGCCTGACGCGGCAGGCGCATAAAGCCGAATCCCAGCTTCGGAATGGATTCTCCAAGGTACTTTTCTGCCATTATGTATCAGCTCCTGTTTTATAAATTTATGTCCATTATATACGAACAAAATATGTTTTTCAATCCCTATTTCTGTCTTTTTTTCTAATGCCATAACCCCCGCGGAATAGCGCGGCGAAAAATTTCCCCGCCGCGCGCCTGATTTCCCCCGCGATTTGCGAAACGCGGCGCAGCTCGCTCTTGTCAAGGCAACCGAGCAGCGGCAAAAGCGCGCAATACAGCACAGCCGCGAGCGTTATGAACACGACGAGCGAGCCGACTTCAGTTTGCAGCGGCGCGCGCGCCATGCCCATGCCCGCCGCCGTGAGCGTGACGGCGACGACGGCGCAGAGAACCGCCCGCGCGATGGTTTGCAGCGGCACACGCAACCGCGTCAGCTTGCGCAACCGCCCGATACTGAGCGCGAAGTTGAACACCTCGGTGAAGCATATCATGAACAGGTAGCCCGTTATCGCGTATCGCGGGAGCAGCATGTAGACGAGCGCGACGCTGATTGCGGAGTCGAGAATGTTGTACTTCATGCTGTACATCTGCTGCCCGAGTCCGCGCAACATGCCGTCCGTCACGCTGTCGAGGTACATAATCGGCAGCAGCGGGGCGAGAACGCGGATATTGCGCCCAACGTCGGAATCCTTGTATATCGCCATGCCCAGCTCGTCGGCGCAGGCGAACAGTATCGCCGCAACGCCGACGGAGAACAGCAGAGCCATGCGCAACGTCCTGCCCGCAAGCTCCGATATGCGCGCCGTGTCCCCGCGAACCTGCGCCTCCGTCAATTCGGGCACGAGCAGCTCCGCCAGCGACGTGAAGAACGCGGACGGGAACATGAGGACGGGAAACACCATGCCCTGAATAGAGCCGTAATCGGCGAGAGCGCGCTCCGCCGACGCGCCCGACTTGCGGAACCCGCGCGGAACGAGCAGGTTTTGCAGCGTTGAAAGAGCCGTGCGCGCGTAAGCCGACAGCGCGAGCGGCGTCGCGATTGCGAACATGCGGCGCGTAACACCCGGTTCGGGCGCGGCTTTGCGCGGCAGGTGGCGGCGGCGGTCGAACGCGTAGAGGACGTATAACATTATAAATGAGGAGGCTTCACCCGCAACGCCGCCCGCGACGATTACGGCGCAAGCCGTCTCGGTCGTGAACCCGCGTGAGAGCGACAACGCGGCGACGATAACGCCGATGCGAATAAGCTGCTCCGCAACCTGAACCGCCGCCGACTTGACGACGCGGCACACCGCCGTGAAATACCCCGCGAGCACCGCCGACAGCGCGAACGCCGGCAAGCTCAAGGCGAGCACCCTAAGCGACAGGACGGAGCGCGCGTCACCAACCCAGCGCGTGCCGATTAAGTTCGCGCCGAACCACAGCGAGAGAGCCGCCGCCGTTCCGAATGCCGCCGCGTAAATCAGGCAACGACGCACGGCGGAGGTCGCGCCCGCGCCGCGATTCATGCCGAGGTCCATGGACACGAGCCGCGTCGTCGCGAACCGTATGCCCGACACGGCGAACGTCGCCGCGAGCATGGAAACCGACATGATGAGCTGGAACAGCCCAATGCCGCCCGCGCCTATCTTGCGCGTCAGCCAAACCTGAAACACCATGCCGACGGAGCGCATTAGCAGACTCGTCGCCGTCAGCAGTATGGTGTTAATGAGCATCGCCCGCCCACGCTTCACGCGCTCCACCTCCGATATTTATTCCGATAACCATCTCACCCAAAACCGCGCGGCGCAAGGGAGGACAACGAAGCAATACGCGGTTTTGGGACGGGTCTTTTATATAACTTGAGCATGTACAGCCATTATACGGTGCGTTTTTTGTAAAAAGTACTGGACAAGCGCGACTTGTCAATATAAAATGTCAAGCGAGGAAAAGGGCGGCGGAAAACGAAACTTGGTATGCCGCTAAATAAAGAAAGGGTGACGCACATGGCAAACTCGACTAACAAGAAAAACTCGGTCGTAGGCTATCTCCCCGACGAAACCCCGTCCCTGGGCAAGCTTATACTCTTCGCTTTCCAACAAGTACTCGTCATGTTCCCCGCAACGGTCACGGTCGCGCTCCTGACAGGGTTCCACGTTTCGACGACAATCTTCGCGAGCGGACTGGCGACGCTGTGCTTCCTGCTCATCACGCGCGGCAAAATCCCGCTCTATTACGGCTCCAGCTTCTCGTATATCGCCGCGATTTGCGGGATTACGGGCGTGGGCTTCGGCGTTCTCGCGCCGGACGCGCTGATTAGTCAGGCGCAATTCGGCATAATCTGCTCCGGACTTGTGTCCATCGCGGCGGGCATAGTCGTTTCCCGCTTCGGCATGGACTCGATTGAAAAGGTACTCCCGCCGACGATAACGGGTTCAATCGCGCTCGTCATCGGCATATCGCTCGCGGGCACGGCGGTCACGGGCGCGGTCGTTGACTCCGCGACGGGACTTGCGAGCAACAACATGTGGATTGCCGCGCTCGTCACGCTGGTCGCGACGGTCGTGTTCTCCGTGTACTTAAAGGGCGTTCTCGGGCAACTGCCGATTCTGTTCGGCATACTCGTCGGCTATATCGTGAGCATTCCGCTCGGGCTTGTGGACTTCTCGGGCGTGTTCGCGGGCAACGTCATCACCGCTCCGCACTTCACGCTGCCGACGCCGAACCTCGCCGCCGTTATCGCCATCATGCCGATTGCAATCGCGACGATACCGGAATCCACGGCGCACCTGTTCCAGCTCGACATTTACGTTAACGACCTGTCGAAGAAAAAGGGCAAGGGCAAATACAACATCGCCGACAAGCTCGGTCTGAACCTAATCGGCGACGGAATAGGCGACATCGTTGCTTCGCTGTTCGGCGGACCGGCGGGGACGAACTATGGCGAGAACATCTCGACCATGGCGATTACGAAGAACTTCTCGGTTAAAATGCTCGGCGTGGCGGCGATTATGTCAATCGTGCTGTCGTTCATCAGCCCGCTGTCGAACATCATCAACACCGTGCCGTCGGCGGTTATCAACGGCGCGTGCATATTCCTGTTCGGCGTTATCGCGGCGCAGGGCATCGCGATTATGATTAACAAGTCGGTCGATTTGTTTGACGCGAAGAACCTCGCGGTCATCGCCGTTATCCTGACCGTCGGGCTTGGCGGACACTACGGGTTCGCGGGCGGCATGATACCTTTCTTCGGCGCGGAGCTGCCCGCCATTGCGACAGCCGCCATCGTCGGTATTGTGCTCAACCTTATTCTTTCCATTGGGAAGAATAAGAAGGGGTAATTGTATTACCCCTCCTTGCTCCCCCGCGTCTTGCC
This sequence comes from Oscillospiraceae bacterium, assembly GCA_031261325.1. Taxonomy (GTDB): domain Bacteria; phylum Bacillota; class Clostridia; order Oscillospirales; family Oscillospiraceae; genus JAIRRO01. Next base: position 4,954 of record JAISKH010000006.1, read on the forward strand.
GCAGCAACGCTTCCTTGTTCCCCGTCCCGCCGCGCGGCACTTTTGCGTGTTGCACTCGCCTTGCTGTATTAGTTTTTTCTATTGTTTTTCATTCTCTAAGGAGATTCGCTTGCGCTCCCCGCGCGGGGCCCCCTTTCCAATGCGGGAAAGGGGGGAAAGCGCACTTAAGAGGGGCTGCCGCCCCTCTTAAGAAACACCCTGCTTCTCAGAGCGCTTGAATCTCCAGTCGCTATCGCAAATGATATGTTCTACAGCGCAGAACAAGTTAAAAGATTAGTGCAAGCTCGCTCGCGCGAAAACTGACCCTGTTGCAACGATGTAGTCTTGCCAAGTGGCAGCTTGCAACCCAAGCGTTAACCTTTTGCCCGTAACGCCGCGCTTGGTTTGCGCCTAGCTGTGGGGGTGATTTTTAAGAGGGGGCTTGCCCCCTCTTAAATGCGCTTTCCCCCCTTTCTCGCATAAGAAAGGGGGCCCCGCGCGGGGAGCGCAAGGACGTAGATAACATCTAACAGATAACTGATAACAGATATGGAACGGAAAGACGCGACGATAGGACGAAAGACGCAAAGTGCCCTGCGGGGGACGTGGGAATAATGTAATTATTCCAAAAAAATAGCTTGACAGCAACGCCCCGCAGGGGTATAATAAATTTAATGCCTAGTATACACATATATTTTATATGCTAAATAAAAGAAAGAGGGTACACAAAATGAGCGACTACAAGTTCGAGACTATCCAACTCCACGCGGGACAGGAATCGCCCGACCCCGCAACCGACGCGCGCGCCGTGCCGATTTACCAGACCTCCAGCTACGTGTTCCCAAGCTCCGCAAGCGCGGCGGCTCGCTTCGGGCTGACCGAGAACGGCAACATCTATACCCGCCTGATGAACCCGACCTCCGACGTGTTTGAGAAGCGCATCGCGGCTCTTGAGGGCGGCGCGGCGGGACTTGCGACGGCTTCCGGCGCGGCGGCGATTACCTACGCGGCGCTGAACATCGCAAAGGCGGGCGACCACATCGTAACCGACAAGTTTATCTACGGCGGCAGCTATAATCTGTTCCTGAACACTCTGCCCGACCTCGGCGTTTCGTCCTCGTTTGTGGACGCTTCCAACCTCGCGGAGCTTGAGGCGGCGATTCAGCCGAACACGAAGCTCGTGTTTGTTGAGACGCTGGGCAACCCGAACAGCACGATTGTTGACCTCGACGCGATTGCGGAGATTGCGCACAAGCACGGGATTCCGCTCGTTGTGGACAACACGTTCGCGACGCCGTATCTGCTCCGCCCGATTGAGCACGGCGCGGACATCGTGGTGCACAGCGCGACGAAGTTTATCGGCGGTCACGGCACGTCAATCGGCGGCGTTATCGTTGACGGCGGCAAGTTCGACTGGGCGCAGAACGACAAATTCCCCGGGCTGTCGCAGCCGAACGCGAGCTATCACGGCGTTGTGTTCACGCAGGCGGCGGGCAACCTCGCCTACATCATCAAGGCGCGGACGACGCTGCTGCGCGACACGGGCGCGACGCTTGCCCCGCTGAATTCGTTCCTGTTCCTGCAAGGGCTGGAGACGCTTTCACTGCGCGTTGAGCGGCACGTTGAGAACGCGCTGAAGGTCGTGGACTACCTGACGAAGCACCCGCAGGTGAAGCTCGTGAACCACCCGGTTCTGCCGTCTCACCGCGATAACGAGCTGTACAAGAAGTACTTCCCGAACGGGGCGGGTTCAATCTTCACATTCGAGCTGAACGGCACAGCCGACCAAGCGCGCAAGTTCACCGAATCGCTGAAGCTGTTCTCGCTGCTCGCGAACGTCGCGGACGTGAAGTCGCTCGTAATCCACCCGGCATCGACGACGCACTCGCAGATGTCGCCGGAGGAACTGCTCGACGCGGGCATCACGCCGACGACGGTGAGGCTGTCCGTCGGCACGGAGCACATCGACGACCTGCTCGCGGACTTGGCGCAAGCGTTCGACGCGGTGAAATAGCATGAAAAACAGCACGTTTGCCGATTGGCAGACGTGCTGTTACCATTACATTTTCCTTTTTAATGAAGACGTGAAAATAAAGTTCAGCAGTTGGATTACATACGCCGACATAAGCAGTACATATGCCGCAACAATCTCGCCGAAGAGCATCAGCGCGCCGCCGCCGAATATTATAACTAACCGCATGGCGCGCAGGGTCAGGCTGTTGGCTTGGGCGGTTATTGCCTTACCGCGCTCATCGTCGGCGGCAAGCTCGTCGTCGCGCGCTTGCTCGGGGTTGCGGCGTTTATTTATGCGTTTGATTACGTCGGGCACCGACGACAGCACCATAAGCGCTATGCACAGCCACAAGACCCAGTACGGCAACGGCTGCTTGAAGATTGTCTCGGAGTTTGCCCCGTCGCCGCGAATGGTGTTCACGGTGACCATCAGCCACGCGAACGCGGTTGAAACCACAAAGGTTGTAACCCACAGTACGATGCGTTTACGCTTGCTCTTATCCATTTAGTTTTCCTCCTTAATTATCTACATCGTCCGCTTATAGTGCAGCGTGTACAGCAGCTTAATCAACTCCACCGCCCAGTATGAAGCATACAGGGCGTAGTACAGCACAGTCTCGCCGCGAAACATCATCACAAGCGACACAAGCATCAGCAGCGTTTGCGCCATAGACAGCGTTGAGGATTCGGCGCGCGCTTTTATGGCACGTCCGCGCTCGTCGTCCTCCGCAATCTCGTCGTCCCGCGCCTGTGCGGGGTTGCGCCGCTTTTTAATCGCGCGGAATATGCTATGCAGCACCGGCACGGCTATGAGCGCGGTGTATACCCACTCCATCGGAGCCGGCACCGGCTGCGGCTCGCGTATATCGACATGCTTGCCGAGCAGATAGATAATCGGCGCAACAAACAAAGCAATCACCGCAAGCATCACAATTACGCCAATCACCTTCCGCGGGCTCCAATGGTCGTTGTCCTTTTTCATGCTCAATCCCCCTCCTCGAAAATAAAAATGTCCTCTATCGTCGTCTCAAAATACCGCGCTAGTTTGAACGCGAGCGTGATGGACGGGTTGTATCGCCCGTTCTCCAGCGAACCGATTGTCTGCCGCGAAACGCCGACCGCCGCCGCCAATTCCTCCTGCAACACGCCGCGCCGCCGTCGCAGCTCCTCAACCTTGTTTTCCAATCGACCACCTCCTGCTGCTGTCATGACAATGTAAAGTATGCTTTCCATTGTCATGATAGCATAGATGTTTTTATATGTCAAGCTGGCTTTCCATTTTATTTTTTATTTTATATTTAATTGCTCAATACTCCTTGCGCTACCCGCGCGGGGCCCCCTTTCTTATGCGAGAAAGGGGGGAAAGCGCACTTAAGAGGGGCTGTGCCCCTCTTCAGAATCACCCCCACAGCTAGGCGCAAACCAAGCGCGCAGTTACGGGCGACAAGTGTAAACTGGTAGTGCAAGCTGCCACTTGGCAAGGATAACTGCGTTGCAACACGGTTGGCTTTCGCGCGAGCGAGCTTGCACTTATGTTTGAACCTTTTTCGCGTAATGAGTACCATGATTTGCGATAGCGACTGGAGATTCAAGTGCTTTGAGAAGCAGGGGATTCTTCAGGGGGCGCAGCCCCCTTAAGTGCGCGTTCCCCCCTTTCCCGCAATGGAAAGGGGGCGCCGCCCGCGTAGGGCAAGCGAATCTCCTTTGAGATTGAAAAAATAACAAGAAATCTAATACAGCAAGCGCGGCGTTACGCGCAACAAGTGCCGCTCGGCGGGACGAGGGAATAAGGAGTGCCATGCGGCAATAAAACGACATAACCCCTTGCATTATCACCAAAAATATATTATTATGTATTGTGGGTGATGTCGCGTGACGGAAAAGGTACTCGTCGCAATGAGCGGCGGGGTTGACAGCTCGGTCGCCGCGCTGCTTCTGTCGCGGGCGGGTTACGACTGCGCGGGCGCGATGATGAAGCTATACGAAAATGAGGATATTGGCGAGAGCATTGAGAAATCCTGTTGCTCGCTCGCTGACCGCGGGGACGCGGAAACCGTCGCCGCAAAGCTTGATATTCCGTTTTATGTGTTCAATTACGCGGAGCAATTTCGCGGCGGCGTGATGGACGGCTTCGTTGACGATTATATGTGCGGCAGAACGCCGAACCCATGCATAGAGTGCAACCGCCTGTTGAAGTTCGGCTCGCTGTTTGAGCGCGCGGACGCTATGCGGTGCCGCTATATCGCGACGGGGCATTACGCGCGGATTGAACGCGACGGTGAGCGGTATCTGTTAAAGCGCGGCGTGGACGCGAGCAAGGACCAGAGCTATGTGCTGTATTTTTTGACGCAGGAGCAGCTCGCGCGGACGCTTTTCCCGCTCGGCGGGTATACTAAGGCAGAGATTCGCGCGCTCGCGGCGGAAAACGGCTTCATCAACGCCGATAAGCGCGACAGTCAGGACATTTGCTTCGTGCCCGACGGCGATTACGCCGCGTTTATCGAGCAGTATACGGGCAAGCCGCTGAAACACGGCAGGTTTACGGACACGGACGGGCGCGACCTCGGCGAGCACCAAGGCGTTGCGCGCTACACTATCGGGCAGCGGCGCGGACTTGGCGTGTCGTCGGACGCGCGGCTGTACGTCAACGAGCTGGACGCGGAGCGCAACCGCGTGGTGCTCGGCTCGGAGCGCGGAATTTTGCGCAAAACGCTGACGGCTCGGGAGATTAACCTCATACCGTTCGACCGATTGGACGCGCCTATGCGCGTCACGGCGAAGATTCGGTACGCCCACGCGGCGCAGCCCGCGACCGTGGAGCAGGTGGGTGAGGATTTGCTCCGCGTCGTGTTTGACGATGAGCAGAGGGCGATTACAAACGGGCAGTTCGTCGTGCTGTACGACGGCGACGTTGTAATCGGCGGCGGGAAAATAAACGGTTCCGAATAGGCGCGCAAATATAAGCAAAAATATAAGTTAACTATAAAGCGAAAATTATATAGGAGCGAAAATTATGACAATCAGCGAGGTTCAGGAGAGGATATTGAAGCTGAAGCGCGAAAAGGACATATGCATTTTGGCGCACAGCTATCAGGCGAAGGAGATACTTGAGGTTGCCGACCACACGGGCGATTCCTATAAGCTCTCCGTGCTCGCCGCGCGGGACATGAAGAAAACCGCGATAATGTGCGGCGTGCGCTTCATGGCGGAGACGGTTAAGCTGCTCTCCCCCGAAAAGACGGTGTATTTGGCGAACACGGAGGCGGGCTGTCCCATGGCGGACAACTTGAGCGCGGACAGGCTGCGCGCCGCGATTGACAAGTACCCGGGGCACACGGTCGTGTGCTACATCAACACGACGGCGGAGGTTAAAACGCTGTCGGACGTGTGCGTCACGTCGTCGTCGGCGGTTAAGATTATCGAAAAGCTGGAGAGCGACGACATTCTGTTCGTGCCGGACTGCAACCTCGGCGCGTATGTTGCGGAGCAGGTGCCGAAAAAGAACGTGCGGCTGATAAATGGCGGCTGCCCGATTCACGCGGCGGTCACGGCGGCGGACGTTGCGGCGGCGAAAGCCGCTCACCCGAACGCGCTGCTGCTCGTCCACCCCGAGTGCGTGCCCGATGTTGTAAGTCAGGCGGATTACGTCGGCTCAACCTCCGGCATTTACGACTTCGCGGTGAAGTCCGATAACCGCGAGTTCATAATCGGCACGGAAATTTCAATCGCGGAGCACCTGCAATACGCCTGCCCCGAGAAGAGCTTTTTCGCGCTCAGCAAAAAGCTCATGTGCCACAACATGAAAGCGACGACGCTTATGGACGTTTACCATTGCCTGAACGGCGACGACGGCGGGGACGAAATTATCCTCCCGCCCGAGCTGATAGTCAGCGCGAGAAAATGCATCGACGAGATGATTAGGCTCGGCGAGTAGCCGCAATTGACAGTTGACAATTGACAATTGCGGGGACGAATTTCAGATTACAACTAAACAGATAGGGACGAGGTTACGAGTTTGAGTACATTACTTGAGATTAGAGATTTAACTGTCGGCGTGGGGGAGAAAATTATACTGCGCGGACTGGATTTGACGATAAACGCGGGCGAAACGCACGTGCTGATGGGGCAGAACGGAACGGGCAAGTCAACTCTCGCGAGCGCGATTATGGGTAACCCCGCGTACACGGTGCGCTCCGGCAGCATTTTGTTTGAGGGCGAGGATATTACGAACGAGACGGCGGACAAGCGCGCGCGTCGCGGTCTTTTCCTGTCGTTCCAAAACCCGGAGGAGGTTCCGGGCATAACGCTGGAAAACTTCATGCGCACGGCGAAGAGCGCGGTTACGGGCGAGAAGCCGCGCGTCATGCAGTTCCGCAAGGACATGAACGCCGCGATGGACAAGCTGAACATGCCGCAGGGTTACGCTTCGCGTGAGCTTAACGTCGGCTTTTCGGGCGGCGAGAAGAAGAAAGCGGAGATTTTGCAGCTTCTGCTGCTTAACCCCAAGCTCGCGATTCTGGACGAGGCTGATTCGGGGCTGGACGTGGACGCGATTCGCATCGTGTCCGACGGTGTGCGCCGCTATCGCAACGAGGGCAACGCCCTGCTGATTATCACGCATAACGCGAAGCTCGTCGAAGAGCTTACCGTGGACTATGTGCACGTGCTTGACCAGAAGAAGATAAGCCTGACGGGCAGTGCGGAGCTTATAACGCGCATTACCGAGGGCGGCTTTGCCGGATTGGGCGACAATAAAGCGGACAAGGGCGGCGCTTCCGCGTCTCGGGAGGCGCAGTAAATGAGCGACACGGAGAAAACCGCGGGCGACTTCCGCGAGGTATATGACAGGCGCGGCACAATGGAGCCTGATTTCAAGGTCACGTCCGGGCTTACGCCCGAGATTATACGCACGATTTCGGACGAAAAGGGCGACCCTGACTGGATGCGCGAGTTCCGCCTGAAAAGTCTGGAGCTTTATAACACGATTCCCGTGCCGGACTGGGGACCGTCGCTGGACGGGCTGAACATGGACAACATCGTCACGTATGTGCGCCCCAAGTCGGGCATGGAGCACAGCTGGGACGATGTGCCGACGGAGATTAAGGATACGTTTGAGAGCCTCGGCATTCCGGAAGCGGAACGCGCGGGGCTTGCGGGCGTCGGCGCGCAGTATGACAGCGAGGTTGTGTATCACAGCGTCAGGAAAGAGGTCGCCGAGAGCGGCGTGGTGTATACGGACATGGACAGCGCGCTGAAGGGCGAGCACAGCGAGATGGTGCGCGAGCATTTTATGAAGCTGCTGCCGCCGACGGAGCACAAGTTCATGGCGCTGCACGGCGCGGTCTGGTCGGGCGGCTCGTTCGTCTATGTGCCGCCCAACGTGTCGGTTGAAATTCCGCTGCAAAGCTACTTCCGCTTTAACGCGGCGGGCGCGGGACAGTTTGAGCACACGCTGATAATTCTCGACAAGGGCGCGACGCTGCACTTCATCGAGGGGTGCTCCGCGCCGAAATATAACGTCGCGAACCTGCACGCGGGCTGCGTGGAACTCTTCGTCGGGGAGGGTGCTAGACTGCGCTACTCAACGATTGAAAACTGGTCGAAGAACATGTACAACCTGAACAGTAAGCGCGCGACAGTTGCGAAGGACGGCGCGGTCGAGTGGGTTTCCGGCTCGTTCGGGTCGCACACGTCGTACCTCTACCCGATGAGCATACTGCGCGGCGAGGGCGCGCGCATGGAATACACGGGCATAACGTTCGCGGGCGCGGGGCAGGAGCTTGACACGGGCGCGCAGGTTATTCACGCCGCGCCGCGTACAACGTCAAGCATTACGGGCAAGTCGCTTTCAAAGGACGGCGGACGCTCCACGTTCCGCAGCTCCGTCGTCGTTAACCGCGGTGCTTACGGCTGCAAAACCTCCGTCGTGTGCGACTCGCTCATGCTGGACAACAAGTCGCGCAGCGACACGGTGCCGGTTATTGACGTTCGCAACGACGACGTTGATATTGGTTACGAGGCGAAGATTGGCAGAATTAGCGAACAGGCGATATATTACCTTATGAGCCGCGGCATTAGCGAGGGCGACGCGAAAGCGATGATTGTAAACGGCTTTGCGGAGCCGATTTCCAAGGAACTGCCGCTTGAATACGCGGTGGAGATGAACAATCTGATTACGCTGGAGATGAGCGGCAAGCGGTAACATTTTACGATTACAAGAGGTTGCACATGGAAATTAAACTTAAAGAACTAAACGCCCTGCCAGTTCGCACGTGGCACAGGCTCGGCGTTAACGGCAACACGGTGGAGACATCGGCGGACGACACGCTGTCGTACAGCGTCACGCGGTCGGCTCTGCCCGATATAGTGACCGAGACGAACGCAGAGGAGCTGCGTTGCGCCGAATTTCGCACAGCCGTCGGCGAGGAAGCGACGGAGTACATTCGCCGCGAATCGAACGCGGGTGTGCGCGTCCGTGCGCGTCGCGGATACGAGGTTGAAAAGCCCGTCACCGCGCGGTACTCCCTGCGCAGCGGCGCGCTGCTGGACGACAACATTATCTTCGCCGAGGCGGGGAGCAGCCTGACCGTCGTGCTGATTTTCGACGCGTTTAACGGCAAGCCGTGTTTTCACGGCGGCTCCACGCGCATTATCGCGGAGAACTGCGCGACCGTGAACCTAATCCAGATTCAGACGCTGAACAACGCTTCGACGCACATATCGGACGTGAGCGCGATAATCGGCAACGGCGCGTCCGTCAACGTCACGCAAATCGAGCTTGGCGGCGCGAGCGCGACTGTCGGCTGTCACCTCAAGCTTGAGGGCAACACCGCGAGCGCGCGGGCGGACACGTTCTACTTCGGTAACGGCGACCGTCGGCTTGACTTCAACTACATCGCGCGGCACTTGGGCGACGGGACGACAAGCTCGCTCACAGCGTCCGGCGCGCTGTTCGACCGCTGCGACAAGACGTATCGCGGCACGCTTGACTTCATTCGCGGCGCGGCGGGCAGTAAGGGCGCGGAGATTGAGAACACGCTGCTGTTCTCGCCCGATGCGCGTAACCGTTCCGCTCCGCTGATACTCTGCGAGGAGGAGGACGTTGAGGGCAGTCACGCCGCGTCTATCGGCAAGATTGACGCGAACAAGCTGTACTACATGCAGTCGCGCGGACTGTCGGAGGTTGAGGCAAAGCGTCTGCTCGTCACGGCGCAGCTCGAAACCGTGCTGAAAAACGTGCCGGGTGAGGAAGAGCGCGAGCGACTGCGCGATTATTTAAGCGGGCGAATCAAAGCGAACGCCCTGCGTTAACGAAAGAAAGTTGGGATAACATGGCAAACACGAAGAATTTCGCCGCTGATTTCCCCGCGCTGAATCAGCAGGTAAACGGCAATCGGCTCGTATATTTGGACAGCGCGGCGACAAGTATGCGCCCGCAGTCGGTGCTTGACGCGGCTGTCGATTTCTACAGCACCAAGGGCGCGAATCCGCACCGCGGCGTTTACAAAATGGCGGAGGAAGCGACCGCCGCCTACGAAAATTCGCGCGCCGCAGTCGCAAGCTACTTGAGTATCGACACGGACGAGCTGATTTTCACGCGCAACGCCAGCGAATCGCTGAACATCGTCATGTATTCGTATGCGCTGGACGCGCTGAAGCCCGGGGACAGCATCGTCATTCCCGTGTCGGAGCACCACTCGAACCTCGTGCCGTGGCAGCGCGCCGCCGCGCGGACGGGCGCGACGCTCGAATACCTGTACGTTGACCGCGTGACGGGTGCGATTTCCGACGACGAGCTTGAGCGGAAAATCACGAGTAAGACGAAAATTGTCGCGTTTGCGCATGTGTCGAACGTGCTCGGCGTGCTGTTCCCGATTGAAAAGCTGATAGCGCGGGCGAAAGCCGTCGGCGCGGTGACGGTGCTCGACTGCGCGCAGACGATTGCGCACATGCCGCTGGACTTGCACGCGTTAGACGTTGATTTCGCTGCGTTTTCGGGGCACAAAATGTACGCGCCCATGGGCATCGGCGGGCTTTACGGCAAGCGCGAGCTGCTTGCGCGCATGGAGCCGTTCCTGTTCGGCGGCGACATGATTGAGTACGTGCGGGAGCAGGACACGACGTTCGCGCCCGCGCCGCAGAAGTTCGAGGCGGGCACGCAGAACGCGGGCGGAGCCGTCGCGCTCGCAGCCGCGATTGACTATATCAAGGCAATCGGTTGGGATATACTGGAAGCGCGTGAAGCCGCGCTCATGCGCCGCCTTGTCGCGGGTTTGAACGGACTTAAAGACGTTACGGTTATCGGCGATTCCAACCCCGACGCACCGCGATACGGCGTCGTCGCGTTCAACCTGCGCGACGTGCACTCGCACGATGTTGCGTCGATTCTGGACAGCTACGGCATCGCGATTCGCGCGGGACAGCATTGCGCCGCACCGCTTATGGACTATTTGCAGCTGCCGTTCAAGTCGAGCTGCCGCGCCAGTCTCGCGCTGTACAACACCGAGGAGGACGTTGACAGATTACTCGAATGTCTGCCGCTTGTTAGGGGGAAAATGGGCTATGGCGATTGACGAAATTTACACGCAGGTAATCACGGAGCACAGCCGCGACAAGCGGAACAGGCGGCATATTGACCACGCGACGCGCACACAAAAGGGAGTAAATCCCAGTTGCGGCGACGAAATTGAGCTTGAACTGCGCGAGGAGAACGGCGTGATAACCGACGCGGCGTTCACAGGCAGCGGCTGCGCTATTTCGCAAGCGTCCGCGTCGATGATGGCGGACCTGATTCGCGGCAAGACGTTGGACGAAGCGGAGAGCATTTGCGCGACGTTTCTCGGCATGATTAAGGGCGATGTGACGGACGCGGAGCAGCTTGAGGTGCTGGACGAAGCCCTTGCGCTGCAAGGCGTTTCGCACATGCCGGCTCGCGTCAAGTGCGCGACGCTTTCGTGGCACACGCTGAAAACCGCGCTCGGTGAGTGACAACTGAAAAATAATAAATCGCGTCGAAAGACGCGATTTTTATTTGCCGCGCAGGTCAACGATTTCGCGTTTTGCCGCCCCGATGCGCCGAATTGGTTCCGCAATGACGGTTAGGTTGAGGTTTTCGGATTGAATCGCATTTCCTATTATTAGTATTTCTCGCAGGGTTTCTGCGACCTGTGATAGCGTTGAGCCACCGCCGTTGTGCTCAATTCGGACGACCAGATTATCGGTTCCGCCGCGCGTCGTCATCGTCGCGTCGAACGCGCGCACTCGTCCGAGCGGGAAAATCGCGTCGTCGAGCATCGGCATTGTGACGCGCCCGCCCGCAATTTCAACGCCGCTGCTCAGTCGCGTTATGTGGCGGTCGAGCCGTTTTAGCTTACTGCCGCAAGGACATTGCCCCGTTAGCAGCCGTCCGCGGTCGCCCGTTCGGTACCGAATGAGCGGCATCGCCCTGCGCGTCAGCGTCGTGAACACGACCTCGCCGAACTCGCCGTCAGGTAGCGGCGCGCCCGATTCGGGATTTACTATTTCTACCAGTAAGTCCGTTTCGCGCAGGTGAAGCCCGTCGTGCTGCTCGCACTCCACGCCGATGCCGTAGCCCGATTCGGTCAGACCGTAGTGCGCGAACACGTTGCAATTCCAAGCCTTCTCAATGCTTTGCACGACTGCGGGTGAAATGTAGTCGGAGCATAGGAGTACGTATTCAATGCAGGGTGCGCTTCCTGTTCTTGCCAGTTCCAAGAGCTGTGCGGGGAAGCCGACCGCGCAGGTTGCACGCGACAAATTCAGCGCGTCAAGTGCGGCGCATGCGCTTTCGAATGCACCGAGAACCGTTGCGTCGCAAGCATTTAGAGCTAGTGCGCGGACTAAAAGGTCGCTCAATCCGTCGGGCGCGCTCGGCGGAAAGAACACCATGACGCGGCTGTTTGGGCGCGTCAGCGGCGATATTCCGAACTGGAAATATTTGAGTGTTCTCGCTAAGTCGTCGGCTGTGAAGAACACGCGTTTTGGCTTCCCAGTCGTGCCCGAAGTCGGCAGCGTCACGATGCGCCCAACGTCGGCGGGTGAAACGCACAGCAGTTCGTGCGGCTCTGTCAGGTCAGCGGGCGTTGTGAATGGGAGCGCCGCAAGGTCGGAAAGCGTTGCGATTTCAGGGATTTTGCGCAGTCGCTCACCATAGAATCGCGACTTTCGCGCTTGCGCGACCGTCTCTCGCAATTTTGCGAGCTGATACTCCGCAATCGCGGCGTGCGTTGATGCGCCGCAATCAGACATGGCAATTATATCCAGTTGTGACATTCAGTCCGCCTTTCTCGCTAAAAGCAGGACGTAACCATGCGTTTTTGCGCTGATTTTCGGCTCGCAACGGTTCGTATCAGTCGGTAACGCGCGGCTCTCCGCAGCAAATGTGACCAACGCGGGCGTGTAGTCCTCTTCAAGAAGCAGCTCATAACCATTACTTTCCAGTTCGCGCAAGCAGCTCAAACTCAACTCGCTATCGCGCGACTTTGCGTATATGTCGCTCACAATCAGCCGCCCGCCGCGCCGCAACACGCGCCGAGCTTCGGCAATCGCCGCTGCGGGGTCGTCCAAAATCGACAGCACGCACTCGAAGAACACAGCGTCGAACGTCTCGTTCGAGAACGGCAGATTTATTGCGTCGGCAACGATGCAATTCGGATATGATGACGCTATAATGTCTGCGCCGCAAGCGTTTACGCTGAAGTAACGCGCCAAGAACTCAACAGTTTCGCCGTCTCCACAGCCGACGTCAAGCACGCGTTCACCGGCTTTCAGCTGCGCAATACGCGCCGCGCGCGCCGTCAGGCGTAGTCCTCCCGGGTGTCGCGAACTCATATTTGTGTGATATATCGCGCGCAAAATGGCACCGTTTTCTCGCCATCTATCACGTGCAAACTGCAACGCCGCAAGCGGTCTATTTCGAGTGTATACGCGTCCTGAAACGCCATCGCGGACACGGTGAAACCGTGAGACTTCACTCTGGCGAGAAAGTTATCCATATTATGGTAGTCCGTAGCTTCTTTTTGCCCATTTGACTTCGGTCGCGTCCACCGTCTAGCAACAAATTTGCGGTTTTTCAGGTGCGAATCGGCGGCGCAGCACGCGTCCGGGTTGTACTTCGGCGTGAGCTTCATTAGCAGCCCTTTGGGTAATATGACGAAATCGCCGTGAAAACCGCATCTCGGGTGGTCGCACGACGACGGCACAAAGTTCGCGATTTTGAACTTTCCATCGGTCTGCGTCTCAATCGCGCGGAGCACTTCGGGGAGCGTCACGCGGTCCTCGTCGCGCGGCGGATGCGGGAATCTGCCGAAATAACTGATTGGCTGAAAGTGCACTCCTCTTACTGCCGGAGCGTGTTCCACCGCGAATCGCAGTATTCCGCCAACGTCGTCCATGTTCACGCCGGGCACGAGCGTCGGCACGAGCGTCACGCCGAGCCGCAATTTTGAGCACACTTCGATTGCCGCGAGCTTGTCCGAAAGCAGCGGTTGACCGCGCAACGTTTTGTGCACTTCATCGCACGTACCGTCAAATTGCATAAAAACGAAGCTTAAGCCCGCATCCGCGAGCGCACGCACAAACTCGGGTTCGCGCCCGAGCCGAATGCCGTTCGAGTTGAGCTGCACCGTTTCGCAACCTGCTCGCCGTGCCGCGCTTACAATTTCTGGTAGGTTGTCGCGCATCGTCGGCTCGCCACCGGATAGCTGAACGAACGTATTCCCGTTGCGGCACAAGCGTTTGAAAGTTTCGTACAGCTCCGCGACGGTCGGTTCCGACGTGCCGCTTCCGGCATCGGCAAAGCACACGGGGCAGCGCAAATTGCACCGAGATGTAACCTCGACGAGCGCGCAACACGTCTTTTGCAGGTGCTTGGCGCACAGTCCGCAGTCGTTCGGGCAGTTCGGCGCGTCGCCTGACGGTGCCTTATATTTCCACCAATTGTCAAATTCGTCGCTCATTCCGCGCCAAACAATCGTCGAAAAGTCGCCGTGCGACGGGCAGGACTTGCGCAAATACACGTCATCGCCCTCGCGAACGAGCTGCGCGTCGATTTGAGTGAGGCATTTCGGGCAAACGCTGCGCGTATTGCTAATTATTGTCATTTGTCCTCCAATTGCTCCTCGACTTCCGCCATTTTTCCCTCCGCAAGCTCCGGCGGAATGAACACATCTCCGCACTTCGGGCACGTCGGAACCGCGTGCGAAAACGAGCGCTCCATGTACTCAAATTCGGTTTTTTTCAGCTCAAGCGGCACGTCGCACCGCGCGCATTTCCACTGTGCCAACGCCGTCACCCCTTTGCAAATTTCATGCGGTGATAGAACGCGTCCACCACCTCAAACCTGTTGTCCCCCAACGGATTGTAGCGCACCCAGTAGGTCAGCACAGCCTTGACGAGACTGCATTGATACAGCCCCGATTCCGCGTCGTAGAACCTCGCGCCGCCGTGCTCCGCGCTGAAAATCGCCTCGCGCATATCGTCCGCCCCAATGAGCTTTCGGTCGATGCGTTCCGCCGTTTCGGGGTCAATTTCAAGCGTAATCTCGTCCCATGGCTGAACCTGCGGCTCAAATGGTAATTCTTCCAACATACTCATAATCTCCGACTTAACCTTTACACTATTTTGTCGCTTATCGCCTATACATGGCGTATCCGTAACCTCTAGTCCGAACACCGCGTCCAGAATGTGTGCCGCCGACTTGCCGCGCGAAGCGAACACGTCGCGGCAATTTGCGCAATATACAATATATGGCAACTCCGACATTTCCGCGCGATTTAGCGTCTCCGTCTCGTAAAGCTCGGGATTCGCGACGCGAATGTGACCTCCGTAACCGCAACATCTCCCCTTTTCGGGCATCTCCTCGACGGCGATTTGCGCGCGCTCCGCGAGCTTCCGCACGGCTTCGCGCATGTCGTCTCGGTCACGCGCGGCGCACGGGTCAAACATCGCCGCTGCATCGAAAACGCGTTGCGGCTGTAAGCTTTCATCATCGGCAAGAATCTCGTAGAGCGACACGGTTTCAATCTCCGGCAGCAATTCCGCAAACATTCGCGCACACGTTGCGCACGCTAATATGAATCGCGGTTGCCCCATCGTCTGCCACGCCGCGCGAATCGCCGTGAGGTTTTCGCCGAGCAAATCCTCGCGCCCCGCCCAGTAAGCGGGCGCGCCGCAGCAGCCGAGGAAAATCCCCGATTTTAAGTTCTTCCATAAATATCCATAGCTTTGCAACACGTGCTCAGGTTGCATAGCGCCGAGCTGACAGCCCGGGAAAAACACGGTTTGGCACGTTTCCTGCCCGATTCCCGCCGAAAAATACGACGCTTCCGACGTGTTGAACGCCATTTCGCGCAACCAAAAGTCGTGCAGCGCGGCGGGTACGTCGCCCGATTTCGCCCGCGCGACGCGCGAGCTGCGCAGCAACGCGCCCATGTCAATCCCCTCCGGGCAAATCGACTTGCAATAGCCGCAATCGCTGCAGGAGTAGGCTTCGCGGGTCAGCGTGTGCGCGGAATACGGCGGAGCCGCGGCAGTATCGGTATACACTTGTGTTGCAATCTTCTGTGGATTTTTGCGGAACTTTGCAAGCATTTCGCAAGACGTTAAGCAAGCGTCGCAGTCACATTTCAGGCACCGCGCCGCTTCCCGACGCGCTTCCGCGTCACCATAGCCGCCCTCGGGCGCCGCAACGCGCGGCTCGCTGACCGCGTTCGGGTGCTGCACGTAGCGCGAGCAATTGCGCTTGTCGTAGCCGCCGTAGGTCGCCGCCGCCTTACCCGTTTGCAAATAGACCTCGAGCATTCGCGCCGCGTCGCGCCCTGTGGCGATTGCCGCCATTAAGCCTTGCGCCGCAACGCCTCCGCCCATGAACACGCGCGGGTTCACCGTCGTAAACAGCTCCGCGTCCCACGAATCGGACAGCCCGAAGTCCACGCCGCCGTCGCCCGTCGCAACGTAAATCGCGTCGTAATCCGCAAGCTCATCTAGCGTTGTAACCGTTGTTCCGTAACGAAAATCCACCTTTTCGTGCGTGAATTGCAGGCGAAAATCCTCGTCGAACTCCGCGAATTTGGGGTGAGCGCGCAACGAGCCGCCCCAAGCGTCCGCGCTCTCGAACACCGTCACCTCGAACTTTTTCATCGCGAGGTTCAGCGCGCAGGACAGCCCCGCGATTCCCGCGCCGACGACCGCGATTTTGCCGTCTTTCGGCGGCAGGGCGTAGTTTTCGCCGCGCCTGTCGGACGTGAGCCGCAGAACCGCCCGCTCGAGCGCGAGCAAGTCAATCGGTTCGTCGCCGATTTGCGCGCGCTGGCACGAACCCGCGCAAGGCATGTCGCACAGCTCCGCGACGACCGTCGGGAACACGACCGCGTTACGCAGCGTCTTAAAAGCCTGTTTCCAGCGACCTTTTTCGCACTTTTCTAAGAACGCGCGAATGTCGAGGTGGAACGGGCACGCGTAGGTGCACGACGCGGGCTCGCCGTTAAAGCACCGCTCCGTAAAGGCAAGGGCTTCCTCAAGCTTCATATGCCGTCTCCGATTCTGCCGCAAAGGGCGCGCCGAGCGCGCCCTTTGCGGACTTTCATTCTGTTGCCGTCGCCGAATTTACAGCGGGTTCGCCGCTATGATTTCCAGCTCTTCCTCAAGGTCGTTGCCGAGGAAGTATTTCGGCGGCGTGAGGTCCTCTCCGCGCTGAACCGCGTCATATGCCGCCTTGACCTTGTCGGGCGTTGCGGGCAGGGAGTACACGCGCGCGCCGCAAGCGTTTCTGATTGCGTTGATGACCGCCATGTGGTTCGAGGACTGGAACACCTCGGAGCAACCGGCGGAGCCTTGCGGACCGTTCGGGCGCGGCGTTTCGACGAATATGAGGTTGAAGTCGTCGGGTATCATGTCGATTGTCGGGATTCCGCAACCCGCCATGTTGCCGTGCTTATTCTGCGCGTCGTAGTCCTCACTCAGCGCGAAGCCGATTGAGTGCGACAGACCGCCGTAGCCCTGTCCCTCAACCGCGAGCTGATTGCCGACGGTGCCGACGTCGCACGCCGTGGTGTAGCGCAGTACCTGCGTTTTGCCGGTCGCAACATCAACCTCGACAAGCGCGGTGTTGACGCAGTACATAGATGTCGGGTTCTTCTCGCCGTGACCCGTGTTCGGGTCGGGTCCGGGGGGAAGCCCAAGCCCCATCTGGTCGTAATGACCGATATACTTAGTCTCAATGCCCTCGGCGACCATCTCGTCGTAGGTGCGGTAGGTGCCGTCCGCCTTGCGCATCGCGTCCATCAGCTTTGCCGCCGCGTCAAGCGTGGCGTTGCCCGCCATGTAGTGCGAGCGCGAAGCCGCCGCAAGTCCCGTGTCGGGGCATTCCTTGCTGTCGTTCATGACGAGACGCACCTGCTCCGCCTTGATTCCCAGCGGTTGCAGAGCCTTTACCGTGTGCGTCAGCGTGCCGATGTCGCCGCCCTGACCAACGTCCTCCCACGTGTTGTAGTGGGTGATTCCCGTCGCGGTAAGCTCAAGCGCGACCTCCGCTTGGTCGATGAAGCCGATTGTGCACAGGAATCCGCCGAGGCTGACGCCAACGCCGACGGCGCGACCCTCTTTCTTCGCCGCTTCCGCTTCCGCCTTATACTGCTCGTAAACGGGGCGCAGCTTCTCGATAAGGCGCGGATACGCCTCGTAATCGTACAGCGGCACGCTGTTAATCGACGTGTCGCCCGGCTTTGCGAGGTTTTGGACGCGGAACTCAAACGGGTCGATGCCGACCTTTTCGGCGAGCATATCCATGAGAGCTTCCGTCGTCGTGTAAATCTGCGGCGCGCCGAAGCCGCGGTAAGCGGTGTTGAACGCGTGGTTCGTCGCGCCCGCGCGCGCCAGAGCCTTGATGTTCGGGATATTATATCCGTGGAACGCCACGCCTATCAGGTTGTTGAAGATGTTGCCCGCGACGACGGCATACGCGCCGTGGTCAAGCGCAACGTCGTACTCAACGGCGATAATCTTGCCGTTTTCGTCGGCGGCGACGCGTCCGTTTGAGTACGTCGCGGAGCGCTTACCCGTCGTGTGGTTAAACTCCTCATACGACAGCGTAATCGTGACCGGGATTTTCAGGTGTTGCAGAACCGTCATGACGACGGCGGCGATGTTCGGGCTGGTCGTGTAGCCGAAGGAGCCGCCCGCGGGGTTCATGATGAAGCGGATATTTTCCTTTTCAAGTCCGCAACCCATCGCAACGTCAACGCGCGTCTCGTCGATGCTCTGGAACTTGCCCTGAATCGTATACATGCCGTCCGCGCCGATATAGCCCTGCATCGTGTCCGGCTCAATCGGCAAATGCGGCTCGTGCTGGGAGTGGAAGCTGCCCTCAACGACGAACGGCGCGTTGTCGAATATATCCGCCGTGTCCTCGCCCTTAAGCAGCGGCTGCTCCATATAGAAGTTCGGCAGCGTCTCGTGCAGTTGAATCGCGTTCGGCTGAACCGCCTCCGGGAACGTCATATAAGCGGGCAGAATTTCGAGATTCTGCTTGACTTTCTTGGCGGCTTCGCGCGCGTGCTCCTCCGTGTCGGCGGCGACGACGGCAACAACGTCTCCGCGGCGGTTAATAACCTTGCCCGCGATGACGGGGAATTCCGTTATGCCCTGACCCTTTTGGCGCGGCGCGTGCGCCGGACTTGCGAGGTTGTTCGTGCCGATAACGTCTTTCGCGGTGAACACCTTGATAACGCCGGGCTGCTCCTCCGCTTCGCCAACGTCGATGCTGATAATCTTCGCGTGCGGCACGGTGGACAGGACGAGCGCGAGATGCGCCGTGCCCTGCGGCATTTTCAGCTTCAAGTCGTCGCCGTAATCCGTCAAACCGCAGACCTTTGAGACGGCGGTGGGACGCGGGCGGCGGCTGCCGTAAATCTCCGTCTCGCCGGCAAAGTCGTAA
Organism: Oscillospiraceae bacterium; assembly: GCA_031261325.1. Lineage (GTDB taxonomy): Bacteria > Bacillota > Clostridia > Oscillospirales > Oscillospiraceae > JAIRRO01. Next base: position 23,900 of record JAISKH010000006.1, read on the forward strand.
GTAATGTCAGCCATGGTTTTCTCCCCGCGCATGACGGCGGCGGCTTCCATAACGGAATCGACAAGCGGCTTATAGCCCGTACAGCGGCAGACGTTACGGTGCTTCTTAAACCACTCGCGAACCTCCTCGCGCGTCGGGTTGATGTTCTGCTCCAGCAGGGCATACGCCGAAACGATAAAGCCCGGGGTGCAGAAGCCGCACTGTACGCCGCCGTAGGTAATCCAAGCCTGCTGCAGCGGGTGGAGCGAGTTGGGCGTGCCCACGCCCTCGATTGTCAGAATCTCGGAATGCTCGGGAACGTTCTTCATTTTGCGCGTGCAGGAGCGCACGACCTCGCCGTTAAGGACGACGGAGCAAGCGCCGCAAACGCCCGTGCCGCAGCCGACCTTTACGCCGGTGTACCCCGTTCTTCTCAGGACGGTCGCGAGCGAGTCTTTTTCCGGGTCACAGACTATGGGACGCTCGACGCCGTTGATAACGAGGCGAACTCTGGTGAGTTGCATGTCTATACTTCCTTTCAATTTTCCTTTTTTCTACCTATTTATGCGTATTACTTATATCTTCTACGCGCAGTTTATTAAATAATATCAAAAATCTGGTACAATGTAAACAACGCCGCACATATCTTTCGATGATTTTACTAAAAAATCGTGAAATTTACCCGTGCGGCGTTCCGTTGCGCGGCTCATTTTTGGGTATTATTGCAACAGGAGGGCGTAATCCTCCTTGTCGCGCGCGCCGATTATGCGCCCGACCTCCTTGCCGTCACGGAAAAAGACGACGGTGGGGATTGAGCCGATACTCAGACCCTCCGCAATCTCGCCGTTCTCGTCCACGTCTACTTTCGCGACGTTGACGGAGCCGGCGTATTCCTCCGCAAGCTCTTCAATCACGGGCGCGACCATGCGGCAGGGACCGCACCACGCCGCCCAGAAATCGACAAGCGTCGCGCCCGACGCAATCGCGTCCTCAAATGTCTCGGTTGTCAAGTGAACAATCGCCATATAAAGCACCTCTCTGTAATAATGTACTATTATTTTACCTCAAAAGCATGATTATTACAACTAAATCTTGAAAAACGCGGACAAATATTATATGATACGATTGGTTTTGCGCGCGTGGTATTTCGCGCCCGCGCGGGGCGAAACCGCAATCCGTGACAAGCTTATTTGGGAGAGTGACATGATGAAAAAAGTCGCCGTAATTCTCGGCTCGGACAGCGACCTGCCCGTCGTTTCGGAAGCGATTAAACAACTCAAGGCGTTCGGCATACCCGTTGTGGCGCGCGTCATTTCCGCGCACAGAACGCCCGACGAAGCCGCCGACTTCGCAAGGTACGCGCGTGCCGACGGGTTCGGGGTTATCATCGCCGCCGCCGGTAAAGCCGCGCACCTCGGCGGTGTGCTCGCCGCGTTCACGACGCTGCCCGTTATCGGTCTGCCGATAAAATCCTCCACGCTGGACGGGCTTGACAGTCTGCTGTCCATCGTGCAAATGCCGTCGGGCGTGCCCGTCGCGACAGTCGCGATTGACGGCGCGAAGAACGCCGCAATCCTCGCCGCGCAGATTCTCGCCGTGTCGGACGCGGAGCTTGCGGACAAGCTGGCGGTGTTCAAAGACGACATGCGGCTCGGCGTAATTAAAAAGGATAAGAACTTGCAAGGCGAGGTCGAGAAGCTTTGACGGCGGACGCGGCAAAGTTGGTACTTACAGAGCGGTTTGAAACAGAATTTGCGACGGTATTCGTCGCGGAAAAGACAAAGGAGTTTACTATATGAAAAAAATCATTTCGGGCAAAGTGCGCGACGTTTATGAGGTTTCGGATAAGTCGCTTGTCATCGTGACGACGGACAGGCTGTCCGCGTTTGACGTAATCCTGCCAACGCCGATTAGCGGCAAGGGCGTTGTGCTTAACAAGCTGTCGCTGTTCTGGTTCGACTACACGCGCGACCTTGTGCCGAACCACGTCATATCCGCCGAACCCGCCGACCTGCCGTCGTTGTTCCGCGCGGCGGAGTTTGACGGGCGCACCGTGCTCGTCAAAAAGCTGAAAATGCTGCCTTATGAGTTCGTTATTCGCGGCTACATGTTCGGCAGCATGTGGGACACCTACAAGACCGAAAAGTCGTTCTGCGGGTACACGTTTGACCGCGAGTATAAGCAGGCGGAGAAGCTTGATACCCCGATTCTCACGCCGTCGGCAAAGAACAGCGAGGGGCACGACGAGAACATCTCCGTCGCGCGGCTGCAAAGCGAGCTTGGCGCGGAGCTTACGGAGAAAATACGCGCCGTCGCCGTCGCGCTGTACAACCGCTGCTACGACTACGCTTTGCAACGCGGCATCATCATCGCCGACACGAAGTTCGAGCTTGGGTTTGACGAGGACGGCGCGCTCGTACTGGCGGACGAGATTTTCACGCCGGATTCAAGCCGCTTTTGGGACGCGGGCGAGTACACAATCGGCGCGTCGCCCAAGAGCTACGACAAGCAGTTCGTGCGCGATTGGCTGACCGCGAACGGGCAAAAAGGCGTAACCCCCGCGCCGGAAATTCCCGCCGAGGTCGCGCGGAAAACGTCGGAGATTTACGCGGATTGTTTGAAGAAGATTACGGAGGTAATATAATGTTTGTTTTTATCGTTTCGGTTGCGCTGGGTATTGTCGCGTGCGGAGCGTGCGCCGCGTTGCTGTTCGGCAGACGTAAGCGCGCGCGGTTTCGCTTAACGGCAGGTTCAGTTGCGCTTGTATCAGACCTGCTGTCGTTTATAGGTTACCGTTATCTGCGGATAGTGCAGAGCGGCGGAACGGCAAACGACCCGCGCGTAGTATTCGTGTACGCGGTATACGCGCTGCTTGCGGCGTTCGCCGTCGTTGGGATTCTGTCGTCTGTCGGCGGCTCCAAAGAGAATCGGAAAGTCAGTTGAATAGCGGTCGCGCTACATTAAGAAAGGAGCATATTTGAAGCGGATATTGGTCACGGCGGTCACGGGCTGCCTGCTGCTCGCGGTACTGGTCGGGTTCTTCGGCGCGGCGGGTTCGGCTCTGCCGGGAACGGGCGCGATAACGAGCGCGGTTGAGGTTGAGGAAGAGGTTGCGGAGAATTATGCGGGCGTGTGGCACAAGACGAACGCGCCGAGGTCGGAGCGCGCGACGGTGGTGATTGCGAATCAAGCCGACGGCTCATTTGATTACGAGTTCGAGGGGTGGTGGGGCGCAAATTCAGGCGTTGCGTCGGGAACGGCGTTCATGCAAAATGGCGGCGGAGCCATTCATAACGGCGATGACGGCGATGTTTCGTTCGTGTCGGACGGCGACAAGCTGATTATAAGCAGCGTCGACGCGGACGGACAACCGATTTCCCCGAACGGGCACATTTACGTCGCGGGTGAGTTTACGCGCGGGGAACCGACCTATACAAACGCGAATCTGTTAAATGAGCTTTTGCCGACGGAGGAATTGAAAGCGCGCGTATTCAACTTGCTCGGCGCGTCCGCGTTTGATGACTTAAGCGAGGTGGCGGAATACGGAACACGGCGCGACTATGCCGACGAGACGCTTGACGCGTTGACGTACTCGGGGTTCATAAACGGCGCGGGTCTCGGCGCGGACTTGTTGCTTGACGGCGACAAAATTTACTGCCTGATTTACAAAAATTACGACAGCGGAGATTGGGCGCAGACCTTTTACACAAACGACGCGGCGTATACGAACGTACTGCCGCCGCAATTCGTTGACGCGCGTTCCGAAAACGCGGCGGTTAAGTACGTTTACAGGCGCGGCGACGGCGAAGCTCCCGCCGCCCCGCACGCGTACGACCTGGGGCTGGACGCGGCGGAGACGGCGACGCTTGAGCTTTACGCGAGCGAGACGGCGCGGACAGCGGACGGCGGAACCGCGACGGTTTACTACTACGGCTGTCAAACAGAGGGGCAGGTGCAGTACAGTCACCACGTCCTGTTCGTCGATTACGGCGGATGCACGCGGCTTTGTGCGGAAATTGCCGAGGGCTTCCCGCTCGGCGACTTTTACATAGCGGACGTTGACGGCGACGGCGCGGACGAGATTCTGCTGCACGTGCAGACGGACGCTTTCGGCGGCATGGGGCAGTTCAGCTCTTACATCTATAAAATCAGCGAGGGCGGAATGACCGCGCTGTTTGACAGCGGCGCGGCGGAGTTCGACACGGGCTTCACGCTGTCGTTCGCGGACGGCTATAAAATGACGGTCGGCAACGAGAACGCCGAGCTTGGCGTGACGTTTGAGCACCGATATGACGACGCGAACCCGTACTTCGACGCGGACGGCAACACGACGAGCGCGCCCGAGCCGCTGTACGCGGACGCGGCGTTCTATGAGTTCAAGCCCGCGGACATTGACGGCGACGGGGTTTTCGAGCTTGTGACGGCGCAGTACGCATCGCTCTGGGGGCACAGCGATGCGCTCGGCGCGGCTTACACTATCCTGCGGTGGAACGGCGAGACGGGCGCGCTTGATGTGATAAAGGCGGGCTTTTGGGCGGACGAAGAGGTTGCGAACGACGCGGACGCGCTCGCGGAGTATTGGGCGCGTTGGGACGAGTTTGGCGAGACTTGGTACAAGTAATATTTTAGGAGGGCAATATGAACGATTCACATTCCGCGTCATACGCGGCGGCGGGCGTTGACGTTACGGCGGGCTATAAGCAGGTGGAGCTTATTAAGCCGATGGTCAAGTCCACGTTTCGCGAGGGGGTTATCGGCGGCATCGGCGGCTTCGGCGGACTGTTCGAGCTGAATTTGAAAGGCATGTCCCGCCCCGTAACCGTCTCGGGCACGGACGGCGTGGGCACAAAGCTGAAAATCGCGTTTCTGATGGACAAGCACGACACGGTGGGCATCGACTGCGTCGCCATGTGCGTCAACGACATTATCTGCGCGGGGGCGGAGCCGCTGTTCTTCCTCGACACGATTACAGTCGGCAAGAACGTGCCGGAGCGGACGGCGGAGATTGTCTCCGGCGTGGCGGCAGGCTGCCGTGAGGCGCGCTGCGCGCTGATTGGCGGCGAAACGGCGGAGCACCCGGGCATGATGCCCGTTGACGAATACGACCTTGTGGGCTTCTCCGTCGGGCTTGCGGACTATGACAAAATTCTTGACACGGCGAACGTTCGCGCGGGGGACGCGCTGCTCGCGTTGCCGTCCTCGGGGCTGCACTCCAACGGGTTCTCGCTCGTGCGCAAGGTGTTCGCGCCGACGGCACAGTCGCTCGCGGAGTACGTGCCCGAGCTTGGCAAAACGCTGGGCGAGGAGCTGCTCACGCCGACGCGCATTTATGTGCGGACGATACTCGACCTGCTGGCGCAATTCGGCGCGTCGATTCACGGTATAAGCCACATCACGGGCGGCGGCATTTACGAGAACGCGCCGCGCTGCCTGCCGGACGGCCTGCGCATGGTCATCGACGCGAAAAAGTTCCCACACAAGCCGATATTCGACCTGCTTGCAAGGCGCGGCGACATTCCGACGCGCGACATGTACAACACCTACAACATGGGCGTCGGCATACTGCTCGCGGTGGACGGCGCGAAAGCCGACGAGGTTTTGCGCGCGCTGCGTGCGGCGGGAGAGGACGCGGTCGCGGTCGGCGAATGCGTAAACGGCGACAAGGGGGTTGACCTGTCATGGTAAGGACCGCGATTCTGGTATCAGGCGGCGGCACGAATTTGCAGGCGATTATCGACGCGCATATCTTCGGCGAGGTGCCGAATTGCGAGCTTACGGCGGTCATCTCGTCCAACCCCAACGCTTACGCGCTGACGCGCGCGGAGCACGCGGGGATTCCCACCTACATCATCGACCGCGCGAGCTTCCATAATCGCGAGAGCTTTTCGGACGCGATTCACAAGAAGCTTGACCACCTTAAAATTGAGCTTGTCGTGCTCGCGGGGTTCATGTACGTGCTGGAGCCGCCGCTCGTCAAGGCTTATACGAACCGCATTATCAATATCCACCCCGCGCTCATTCCGTCGTTCTGCGGCTTGGGTTTTTATGGCTTACGCGTGCATGAGGCGGCGCTTGAATACGGCGTTAAAATCTCGGGCGCGACGGCGATATTCGTGACGAACGGCGTGGACGCGGGTCCGATTATCCTGCAAAAAACCGTCCGCGTGCGGGAGGACGACACGCCGAAGTCGTTGCAGCGGCGCGTCATGGAGGAAGCGGAGTGGAAGATACTGCCGGAAGCTATCGCGCTTTACTGCGCGGAGCGGCTGCGCGTTGAGGGGCGCACCGTTAAAATCTTGGGGGAGGTTTATCCCGATGGCGATTGACATTTGCGATTATCTGCGCGGCAACAAGTACCCCGGGCGCGGCGTGCTGCTCGGGCGGTGCCCTGACGGGGAGCGGTTCGCGCTGTACTTCATCATGGGACGCAGCGAGAACAGCCGCAACCGCGTGTTCGCGGAGACGGAGGACGGTATACGCACGCTTGCCGCCGACCCCGCGAAGCTCGCCGACCCGAGTCTCATCATCTATCACCCCGTTCGGCGATTGGGCGACCGCCTGATTGTCACGAACGGCGACCAGACGGACACAATCCGCGACCGATTGCAGTCGGGCGGCGACTTCCGCGACGCGTTGCGCTCGCGTGAGTTTGAGCCTGACCCGCCGCTGTACACGCCGCGCGTCTCGGGACTGATACACCCCGACGGCGGCTATGAGCTGTCGATACTCAAGTCCGCGGACGGCGACCCCTCGTTGTGCGAGCGGTACTTTTTCGAGTATGCCGAGCCGCTGCGCGGGTTGGGGCACATAATCCACACATATCAAAACGACGGCAACCCGCCGCCCAGCTTCGCGGGGGAACCCGTCGCCGTGCGCACGGGCGACGACGCGGAGGCGTTCGCGAGCCGCGTTTGGGACGCGCTGGACGCGGACAACCGCGTCGCTCTATGGGCGGTTCGCGGAGCGGAAAACCCCGTGATAATCAATCGGTTCGCGCGGGTTTGACCGCCTAGGAGGTAACAAATGGATTTGCAAGCGATACTCCGCGTCGCGTCCGAGCAACTGGAGGGGCGCAGCAGCCACGACTTCAAGGAGCGCGGCAACAAGTTTCACCACGGGCAGCGCGTCGCGAAGCTCGCCGTGCACCTGCGTGAATTGCTGTTTCCGAATGACGGCGCGCGCGACGACGTACTAACCGCCGCCGCTTGGTTGCATGATGTTTGCAACGGCGAGAAAGACCACGGCGAGTTGGGCGCGGAGCTTACGCGCAAGCTAATTGCCGCGTACTGCACCGAGGGCGAGCTTGACGAGCTATGCGAGCTAATCCGCGTCCACGACGAGCGTAAGCCCGAAAGCGGGTACTCCGACGCGATAAAGCTGCTGCAAGACGCGGACATGCTAGACCACTTCGGCACGAATTTCATCTGGGTGTGGTTCGCGTATGCCGTACCGCTCGGGCAGAACGCCTACGACGCGCGGGAGTGGCAGCGCGGGAACGCGGAACGCGCCGAACGCCACAGAAATCAACTGAATTTTGATTTAAGCCGCAGGATTTTCGACGACAAACAGGCGTTCGTCGCGCAATTTGCGGAGCGGTTTTCCGCCGAGCTTGACGGCGAGATTTGGGACGAAAAAACTATACTTAACGAAACCTTTGGAGGTGCGCTATGACGGAACTCGAACTGAAATACGGGTGCAACCCGAACCAGAAGCCCGCGCGGATTTTCATGGAATCGGGCGAGCTGCCCATCACGGTGCTGAACGGCAAGCCGGGGTACATCAACTTCCTCGACGCGTTCAACGCGTACCAGCTCGCGCGGGAGCTGCACCTTTCGACGGGGCTGCCCTCGGCGGCGAGCTTTAAGCACGTGTCGCCCGCCGGCGCGGCTGTCGGACTGCCGCTGACGGACTTGGAGCGCGCGATTTACTTCGCGCCCGACGGCGGAGCGTCGGATTCCGTTGAATTGTCGCCGCTCGCTTCGGCGTATGTCCGCGCGCGCGGCGCCGACCGAGTTAGCTCCTACGGCGACTGGGTCGCGCTGTCGGACGTGTGCGACGAGGACACGGCGCGCGTTATACTGCCCGAGGTTTCGGACGGCGTAATCGCGCCCAAGTACACGGACAAGGCACTCGAAATCCTGAAAACCAAGCGCAAGGGCGGCTACAACATCGTGCAAATCGACAAAGACTACGAGCCGCAGCCGCTCGAGCGGCGCACGGTTTACGGCGTGACGTTTGAGCAGAACCGCAACAACCAGCGCATAATTGCCGACCTGCTGCAAAACGTCGTGACGGCAAGCCGCGACATTCCCGCCGCCGCCGCGCGCGACCTGCTAATCGCGCTCATAACGCTGAAGTACACGCAGTCGAACTCCGTCGCTTACGTGCGGGACGGCGGCGCAATCGGTATCGGCGCGGGTCAGCAGAGCCGCATTCATTGCACGCGGCTCGCGGGCTCAAAGGCGGACAATTGGTTCCTGCGGCAGCACGAAAAGGTGCTGTCCCTGCCGTTCCTGCCCGACATCGCCCGTCCCGCGCGGGACAACGCGATTGACCTGTACATCTCCGACGACGCGGACGACGTGCTGTCGGACGGCGCGTGGCAAGCGGTATTCACCTCGCGCCCCGAACCGCTGACGCGTGAGGAACGCCGCGCTTGGCTGGACACGATGACGGGCGTTTCGCTCGGCTCCGACGCGTTTTTCCCGTTTGGCGACAATGTGGAGCGCGCGCACCGCTCGGGCGTGAAGTACATCGCGCAGCCCGGCGGCAGTATCCGCGACGACAACGTAATCGCCGCCTGTGACAAGCACGGCATAGCGATGGCGTTCACGGGCGTGCGGCTGTTCCACCACTAAAAAACCGTTGCGTTTGGCGTGAAGCTGTGGTAAAATACAAAAGTTGCGGTTTCACGCATATGCGGGCGTGTTGGAATTGGTAGACAAGTTGGATTTAGGTTCCAATGTTGAATAGACGTGAGCGTTCGAGTCGCTTCGCCCGCACCAAAAAATTAACCTCCGTTTGATTTGCCGCCTTATTATAAGGCTGTCAAATCAAACGGAGGTTTTTTTCATTCAGCAACCCCACTTGCAGTTCAGCGGCTTCGGCTCGTTCGGTACCGCGACGGCTTTCAGCCGCTCCGAGTAACCCGCGAGCACCTCGCTTGCCGCCGCGTCATACTCCGCGTCCGTCGCGTTCAACCCCAAGCGGTCATACGCGACAGCCGCGCCCGCATACCACAGGCAACCTAGCGAGTGCGTCGGCGTTTGCCAAACCATGCACGCCGTGTCGATTATCGCCCGCGCCGCCGCCATCGCGACGGGGTTCACCGCAAGCTCGGGCGGCTTCGTCCACTCCGAGACGCGGATATTTTTCACGTCGGCGAACTTGATTTTGCCCTCCGCGCAGTCGATTGCCGCTTGCAGCATTCGGCGCGGGCGGTCGTCATTCGGGACGTGCTTCTCGTAGAGCGGCAGCACGACCTCGGCGGCAAACACGGCGCACCACCGCGCGACGGTCGCCTTGCTCTGCGTGTCGATTAGGTTCATCAGCTCCGTGACCGACGCGTCGTCTGCGTTGCCGAGCGTTTTGCGCAGCTTCTTACTCATTTCGCGTTCTTCCTCCCGCACCATTCGGCGATTTCGGTTATCAGTTCAATCGGCAAAGGCTCCTTGTGCGGCAACCGTATTCCACCCTTTGTTGTGTGGAAGTCCGCCAACTTTTCAGCGAAAACCGTCGTCGCTTCGCCGCCCGGGTAAAGCCCGATGTGCTTTTTGAACGCCGCGAAGTGGATTAGGTTTTGCCCCTGCCAAAACGTCGGCATTTGCCACGAGATTTTCTCCGTCGCGTTCGGCAGCGCGGCTTTGATTGCGGCGCAGACCTCGCGCAGTCGCGGCTGAACGTCCTCGGCTTGCAGCGCGATGTATTCTTCAATGGTTTTCGGCGGCTCGGTGCAAAAATGGTGCTGCTCCGCAACCTCAAACTCGCGGCTGCACTTAGGGCATTTCCAAGGTTTCCGCAAGTCCAATAGATAGCGGTCGCCCGTGTGTGTGAAACCGTTCGCTTCGAGAGCTTTGTTTGACGCGACGTTTTCCGCTTCGGGGTCAACAACGATTCGTTTCGCGCCGATTTCGCTCAATTTCTCGCAGAGCAGCCGCACAATTTCTTTCCCGAACCCTTGGCGGAGGTGCGTCGGCTCGCCAATCAGGTAGTCGATGCTGTAAATCTCGCCCTTTACTCGGCTGATTTGCGGCTCGTCGTTCCAAACCTCGTGCTCCCGCGCGAAATGCGTGTCATAATACTGGCAAAACCCGATTGGCGTTTCGTCAGAAGTCGCGATGAAGTGCGTGATAAAGCCGAACTCGCCGTGACGTTTGCGGATTTCGTTCAGCCAATGGGTCGGATACTTGTACCACTCCGCCACATGCGGCGCGTACAGCCATTTCTCCAGCAGGGTGACGTCGGTTTCCTCAAACGGACGTAGTGTTATCATGGTGTGACCTCCAATCTCGCAATCGCTTCTTCCTGCGTCGTTACAAAGTTGATATGCCGCCCGTTGTTGCACTCATAGATGTAATCGCGCAGCGGCTTTGAAGTGTAAACGGAGAAATCGCCGACAATCGCGACATGGAAGCCGTAATTGACGAACTTCTGCGCGACCTCGCCCGCGATGCCTGTGGACAGCTTGAAAAAGTCCTCGCAAATCGCGGCTTTCGGGATAATCACCCGCTGCGTGCCATGCACGTAATCGACCGTCGCCGCAAGGTCAAGCGCGGACTGCCCGTCGGTGATGACAGGCTCGTCGCTCGCGATAACGGCGATTTTCGCGGCGGCGGTTTCGATTGTTGTTATTGTCATTGCGTCGCCTCCGATTTTGTCTTTGATGACAATTATATGCACTTGCCCGCGTCGCGTCAAGCGTTTCGTTGCGGCTCCTTGTTCCCCGCGTCTTGCCGCAGCAATGCTTCCTGTTTTCGTCCTATCGTCGTTTCTTTTCGCTCCGTATCTGTTATCAAATATAATTAGATTACCTATTTCCTTGCGCTACCCGCGCGGGGCCCCCTTTCTTATGCGAGAAAGGGGGGAAAGCGCACTCAAGAGGGGCTGTGCCCCTCTTAAGAATCACCCCCACAGCTAGGCGCAAACCAATTGCGGCGTTACGGGCAGTAGGTTTGCGCTCGGGTTGCAAGCTGCCACTTGGCAAGGACATGTGCGGAGCAACAGGGTCAGCTTTCGCGAAGCGAGCTTGCACTAGAAGTTTAGTCTTGTGCCGCGTAACTCGCGACCTTATTTGCGATAGCGACTGGAGACTTGAGTGCTTTGAGAGCGGGGTGATTCTTAAGAGGGGCGGCAGCCCCTCTTAAGCGCGCTTTCCCCCCTTTCCCGCGTTGGAAAGGGGGCGCCGCCC
>JAISKH010000022.1 GCA_031261325.1 Oscillospiraceae bacterium
CCGCTGTGATTGAGCGCGTCCATTTTCATCTTATAGGCGAACGCCCGCTCGCTCGGCAGAATACGCTCGCGCTGTTGCAAGTTTGAATCCACCATAGCGATTACGGCTGAATCGTCGTCGAGTTCGCGGATAATTACGGGCATCGTTTTCCCTGCACGAAGATGGTGAATCCGTTAGTGTTTTCTTACATTGACCTCACCTATTCCAACACAGAGCACTCTATTACTAGATACTGCAAGGGAGTCGTAAAACTCGACACCCTACGGGAGACGGTGTCGGGGATTCTTTCGGGACTTGCGGTGATAAATGAATTGTATTGAAAAGCAGGGATTTTTGGTGTATAATATGATGGTTGACGACAACATTTTCTTTGCGAAAAGAAATATTGTTGACCTGATATTCAAAAGTGCATTGTTGGAGGGTCTTGAGGTCACATTTTCCGACACCTACTCTGTCGTGAACGGCGTCGTGATTAACGGAATGAGTTTTGAGGACGCGCAAATAATTAACAATCTTTAACACGCTTGGCAGTTCGTGCTGTCCACCACCGATTACCCGATGAGTCTGAGTTATATCTGCCAAATACACAGGTACGTCGGCGAGTCGCTTGAGGAATATAACGCGGGATTTCTTCGCAACCAACACCAACACCACACATTCCAATATTCAACTCACCCCCCAAAAAACACTACACACCCATACAAACAGCGTCCACGCTACACAGCGTGGACGCTTAATATCACCCTACCCAATCACAAGCCGCACGCCCGACGTCAGCATTTCCCCAACGCCAGCAGCACCTTGTCAGGAGTCGCCGGCGGGTCAACCCACACGCCGATTGCGTTGTGAATCGCGATAATCACAAGGTGCGAATTGGCGAGCGAATGGCTGATACCGTTGGAGCCGTAGGCGGCGTTACCCGCGCGCGTCTCAAGAAACTCGCGGTCAACGCGCGGCACGTCAAGAATCCCGGGCTTTTTGTAATCAATCATGTTGTTGTTCAACTTCACGCCCGTTTTCGGGTCATAAATGTAATCCTCCAGCAACTGACACCCCTGCGAGAAGAACATCACCTGGTCAATCTGGCTCTCAAGCGACGTCGGGCGCAGCACCTTGCCAGGGTCGGCGACGACGCCGAAGCGCAGAATCTCAACCTCACCCGTCTCCTCGTCAACTGCAACTTCACAGTAAGCCGTGTTCATCGTGTCCAGCTTTTTGCCCATTCCCTGCGCCCACAGAGCCGTAGGCGGCCGCCCCGAATACGTCGCGAACAGGTTCGCGGAAACCGCCGCGCGCAGCGGCTTGCCCTTGGAGTGGTCGGCTTTCAGGCACACCTTGCCGTCCACCAAATCCAGCTCGTCCGCAGATACAACGCCCTCAAACGGGTCAGCCTGCGGCGGACCGCCGAAGCCGAAGCCGCCGAACATGGACGGCGCGGGCGGGTTCTTAATCTGCTCTACGGTCGCCTCCAGAATCTCCCGCTTCAGCACGTTCGCGCACTCTTTCATAACCCAAGCCGAAGCCGTCGTCCCGTCGGAGCCGCCGCCCACAGGCGTAAACTTCTCGCGGTAATCGAAGTCGATAGCAATGTCCTCATACTCAAGCCCAAGCTCTTCCGCGACGACCATAGCGTTGCACTCAACCGCGTAAACCCCGAACAGCGGTCCCTGCGTCGGCAAATGCACAACGCCGTCGCGCAGCTCAAGCTTTGCGTCATAGCCCGAAAACGAGTGGCGCGGGCACATCTGGTAACGGAAACTCGCGCCGTGCAGCCGCCCGTCGGGCAGACGCTTTTCACCCGCGCGGTGCGGCTCCCAATCCATCAGCTTACGTCCCGCGTCAATGCACGCGTCAAAGCTCGGCACAGGGCGCGTGTCGTCCTGCGAATCGGGACCGTGCAAATTCAGCTGCGCCACATCAATCGGGTCCATTCCGAGCTTCTCCGAAATGAGGTAAATCGCCATGGTGCCGATGTCCCAGTTGAACGGGCAATGCTGCCCCGAAACGAACATAAGCCCACGGTTCGTGTCCACAATCTCCATCTGCTGCCGCACGTTTTGGCACTTGAACGAGTTGTAAGGACCCATAGTCAAATCGCCCGTCGTACCGAACGAGGAGCTGCCCCACGAGCCGCCGTCGGCAATCGAGTGGTCGTCAATCGCGGTAATCAGCCCGTCCTTCGTGAACCCGACCTTAAGCTGCATGAACCGCTCTTTCATAATAAAGTCAAACGTCTCCTCACGCGTGTTGACGCACCGAACAGGTCGCCCCGTGCGCTTTGCCAGCAGCGGCGTAACCTCCTGCGACTTGCGCAGACCCCAGTCGCAGTACTTGCCGCCCATGAACAGCCCGTCCTGAATCGTCTTTTCCAGCGGCACGTCGTACATATCCGCAATCGCGCGCCGCTCGCGCACCGCGCCCTCAATGTGCAAATCCTTGCCCTCGCCGCCGTAAACGCTGTCCTCCCACCAAGCGACCGAGCCGGAGGGGTTCGGCATGTGCGAAGCAAACGGCGGAAGTCGCAGCTCATACTCAACGATGTAATCAGCCTCCGCGAAGCCCTTGTCAATGTCGCCCGAAACGGTGTTCGAGAAAGCGACGTTGCCCTGCTTGGGCGGGTTAACCGGACCCATGCCGGGCGCGCCGAAAACGGGCGTGTCCCGCACCTCGGGACGAATCACGGGAGCCTCGCTGTCGCGCCCCGCCATCACGTCAACGATGTGCGGCATAACCTCCCAAGTCACGTCAAGCTCGCGCAACGCGCGTTCGCACATGTCCTCGCTCTCCGCGACGACGATGACGGCAACCTCCTGCCCCTCCGTGTCCGCCAGCGTGTCCAGCCAAGGACGGCTCGGACCGAAGCTCTCGCCGCGGCTGACGAGATTCTTGATGTCCTCGTCCTCCCAAGTCAGAATGTCCACCACACCGGGAACTTTCCAAGCGCGCGAGGTATCCACCCGCGTAACACGCGCGTTCGCATACGGACTGCGCAGAAACTTCGCGTGCAGCATGTCGGGCATCACGTAGTCAATGCCGAACTTCGCGATACCTGTCGCCAGCGCGTAGCTCAACTTGCCGGGCAAATTATGCCGGCCCACGACGCGAAAACTCTCCCGTTGCCCGTTAACGCCTACTAAATCAGCCATTTATATTGTCCTCCCTTGCCGATATTTATTTTAGTCTATCATACCGCGAGCGCGGCAAAATGTCAATGTTAACAAGCCCCCATGTCGCCGCAAAAAAACGCGCCGCCCGTTAGGACGACGCGTAATCGCAATTTATTTTGCAGCTCGCAGCTTATTTAATCGACAGCAACGCGCGCTTGACAAGCGTCTTTGCGAGCTGAATCTTGTACTTGGAATCCTCGAACGGTTGAGCCTCGCTCACAGCCGCTTCACCGGCGGCGACGGCGAGCTCTTCCGTCAGTTCGCCGCTCGCGAGCACTTTCTCGGCGGCATACGCGCGATAAGGCATCGGAGCAACGGCGTTCAGCGCAACGCGCGGAGCCACACCGCCGACCGAAACCGCGACGTTGACGACAGGGAAGTCAATCGACTTGCGGAACGACATCTTCAGGAACGCGCTCTTCTCACCGGGCAGCGGCGCGGGAATACGAATCTCGGTGATAATCTCGTCCGCGTCAAGAACGGTGTTGGACGGGATACGCACGTCGAACAAATCCTCAACGTCCAGCTTGCGCTTGTTGGTGTAAATCTTCGCGTTCAGCGCAATCAGCGCGGAAGCCGTGTCGGACGGGTGCACCGCGTAGCAGGAGCACGTCAGGCAACGCTCCGCTTCAGCCGTAGACTCGTCAACCGACGCGGTAAACGCGTCCTCAACGTCAAGCTTGCGCTCCTCAAGAGCAACCTCACGCAGCTTCAGCGCAACGCGCTTCTTAACGCCCGTAGCGTTGGACTTCAGGTAAGTCGGCGTAGGCTCAAAGCTCGCGTCGGCGGAAGCAACGCCGAGGTAACGGCTGATACCGTTCGCAGCCTTGTGACCGTTGGCAATCGCGCGAATGACGGTACCCGGACCTGTCGTCGCGTCACCGGCGGCATAAATGCCGTCGCGCGAGGTCATAGCCTGGTCGTCAATGTCGATAAGCCCGCGCGCGGAGAGCTGAACCTGATACTTCTCGTCAAGGAACGACAGGTCAACGCTCTGCCCGATAGCCATCAGGATATTCTCGGCTTCAACCGAAGTCTTAACGTTCTCGTCATACGACGGGTTGAAACGACCCGTCTCGTCACGCAGCGAAACGCATTGCTTAAGCTCCATGCCCTTGACCTTGCCGCCGTCCTCAAGAACCTTGGACATACCCCAACCGGGCATAACCACGATACCCTCTTCCTCGGCGCGCGCAATCTCTTCCTTGCTCGCGGGCATAACATCGCGCGTCTCAAGGCACGCCAGCGTGACTTTCTTCGCGCCCAGACGCTTCGCGGTAATCGCAACGTCCATAGCGACGTTACCGCCGCCCATAACGAACACTTCGCCGCCGATTTTGCCGTCCATCCACTTCTTAACGTCCGTCAGGAAGTCAAGACCGAACGTGGTCAGCTCTTCGCCGGAAAGCCCCGCAACGGGACGCTTCCAAGTACCCGTCGAGTACAGCACGCTGTCGTACTGACGCTCGAGGTCCTCAGGCTGCTCTGTCTCGCCGATTTTAACGCCCGTCTTGAACTCAATGCCCATTCCGGCAAGAGCCGCGACAAACTTGCGAACGATTTCCTTAGGCAGACGATACGCGGGAATCGCGTACATCAACATGCCGCCCGCTTCGTCCTTCGTGTCATAAACCGTGACCTTGTTGCCCGCTTTACGCAGGTAGTAAGCCGCGGCAAGACCCGCCGGGCCGCCGCCGACGATAGCGACGGACTTGCCCGTCTCCGTCGCGGGAGCGGTATAGAACTTGCCGGCGTTATCGAGAATATAGTCGCCCAAGGAACGCTCTACGCCGTTGATGTTGACGCTCTCGCCGAACGAGCACTGGTTGCACTTATCCTGACACGGGTGCGCGCAAACGCGACCTGTCAGCATCGGCATCGGGTTGACTTTCAGAATGATAGCCGCCGCGCCGTCCCAGTTGCCCTTGCGGATTTCCGCGTTGTAGGCGGGAATGTCGGTTGCCGCGGGGCATTCCTGCTGGCAGGGCGTAGCCGTGACCTTAACGCCGCCGAGGATAGAGTGATAACGGTTTTCGCCCTGCATAGCAAAGCACTCCGTACCACCCTTGCGAATACAGTTAAAGCGGTTTTCGCCTTTTCTGAAGTACCAGCAGCGGGGCAGCTGCGCAAGGTTGCCCGCGATGGTACCCATGTTGCGCAGGTGCGGGGAAGCGGCGGCGCCCGCCGCCTGTGACAGCGCGGTGTACTTCTCCTTGATAACAGGGGAGTCCGCGATGTCGGCAAGGCGCGTCGTCGCGCCGATTTTGAGCACGCCGCCCTCTTCCGTGATGTAGTCAAGCCCGGGAACGGACTTAATGCTTACAACCGTCGCCGGATATTCGGGCAGAATGTTATCTTTTAATGTGCCCAGCACGTCTGTCGCGCCGGCGGACAGCAAAACCGATTTATCGGCAAGCAGTGCCGCCGCTTCGTTGACGGACTTGGCGTTAATATGCTTAAATGCTTTCATTTAATCAACCCTTTCCCAGCGCGCGGAGTATCTTGTCCGGCGTTGCCGGCGGCTGTACCCATACGCCGATTGCGTTGTGGATTGCGATAATAACAAGATGCGTATTCGCCATGGAATGGCTGATACCGCTCGCGCCGTAGGCGGCGTTGCCGGAGCGTGTCTCCATCAGTCCGTGCTCAACCGGCGGCACGTCCATCATGCCGGGCTTTTTATAGTCAATCATGTTGTTGTTCAGGAACAGACCCGAACGGTCGTCAAACACGTACTCTTCAAGCAACTGGCAGCCCTGCGAGAAGTACATAACCTGGTCGAGCTGGCTCTCAAGCGACGTGGGACGCAGAACCTTACCCGGGTCGGCGACAACGCCGAAGCGCAGAATTTCGACCTCGCCCGTCTCCTCGTCAACCGCGACTTCGCAGTAAGCCGTGTTCATCGTGTCGAGCATTTTGCCCATGCCGACGCTCCAGATAGCCGCGGGCGGACGACCCGAATATGTCGCGAAGATATTCGCGGAAACAGCCTGACCGAGACGCTTGCCCTTGGTATGGTCGGACTTCAGGCACACCATGCCGTCCACGAGGTCAAGCTCGTCCGCGGACTCAACGCCCTCAAACGGGTCAGCCTGCGGGGGACCGCCGAAGCCGCCGAAACCGCCGAACATGGACGGCGCGGGCGGGTTTTTAATCTGGTCGATTGCCGCTTCAAGAATCTTAGCCTTAAGAATGTTCGCGCACTCTTTCATCGCCCAGCTCGAAGCCGTGGAACCGTCCGAGCCGCCGCCGACGGGCGTGAACTTCTCGCGGTAGTCGAAGTCAATCTGAATGTCCTCATACTCAAGCCCAAGCTCTTCCGCGACGACCATCGCGTTGCACTCAACCGCGTAGATACCCGTGCAGGGTCCCTGCGTCGGCAAATGCACAACGCCGCTGCGCAGCTCAAGCTTGCAGTCGTAGCCGGAGAACGCGTGACGCGGGCAAATCTGATAACGGAACGCCGCGCCGTGCTTGCGACCGTCAGGCAGAGTGCGAGTGCCGGAGGGGTGCCAGTCCCAGTTCATCATCTTTTTGCCGTACTCGATGCACGTCTCAAAGCTCAGAACCTCTTCCGTATCCTCCTGCGACGACGGACCGTGCAGGTTCAACTTGGCAATATCAATCGGGTCCTTGCCCAACTTCTCGGCGATAATATACAGACCGACCGTCAGCGAGTCCCAGTTAAACGGGCAGTGCTGACCGGACAGGTACATCTTGCCGCGGTTGGAGTCAACAATTTCCATGTGCTGACGAATGTTCAGGCACTTCGTCGTGACGTAAGGACCATACCCTTGGTCGTTCGCCGTGCCGAAGGAGGAGTTGTCGCTCGTGCCGCCGTCGGCGACTGAGAAATCGTCGATTGCGGTGATAAGACCCTCGTCCGTAAAGGCGATTTTCATGTGAATAAAACGCTCGTTCATCAGGAAGCCGAACGTCTCCTCGCGCGTGTCCACGCAGCGGACGGGACGACCCGTGCGCTTTGCGAGCAACGGCGTAATCTCCTGCGACTTGCGCATACCCCAGTCGCAGTACTTGCCGCCTTGGAACAATCCCTCTTGGATTGTCTTTTCGGCGGAGAAGCCGTGCATACGACCGACGCTGTCGCGCCGCTGAACCGCACCCTCAATGTGCAGATTCTTGCCCTCGCCCTGATAAACGCTGTCCTCAAGCCAAGCAATCGAGCCGACGACGTTCGGAATGTGCGACGCGAACGTCGGCAGGTCAACTTCGTACTCAATGATGTGGTCAGCGTCTGTCTCGGCGAATACCGCGTCAACGTCGCCCTGAACTGTGTCGGCATACGAGACGTTGCCCTGCTTGGGCTTGCTGGGCGCGGCGGCGAACATTGACGGAGCCGCGGATTTTTGCTGAATGACGGGATAATCGTCGTTGTTCGCATAAGCTGTCCGAACGTCAACAAGGAACGGGAGAATCTCCCACTCGATGTCCATCGCCTTGAAAGCCTTTTCGCAAATGTCCTCGTTCTCCGCGGTCACGATAACGCCAAGCTCGGCGTTCTCCTGCTCCGCGATGTTGTCAATCCAAAGCGTCGGGGGTCCGCCGAAGCCGCCGGAACCGAGCTTCACCAAGTCGGGGTCCTCCCAAGTGAGAATATCGACCACGCCGGGAATCTTCCACGCCTTGGAAACATCAATGCTTTTAATTTTGCAGTTGGGGTACGGGCTGCGCAAAAACTTCGCGTGCAGCATGTCGGGCAAGACATAATCCGCACCGAACTTCGCGATACCGGTGGCAAGAGCGTAGCTCAACTTACCGGGCAGATTGGGCTTGCCGACGACGCGGAAATCTTCTCTTTGACCATTAACGCCTACTAAATCAGCCATAATTCACTACACTCCTTCATCAAGACGGTTGACCGGGCGGACGTCTGCCGGGTCCTCCGGGACCACCGGGTCCGCCAAATCCGCCGGGTCCGCCGAATCCGCCGAAGCCCTGCGCTGCGGGCGGTTCCGGGGGCTGTGACATCTTCAACGCCGCTTCCATAATGGCGGTGGCGTGGCGCGGATACGTGCCGCAAATGCAGATGTTCCCCGCGAGGGCTTCCTTGCACTCTTCCTCTGTCGGGTTGGGGTTCCTGTCAAGCAGAGCCTTCGCCGTGACGAGGAAGCCCGTGGTGCAATATCCGCATTGCATTGCGTCCCAACGGCAATAGGAGTCGATAAGCGTTTTCCACTTCGGGTCGGCGGCAATGCCCTCAACCGTCTGAATCTCAACGCCCTCAAGCTCGACCGCCAAAGTCTGGCAGGCGAGGATACAACGCCCGTCGGCGATAACGGTGCAGGAACCGCATACGCCCTTGCCGCACATGTGCTTTGCGCCGGTCAGACCGAGACGGAATTGCAGCGTGCGCTGCAACGTCCAATGAGGCTCGATAAGCACCTCGCAAGCCTTGCCGTTCAGTTGCAGGACGATGATTACGGGAACCACGTCCTCAGGGTGCTCAAGCGCGTAATGGCGCTCAAGCTCGCCGTAGCCGACGAAGCTCTTTCCGCATAAGGGACAGCGGAAAGCGGTCAGCGACTCGGGTATCGCCTTGATAACGTCGGAGACATGCTCGTGCGCTGTTTCCAGCGTAAAAGTCATGCTGCCCCCCGACGAGGCGACGCTTTTTTCGTTTGCCATTTGTAGTCCTCCCTAAATTACAGATTCTAACTTTAATTTATATTCCCTATCCGTACAAGAATAACTAAAATCAACCCTTTTGTCAAGATGAATCTTTGGTTATATACAACAATATAGCAATATAACCAAAGGTTTGCCCCAAATAATCAGGTACCTGAGCATCGACCTTATCCACTATGCCGAATAACCCGCGCCCCGCAAGTCGCGGCGCCCCGCCCGCTTATAATTATAGTTACAAATAAGGTTACACGCGGGCGCGTAAATAATAATAAAATTTTTGTATTGACATATCGGCGCGCAGGCGGCATAATGAATTGTTAGGGCGCGTAAGCGCGAACCAGCAAATTTCTGTGCGGGAGGGACGAATATGTCGCAGAACGATGAACAGAATCAAAGGCGAATCCGTGTTCCGCGCGCAAAAATCCTTATCGTCGATGACTTAGATGTAAACCGCCTGATTGCCGAGGCAATGCTGCGCAAGTTCGCGGTAAAGCCCGACATGGCGCAGTCGGGGCAGGAAGCGTTGGACATGACTTCCGAAAAGGACTACGACCTCATATTCATGGACCACATTATGCCCGGCATAGACGGCGTTGAGGCGACGAAGCGACTGCGCGGGCGCGGCGGGCATTATGCCGCGGCGCCTATCGTTGCGCTTACGGGCAACGCCGAGGACGACATTGACATAAGCTACATAACAGAGGGTTTTTCCGGGCATATACTGAAGCCGCTGGAGGAGGAAACGCTTGAGGAGTGCCTCAAGAAATTCCTCCCGCCGGAGCTGATACTGTAGCCCGAGCAAAACCGCGCGCCAAACCGCCGCATCATTTCCCACCTCGTATTCACGCGGGCAACCGCTTGAGTAAATATTTTAATGTGCCGCATCTTCGCCCGCGTCGGTAAAACCGCCGAACGCGCGGCAAAATCAAAAGAGCGGCAACAGGAGGAAGCAAAATGAAAAAGGCAAACGGTACAAGAAAACTCGTTCTTCTCGCAATGCTCACGGCAATTGTAGTGGTGCTGCAATTTCTCGGGGCGTTCATTCGGTTCGGACCGTTCTCAATCTCGCTGGTGCTGCTGCCGATAGTCGTCGGCGCCGCGCTGACGGACCCGCTGTCCGGCGGCTGGCTCGGCTTGGTGTTCGGCGCGGTCGTGCTCTTATCCGGAGACGCGGCGGCGTTCCTCGCAATATCGCCGCTCGCAACCGTGATTATCGTAATCGCAAAGGGCGCGCTCGCGGGACTCGCGGCGGGGTTCGTTTACAAGCTGTTGGAGAAAAAGAATAAGCTCGTCGCGGTCGTTTCCGCGGCTGTCGTCGCGCCGGTCGTCAACACGGGAATATTCCTGCTCGGCTGCTCAACGGCGTTCCTGCCCACGATTAAGGATTGGGCGGCGCACGCGGGCTATGAGAGCGTCGGCACATTCATGTTCCTCGGGCTTGTCGGCGGCAACTTCATATTCGAGTTTCTCGTCAACGTCGTGCTCTCCCCCGCAATCGTCCGTCTAATTCAATACGGGCAAAAACAAAAAGCTTAAATTCCCTTGCAATACAAAGACTGTAGGTGAAAATACATGCTGCTTGCAATAGACATAGGCAACTCAAACGTCGTCATAGGCTGCTTTGAGGGCGACGAGATTACGCACGTGTTCCGTCTCGTAACGGACATCTTAAAGACCGAGGACGAGTACGCGGTTGACATCAAGAACATACTGGAGTTCAACGGCGTAGACCGCCGCGACTTCACGGGCGCAATCATATCGTCCGTCGTCCCGCCGCTCACGAACGTGTTCCGCGTCGCGGTCACAAAACTGACGGGCTTGCAATCAATAATCGTCGGCTCCGGCATAAAGACGGGGCTGAATATCCTAATCGACAACCCCGCCGAGCTTGGCAGCGACATGGCGGCGACAGCCGTCGCGGCAATCGCGCGTTACCCGCTCCCCGTCGTAATCGTCGATATGGGCACCGCGACGAAAATATCCGTAGTCAACGCAACGGGCGGCTTCATCGGCGGCGCAATCTGCCCCGGTGTTGCGCTCAGCTTGGACGCGCTGTCGCGCGGCGCGTCGCTCCTGCCCAAAATACCGATTGAAGCGCCGAAAAAGCACATCTGCTCCGGCACCATTGACTGCATGAAGAGCGGCACGGTGTTCGGTGCGGCGGCAATGGTGGACGGCATGATTGACCGCTTCGAGGAAGAAATCGGCACAATCGCAAGCGTCGTCGCCACAGGCGGAATATCACCCAGCGTCATACCGCATTGTCGGCGCGAGATTGTCTGCGACGACAACCTGCTGCTCACAGGGCTGCGCATACTCTACGACAAAAACAAGAAATAAACAAAACGCCGCTTTTCGCGGCGTTTTGTTTATATCCATATTCCCCACGTCCCGCAGCAGCGACACCTTTTGCGCGTTGCACTCGCCCTGCTGTATTAGTTTTCTCTATTGCTGTTTATTCTCAAAGGAGATTCGCTTGCCCTACGCGGGCGGCGCCCCCTTTCCAATGCGGGAAAGGGGGGAAAGCGCACTTAAGAGGGGTAAACCCCTCTTAAGAATCACCCCGCGAGCTAGGCGCAAACCAAGTGCGGCGTTACGGACAGTAGGTTAACAATGGGATTGCAAGCCGCCATTCGGCAAGGACATGTGCGTTGCAACATTGACAACTTCGCGCGAGCGAGCTTGCACTAAAGTGTAGTCTTGTTCCGCGCTGTAGAACATAACATTTGCGATAGCGACTGGAGACTTGAGTGCTTTGAGAGCAGGGGCTTCTTAAGGGGGCGGCAGCCCCCTTAAGCGCTCTTTCCCCCCTTTCTTGCGTAAGAAAGGGGGCGCCGTCCGCGTAGGACACGGAACTCGCCCGCGCCGACGCGCGAAAC
>JAISKH010000084.1 GCA_031261325.1 Oscillospiraceae bacterium
GCCGATATGGAGCTGAAGTGGATTGTTGACCTGTATTATCAGCTTTGCACCGAGTTTTCAAATCAGCGTTGTTCGGTGTACAAGGGCGGTATGTACGGCGCGGCGGACCACGTTCCGCAGGGTGAGCTGACCTGGGCGACGCCGGACGGGCGCAAAACGGGTACGCCGATTGCCGACGCAATGAGTCCCGTTCAGGGCAGGGATTTGAACGGCCCGACCTCCGTGTTCCTGTCCACGACCGTCTTTGACCATTCGCGCTTTATGGACGGTATGGCGGTGAACTTGCGCCTGCACCCGACCGCGCTGTCGCGCGACGACGGAGTAACAAAGCTCAGAGATATGACAAAGGCATTTTTTGAGCAGGGCGGTATGGAGTGCCAGTACAACGTCGTCGATTCCGCCACTCTGCGTGAGGCGCAGGCGAACCCCGAAAAGCACCACAACCTCGTTGTGCGTATCGCCGGATACTCCGCCTACTTCGTCGAAATGACCGAGGCGATGCAAAACGACGTAATTTCCCGCGCCGAACACAGCTTCTAAGCGATTAATGAACAACCTCCCGAAATTCGGGAGGTTGTTTTTGTTTTGTTATGCGCGGCGCGCCGCCTTCCAATCCGCGCAGGACATTGAGTATACGCGGCGGCGTTCCGTTTCGCCCGTCTGCTCACCGTCCACCGCCTTCGGAATATCCCACGAATACTCGTACTTCATACCGACGCCCTCAATAATCCGCTGCGACGCAATGTTGCGCTCATCGCACTGCGACATGTGTTCGCGGCAACCGAGACTTTCAAACATAAAGTCAAGAACCGCGCGCTTAAACTCGTGTCCGTAGCCGCGCCGCTGGTGCTGCGGAAGAATGAAAATCCCGGTTTCGCAGTGTCCCTCGTTGTATGACCAATCGGGTGAAATGTCTTTTTGCCAGCCGAAATCCATCACGAGCGCGTGACCGATAAACTCACCGGTAGCTTTCAGCTCGATTATCCACTCAAAATCGTAGCACGGGTCGGCATCGGCACCGCTGACCCAACGCGTGAGGGCCTCACGCATTTTGTCCGCGTTCGTAATGATGTTGCGCGTGTACTTCATATTTTCCTTGTCTGAGTACAGCGCGAAAACGTCGTCAAAGTCGTCGTCGCGGCAGGCGCGCAGACGTAGCCGCTCGGTTTCAAGCTCAACAAATTTCATTATAACCCTCTGAACGCGCGGCGGGGCGCATAACACGCCCCGCCGATATTAATATTCGTCGTTTACTACTTTGCGGCGTGTGCGGCGTGGTGTTCTTTCAGTTGCTCAAACAGGCCTCTTTCGCAGGTCGGCAGCTGTTTCAAGCACGTTTCGTACACAATACATTTACGGCAGTCGCCGTGATATGGACACTTGGTATTCCAGCAATCGCATTCGAGCTTGTCCGCTTTGTTGGCGCAAGCTATTGCCGCGCGCATATCTCCGCCCTTAACGCTGGGCGGATTCTCCAGCCACTTGTTTTTATTCGGCTGTGCCAGTATGTTTACATCTTCTTGCATTTTTAATGTTTCCTTTCAATATAAATTTCCGCTATTTATCGGCATCGCGGCTGAATACGATGTAATGCTCCTCGTAGTCCCCTAACACAGAGCATCTCTGGCAGGTCGGGAATTGTTTCAGAGCCAAATGGAATACGAGACACTTCCGGCAATTTCCGTGGAACTGACAGCCGGTATTCCAGCATTCGCATTCCATTCCGTCCGCCCTCTTTGAACACGCGTGCGCTGCGCGCATATCATCTGCGGAAACCTCGGGAGAGCTGTCTTTCCATTTGAGTTTTTCGGGCTGCTCCAACCAGTTTTTGTCCTCCGCTGACGCGTCGTAATCCTCATCGCCGCCAAAGGGATTCATCATTTTTTGGAGTTCCTTGGCACCCTCCGGCGTCAGCATCGACATCATACGCTCGTTGCGTTTCTGGAAAGCCTCGGGGTCAAAACCGCCCTCTCCCGGAGGACTTTGGGGTTCACTCAGGAACGCCTCCATCTCTTCCTTTTTGTCGGCCTGTGTGCGCTCCAAAATAAAAGCTTGGAAATTAAACTGACCGGGACCCGCTTGGTTTTCGTTTTCGTTTTGGTTTGGCATTTGATTTACTCCTTTGTTATATATTATTAAAAGTGATTGCGAAACTGTCGTGAGCCCAATACCTCCGACGTGATATTGCCGACGAGATTCACCTCCTTAAGATGCTGCATTCGCACGTGATTTGCAATATTTTTGGTATTATACCACATTATTTTATAAAAAGCGAGTGTTTTTTTCAGCAAAAGTAACTTTATGTGTATTGCACAATTCGACAGTATTTGCAGCAGCTATGCGCCAAGCTAAAAAACGTAGCCATAGGACCGCTCCCAACGCTCAACGACTTCGAGCAGCGGCGCGTCAAGATAGCTCAACGCTTTTTCGCGGATATCGTCGGGAATCCCGTAGGCGGCCTCCGCGATACCGCCCGTTATCGCGGCGAGCGTGTCACTGTCGCCGCCGAGCGAAATCGCGTTGCGGATTGCGTCCTCGAAGTCCGTACTTTCGAGGAACGCGGTGATTGCCTGCGGAACGGTGTCTTGACAGCTCTCATTGAACTTATACGTCGGGCGAATTTCATCAAGAATTCGGCTTAAATCATAGCCGTACTTGTCCTCAACCTATGCTTTAATCTCCGATTTTTTTTGGCCTGTCCGTGCAAGAAAAATCGCTGCGGAGGT
>JAISKH010000032.1 GCA_031261325.1 Oscillospiraceae bacterium
CATCGCGTTTCAGGGGATTTTCCAGGCGTTTGGCGACGGCGTGAAGTCGCTCATCGTGTCCGCGCTGCGGCTGATTGTGATTGCGCTGCCGCTGTTGTGGCTGTTCTCGCGCACGGCGAACGCCGCACAAATCGCGTGGTGGGCGTTCCCGATTGCGGAGGTCGCGGCGGCGGTCGTCGCGGTGCTGCTGTATCGGAAGGTGTGGCGGCGTGTCGGCGCGGCGATGGTCGGCGGTTCCGACAGTTCGGTGGCGTAACAAGTGCGGGATGCGCGGCACCGTTCTTACGAAACACGCGACAATTACCCCGAAATGTGGTAACAATGGACGAAATTGCTATGAGTCGAAGCGGGATATGTCACAAGTCGGCGGTTTAATATACAAATAACGCGCGGACAGTCTCATAAGCGAGATTGTCCGCGCGTGTTTTGTATGTTAATTCGTGATTTTAGCGTCCGCATAATTCCCATTGCAGCTTTATTTCTGCAAACGCTCAATTTCCTCGCGCGAAAGACCTGTGAGCAACGTGATTTGGTCGATAGCGATACCCGCTTTTATGGCGTTCTTCGCTACTTCGAGCTTGCCGCGTGCTTCGCCCTCGCGCAACGCGCCCTTCAACCGCGAGGCTTCGTCGCGCCGTTGCTTCTCGCGCGCGTCATAGAGCATACGGGCGCGCTCGTCGGCGGATAACTCTTTGAGTACGCCGACAGCCTTTTCAATCTGCG
The DNA here is from genome assembly GCA_031261325.1 of Oscillospiraceae bacterium. GTDB lineage: Bacteria > Bacillota > Clostridia > Oscillospirales > Oscillospiraceae > JAIRRO01. The sequence goes on from JAISKH010000032.1 coordinate 724, forward strand.
TGTTTGTTTGTGCTGACATATTGAGATCCTCCTCCGTTTCGGCGCGGATAAACCGCAGCCAGTCATATAATTCGGTGTCGTCGTCTTTGCTCGGTAATTTTGGCAACTCCAACGTGTGGAGCGACACAAGGTCGGTGAACTCCGATTCGTTTTCTCTATCGTACAGCGTGTATTTGTGGTGATACGGCTCGCTGCCGACAATGAAATCAAAGTCCGTAATCACGATGCTGACGACGTGTTTAATCGCGTCGTAATCCTGACCGTTGCCGATTTGCTCGGTTATCATCTTCGCGATGTAAAAGATTATGCGCTCTTTTAGCTCCGGAGTTTCCGCAACTTGAATTTCGATGTCGATAATATTCCCGGATTTCGTCGTGACTTTCACATCGAGTATACCAAGTTTGTCGGTCTCGAACTCGCGCAACAGGTGCGGGTCAACGATGGTCACCTCGGCGTACTCGCTGTGTGGTAGGTCGAGGACGGACTTCAGCAAGGCAGTCAGCAGGTCGATATTCCGCTCGTCGCCGAACAGGAGTTTGAATACAATATCAGATTTAGGCGGGAGGAAATCGGCTGACATATTGACCACCACACTTTCTATCGCTATTATACCCCGAATCCCGCCGGATTGCAACGGCTACTTTTGCCGATGAATAGTGCTTGTACGAGGTTTTCCTGCGAAACACCCTTAATCCGCCAAATTCGTGACAGATTTCCCCCGCCGCTCCGCAAACCTCACCGCGTCATACGCGCCGCCGTAGTCCGTCCGCACATAGGCAATCACAAAGGCAGACTGTTCTGCCATCCAGCGGTTGCGCCGCGCGATTGCAAAGCGTTTCGGCACAAGTTCCAGCCCCTCCGGGTATATTGTCGTGTCGTACTCTGTGACGCTTTTTTCGTCGCGCACGGAGGGCATGTATGCCAGTATTGTGAACACTCGGATTTGCGGGTACAGCGGCTTCAACTTTTGCAGAACCCCGACCGCCATGCGGTCAAACGCGCCGTTGTTTCCGACATAAAAGACGGTCGTGTTGTGTTCGTGGATATGCCGCTCAATCTCAACTCGCAGCCGAGGGCGGAGTTCGTCGGGGACGGTCCTGTGCCCGAAGAAAGTGCAGATTCGCGCCATAGTTCACCGCCGCATATTGTATTTGCGTTAACAATCATTCACCCATAGTAAAGTATAATGCAATCCCTGTCAATTATATTTTACTCCATTTGCTGATAAAATATGTTATCACTAATGGGAGCGAATTTTATGAAAACACAATACCCCGAGCGCTACAAAATGCTGGGCTTGAAGATAGCGTATTACAGGAAAATGGCGGAGATGACGCAGGAGCAATTTGCCGATAAAATTGACAGGAGCGTTAGCTTCATCGCGCAGGTCGAGGGGACAGGCACTACGCGCGGCGTGTCGTTGGAGACGCTTTTCAGAATGGCGGAGGCACTCGGTATCCCACCAAGCAAACTCTTAGCTGACGATTAAACACGCGGCGGTCGCAATGACCGCCGCGTACTCTTTACTCACCAATACTCACCACTTCGCCAAAATCCTCCCGAAAATCAGTTCCCGCCCGTAGTCGTAGCGGCTGATGAGCAGGATTACCTCGTCTCCGATGCGGAAATCTGCGTCCGCGTGGCGCGACGAGTACAGGCACAGACACACGGCGCCGTCGGGCAGGTTGCAGAACACGCCGCCCGCGTATTTGCCGGAGATTGTCGCCTGTCGGCGCGAGCCGACGGGGTGCCGCCTGTCCGCGCCGACAAACGGGTTCGGGTTGACTTCCTTGACCGACACCGCGAGTTTGCCCGACTTGCGGTCGTATTCCGTCAGGCGGCAGGTCAGTTCCTGCCCGGGGCGGTACTGCGCGCGCAGGTCGGCGATTGAGGTGTAACTCAAATCGCGCTGCGTGAGGTGCAGGTCATAGCCGTTGCATTCCGCGCTTAACTGTTTTGCGCCAACGGCGAGGATATTGCACTTCAGCAACTCGCCCTCGCGGTGTTCTCCGCGCGAGAAAAAGTGCTGCCGCGCGGAGAGAGCCATGCGGCGCGACGCGACGGCGCACTCGTTTTCGCGGTCCACCTCCATAATTATGAAGTCGATTTTCGCGCCGACCAAACCGTTGACGAGGTGCGACGGTCGCTCGTCGCCCGCCGCCCACAGTTCGGTTTCGGGTATGAGAATTTTCACGCGGTAGTCGATGACAATCAGCGTCGTCAGCGTCTTTTTCTCCACCGCGCGCGTGTCGCGGTTCACGACCTCGAACGTGTTTCTGTCCGCGCCGATGACGGTGCCGCTAAGCACGGACTTCGCGCGGTACGACGCGTAAATGCCGTTCCACTCCGCGCGCTGCTCCTCGGATAAGTCGCGGTCAAGTTCGTTCAGCTTCAGGTCAAAGAACGACTTTTTGCGCGGTTTGGCAGTCGGCTTGACCGATATGGTTTGCGGTGTGGCGACGGGTTCGGCAGGCGGCTCGTCGGCAAATTCAATTGCCGTTTCGGGTTCGGTAGTGTCCTCGACGGGTTCATCGGTGTTTATCGGTTCACTATCGTCTGCAATAAGTTCGTAGTCGGGTATAGTCTCGGTAGCGTCCGAAACCGTGTCCTCAATGGTTACTTCTTCAGCGGATTCCGCGACGATTGCGGGTTCGCCCGCGTCTGAATTAGCAGCCGTTTCCTCGAATATTTCCTGCTCCTCAACAAACTCATCAGACGGGATTTCGTCAATTATCTTTTTTCTCGGCATAGTTGCCCTCCTTAATTTTCGCCCTTAAAGTAGCGATATTTACCGCCGTCCCTGACGGCGAAGTAGTGCGACAGCGCGGTTTTGTATCGCTCGCGCTGTTCGGGTTCGGTCAGCACGAAAATCACGGTGAGGTGTTCCGCGCCGTGAAGCTGGAAGTTAATCTGCGTCTCGTCGCCCGGCGGCGCGAGGACGACGCCATAGCTGCCGACCTTATCCCCGCGCTCGACGAGAAAGCACAGCTTGAACGGCGGCTTCTTCGCCGACAGTTCCAGCGGCGCGCCGTCCGCAATGTCGAGCATAATGTCGATTGCCGCGAGCATTTCAAAGTCCGGCTCGCGCTCCAATAGGTGCGGCAGCTTGACGACGCTATCCGTCATGAAGCGTATTTTCTGTTGAAATTGCAGTTGCCGCAGTACGCGCTCGGTGAAAGCACTATGCTTGTCAGGGTACGTGCACGGCAGGATTCGCTCCGCCTGCGCCGTCGTCAGGTACCCCGTTTTGTCGATGACGGCGAACAGACGCTCCTGCTCCGTCGTGACAATGTACACGTTAATCACCCCCTCTCAGCGAGTTCAAATACGGGTCGTGCATCACGTCGCTTTCGCTCTCCCAAATTGAGTTGAAAATGACCGCCATCGTGTAGGCGGTCGTGTTCCTGATATTTTGCTTCGTGTTCGCGGCAATCTTGTTCGCCGCGGTTTGCAGCTTTGTGCCGTCAAGCGCGTGTAAGTGCGCCCGTATCTTCTTGCGGGGCAGTACCGCGTCGCCGATTCGCAGTTGCTCCGAGAAGAACAGCCGCTCAATCGCGCTTTCAAACACCTTTGCCGTCGCTTCGGGGAACGTCCACAGCTCGCTATCGTCCAGAATGTCGTCAAGCTCCGCAATTTCCTCGTCAGTCCGCCCGTCGTCGCGCCCCCGCGCGCAACGGACTGACTGACGTTCAGTATCGCTCTTTTTAGTATTACTTACGTTAGTATTACTGGTGTGCCGATTTTGCAGGTCTTGACCTGTCGTATTCGCACACCTTGAAGTACCGTTCCCGCAGGTCTTGATGTGCGAGGTTGGCACTTCAAGAGGTGCAATTTCCGCAGGTCTTGTTTCCGCGTGAATGTCCTGCGCGACAGGGCTATCCGCGACTTCAAGAACTGCCGTTTCCGCACTTCTTATGTCCTCTGTGACAAACGGCGCGCTGTTATGCTCCGCGCTGTACGTCTCCAAGTCCTCGATTTTGGCGAGATAAATCTGGTTCGCGTCGCCGCGCCCGCAGCGGCGTTCGTAGATGAGCCGCACGCGCGCGAGCGCTTTCATGCTGTCGATGACCTTGCGGTACGAAATCTGAATTTCCTCCGCCAGCGATTCCCGCGTGTAGATGATGAACACCTCGCCGTCGTCGTTTATCCAGTTGTTCAGCTTCGACAGCTGGAAGCGGTTGAGCAGGAACGTGTAAGTGACTTTCGCCTCCAGCGGCAGGGACTTAAATCGGCTGTCAAAGAACAGCCAGCGCGGCATTTGCAGGTGGTAGAACGCCTGCACGTCGGTCTGCTTGATGAGCGCGAAGTCGGGACGGCGCGAAATTGGCGTCGCTTTCATTGTCTATTCCCCCATTTTGTTAATAGTCTCGTCGATGATGTCGGTCGGAGACGTCTCGCCCATGTGTATGAGCGGACCGTATTTGTTGTCGGTTTCCTCTTGTACGAGCGTGTAATCGGTCTTGGTTTTCCAGTAGTCGGTTTCCGCCGGCGCGGGCGGGATAACGGGTTCTTGAACGCGTGTGTCGTCATTGACGATTGGAACGCGCACGGGTTCGGCGGGAACCGGTGCCATAATCGGTTGAGGTTCCGTCGGCGTTTGCCGCCACAACGGCACATAATCCGTGATACGCGCCGCCCGAATGTCGGCGTAGCCGGAAAACTCCTCCGGCACAATCTTGTGCAGTAGCAGCGGTTTTTGCCCGCGCAGCATGACAAGGCATTGCTCATTCGGAAGCCGCAGCACCTCGTCGGGCTGCATTAAGTCGCGCTGTGTGTTGCTTTTCGTCTGCGAGTAAGGGCGCGTGGAACTGTAAATCGGCGAGAACAGCGGCGTGAGCGGCATCTGATTGTTCTTCACCGCGATTGTGACTTTGCCGCACTTTTCGGAGATGTACTTCGCCGTGAGGTTGTCGTTGCCGCCGAGATAAATCTGGCAGTCGCAGTTGGCGACAATCTCCTGCCACTCGTTGCGCGGGTATCGGTTCTCAAGCTGCGACACGCCCTGCACAAGCACCTGACAGTTTATGTTACGGCTTCTGACAGTCGAAATGAGTCGTTTGAAGCCGAAGTCGCCGATGTTGCAGAACTCGTCAAGGCACACGTTCACCGCGACGGGCAGCCGTCCGCGCTCCCCGAACCGCCGCGCGTAGTCCGTCAGGCGTGAAAACAGCGTCGAAAAGAACAGCGAGGACAGGAACTCATACGGGTTTTCTTGGTCGGGGATAACGCAGAAGTACGCGCACGGTCGCTGCCCCGGCAGCGTCATGTCAATCTCGTCGTAGGACGTTATCTTGTCTACAAGTTCGTTCTGGAATACAGTCAGGCGCGTGCCCAGCCCCGTGGCGATGTTGCCCCACAGGTTGCGCGGCGCGAGCTTGAATATGCCGTAGGTTCCCTGCGCGGGGTGAGTTTTCGGCAGTTTGGCGAAACGCTCCTCCAACTGATTGAACGTCTCGCGCGAGAGCATTTTGTATATAGTGCCGAGCGAGCGTTGCTCGATGGGCAGCAGCCTGTCCGTACCCGGCACCTCTTGGCTCTGGACATAGTGTATCAGCGCCATAAGCAGGTTCAGCTCCGCCTTGTCCCAGAAGTCGCTCGGCTGCTCGCGCCCGTTCGCCGTGTTCTTGATTACGACGTCGGCGATGCTCGCGACGAGGTTAATGTCCGCGTCAATGTCGCGCATGACGTTAAAGCCGTCCGAGTTCTCCATGTCGAGCAGGTTAAAGACCTTTACCGTGTAATCGTTTGCGCGGAAATACTCCGACATACTCTCGTAAAACTCGCCCTTTGGGTCAACGAGCAGCATCGACTCCCGCCGTCTGACCGCCTGCCACGCGAACGGGCGCACAAAGCCGCGCGACTTGCCCGTGCCTGACGCGCCGTACACAAGAGTGTGGTCGTTCAGCGCGGAGGAGTCTTTCAGCGAGACGTATTTGGCGTACTTATCGTCCAATGTCGGTGTTGCTTTGTACTTGCCGAAAACCGTGCCGTCAAGCTCCGCGACGGGCTTGCAGTCGAGCACGCTCTCCAACTCCTTGCGCGTCATGAAGCCGGACGAGCCGTGCGTACCGTCGGGTAGAATATCAAAGCCGCGCGGGTCCTTTGTGAATTTGTAGCCGGAGAACCACACATAGCCCTTTTTCGTAATCAGGCACACGAGCAGAAATCCGACGGCGAGGATAACCACGCCCTCGGCGGTGAACAGCGCGAGCAGGTTGCGGAACGGATTTAGCACCCAGATATGCCCGTCGCCGTCGCCGAAGGTGGAGCGTATGCCGAGCCGCACGGAATTGACAAGCATACCGTAGAGGTACCACGCACCCAGACCGATTGCGATATACCGCTTTTTGCGCTCTTTCAGCTTTGGAAACCGCTCCGATATTTTCTCGCCGAGGTATGCTTCAAGTCTCGCGATTCGCTCAGACAGCTTAGGCATAGACGAACGCCCCGCTTTCGTCGCGCGCGGGGTCTCGCGGCGGCGTGTACAGCGTCAGCCGCTTGCCGAACGCAACCTCCAGAACGTCCTCACCTATGCCGAGTGGGGTCACAAATTTGCCTTTAGGTAGTGCGGCGAGATAGAAGTCGCGCATTTGCTCTTTCAGCGCGGCGACCATCACCTCGCGTCTGCCGAGGTTTTTAGCGGCGGCGAGAACGGCTTCGACGCGCCGCACGTTCATGTCAACGCCGATAACAAGCGGCGTGCCGCTCACGCTCCCGTCCGCTTCTGGAATGTCGGGGTCGGCGGGTTTCCACCTGTCGCCGAACGCGGCGCGGGCGAGCTTCGCGATATACTCCGTCTCGGACATTACGGCAAGCTGGAACGCGCCCGCTTCGTCGCACGGCAGGAGGTGTATCGGAATGTCGGCGAGCCTGTACACCTCGGCGTAATCGGTGTACCCGTGACGGCTCTGCTTCGGCGGCAGGATTGCCGTATGTACGCGCTCGTACAGGTGCGCGTAGCTGTCGCCCGCGAAAATCACGGCTTTCGGGATATTCAGATTCTCGCCGAACACGGAGGACATATTATGTAGCTGTCGCAACTCGTTATCAAGGTACATACCGCGGCTGTCCGCGCCGACGTACTGGAGCATATACGCCGCGTCGCCGAGGTGCGCGAAACCGGCGCAGCTTGCGGCGTTCATGAGGTTGGTGCCGCCGTTCCGCAGGGCGAACGCGGGGTAAAACGCGGGCTGTTCCCGCAGACCGTCAACGCCGTCAAGGGCTGTATCAATTCCCGCGCGCAGACAGGTCAGCATGACGGAACCGATGTTCAGGCGGCGGCGCAGGGTAGGGTCGCCCTCATAGGTGCGGCGCGTACTCGGCTCTTGGGGACGACCGAGGCGGCTCATCAGTTCGCAGCCTTTAGGCGCGAGTCGGAAGTAGCTGCCCCCGCGCGGTATTGACAGCAGTTCCGCCGCCGTGAGCCGTGCCGCCGCGTCACGCAGGCTCGCGAAGCCGAGTATACTCAGGCTGTGCAGCGGGATTTGGCGGTACTCACCCGCAAGGCGGAGCAGGAGTAGGTCTTGCGTGTCTAATATCATGGTTTTCACTCCTTTTGTCGCGTGAGGTATGCGTAGGAGGGTTACATCGGGGCAATGTCGCGAGCGTATTACGCATTTTCGACGTTGTAATTGCGATACTTTTTCACCGTTATTGCTCGCGACAAGCAGGGTATTTGTCCGAACGTCAGCTTGCGTTTTCGGAGCCGTTTGTCGCGCGCGGTTTCAATTATTGCGGTCATTGTCGCGGGCGCATTTTACGAGAAAACTCCGTAATTTTCCGCCTTTGCGTAAAAGAAATCTCCCGCTTCGGATTGCGGGAGAATATATATGTGACACGCCATTTCGGCGCTCTTGGTGGAAATGAGGTGAACGCTTAACGTGAACTGGTCGTCGTCCTTTATGACCCGCCCTTTGAGAGCGTTCGGGATTGCTTTCCAGCCCTTGTTGTCTTGGTCGAACACGGTGCGGGTCTCAATATCGCAATGCTCGTCAATCACGAGCGCCGCCGCGTCGAAGTACGGCAGCCGCCGCCTGCCGCGCTCAAATTCATCGAGCAGACGCGCGATTGTGTCCGTGAGGTACGCGGGCGAGGTGTAGCGGCAATGCGGGAGCAGCGCATCGATTTTGATATGCAGCCAGCCGTATTCGTTGACCTCCGCGCGCCCCGCGATTGTGTGCGGCGGCGGTGATTTACCGCCGCTTTTCGCGACCGCGCGATAGTGCCGTTCGCAAAACTCGCGCAGCTTGACTGCGCCTGACTCGTATTGCGCGGACAACATTTCAAGCTTGCGCGCGTAGTTTTCGGCGTTCGCCTTGCTGTTCGGCACGGCGGACAGCCGCCCGATTAGGTTGTACGTTTCGAGGACAAGGGATTGCACTTCGGTGATTTTCGGGTTTGGCATGGTGTGTGGTCTCCTTTTCTATGATATATTTACATATGCTGAAATGTGGCGTATAATATCGAAAAAGCTATTCTTGGGAGGGTTTCCTATGCCTGATACCATAACAAGCAGTAAGGTTTTACATAAATCCGCTATTAAGCACGAACCGCTGTCGGCGTTGCGAGATATTTTAGCGTTGCGGAGCGTGTCGGACTTGAAAAGTATCGCTAAAGCCATTGGGATTTCGAGGTATACAAAGCTCGCACAGCCGGAGCTGTCCGAGCGCGTTGCCGAGGAACTGCCGGCAAATACGGTGCGATTCAAGGAAACGCTGGTCGCGCTTGGAGACGGCGCATGGGATTTCTTCAATCGCGTTGCCGCGTTAGATGTTCTGTACGACAGCACCGTTGAAGCCGCTGATTATTCCGCCGCGCTTGGAATGGGGTACCTGCAAGCCTTTACTCATAACGACGATGTGTGCTTTGTCGTGCCGACCGAAGTGAAAGAGGTGTTTAACACACTATTGTCAGCGGGATTTTCCATAACCCGCGAGCATTACAGGCTTCTGAACCATTACGCGCTGGCGGCGGTCAATCTCTACGGTGCTATCTCGACAGACGATTTTGTGAGCCTGTACAACAGTCAAAACAACGACAAAACCGATGCCGACGAGGTTGGTCTTGTCCTGTCGCGGTACATATTGTTTGAAAAGAACCACGACGAGGACTTTGTACTCATGCGTGATTTTATAGTATCTGCCGAGCTTGATGACGGCGGCGACCTGCAACACGCGGAGGAGCTAATTGCGAAAATCGGGGATAAGCCGCGCTACATTCCGCCACGCGACGAGTTTTTGAAGTACGCAGACAACGATTATATAGAGGTCACACCGCAGCTTGAAAGGCTTGCCGAGTATATACGCGCAAATCTAATAGACGACGACGCGGAGGTTGAGGAAGTCGTTGCGCTGCTTGTGTTTCTCTGCCAAAACGACGCGCCGACACAAATGCTGTACTCCACGATTGAGGAGCGCGGCGCGCGCTTCGCCACAAAGAAGCTGGCGCAGGAATTTACACAGCTTGTTACCGACCTGCAAAACAACACGCGTCTGCGTTCCAACAACGGGCATACGCCGACCGAATTGGCGGAGACGCTCGGTCGCCCATTGCCGGAGCCGACTACCGCGGGACCGGTACGCGTAACGAAGGTGGGCAGGAATGAGCCGTGTCCTTGCGGCAGCGGTAAGAAGTACAAGAAGTGCTGCGGGCGGTGACCCTAACCCCGCTCCCGCCGCCCCAAAATATCCGCTTTCGCCGTCGTAATCGCGTCGTATTCCGTTGCGCTGGAGTGAATCGCGAGACTAATTCGGCTGTTGCCGATTGACAGCAACGCCTCGCCGCGACGGGCTCGCGTTATCTGCGTGACCTCATTTTCGGACAGGTTCAGTATCTCGCCGACGAGCCGCGCTTCGTTTTCTTCGAGCTGCATGATGATTTTTATGCGGCTCGCGTTAATTATTCCCTTGCCGTACCGCCCGTCCTCCAGCGACAGGTAATCCGTCAAGTCCTGCGACGCGGTAATTAGTATGCCGTTGTAACCGCGAATCGTCTTTGCCAGTTCGAGTACGCGCCCCGCAATCTCCGGCGTGGAGGTCGCGCCGATTAGCAGCCAGCTCTCGTCGATGATGATAACGTCCTCGGTGAGTATGCTCTCCTGCGCCATGTCCGTGCAGAACGAGGTCGCCCAAAACGTGACGAACTCCAGCAATTCCTCCGGCACGTCGGACACGTCGAACACGTAATATTTCCCGTCGCGCGCAACGTTCGACGACTTCACCATGTTCGCCGCCGAGCCTGTCACGAACCGCAGCAGCGGTACCGAGAGGTGCTTCGTGTCCGGCGACTCACCGAGTACGCCGTACCAGTCCTCAAACGTCGGCGACGGCTTGTAGTTGCCGCCATCGTCGAACAGCGACGCGTTGTCGAACGTAATCCCGAACCGCTTGTAGCAGTCCACAAGCGACGCGTCGAGGTAGTTCTTGTCCTCATCGGTGAGGTTCTTTTTCAGCAGCGCGAACGACGCGGTGAGCTTCGGAATGTGATTCGCGAGCAGCGAATCGTCGCGCTCCAGCCCGCGCGCTTCGAGGTCCGCGTCGAGTGAGCGCAGGCGAATGTCCATGGGATTGAAGCTGTCCTTCGACGACGGCGCCCACTTGACGAACTCGCCGCCGATGCTCTCGCAAAACGAGCGATATTCGTAGCCCTTGCTCGGCGCGATGATGAACACGCGCTTGTTCTGTTGCCGTAGCCGCCCCGCGAGCGTCTGAATCCCGAACGTCTTGCCCGCGCCCGTGCAGCCGAACCATGAGATGTTGCCGTTCGTGTACTTGTAGCGGTCAAACAGGTCGAGCATACACGCCGAATTGTTGTGCATATTTCG
>JAISKH010000024.1 GCA_031261325.1 Oscillospiraceae bacterium
CGACCTCACGGGGTACATCACCGAGGGGCAGATTATCCTCTCGCGCGACCTGCACCGCAGCGGTATCGCTCCCCCGATTGACGTTTTGCCCTCGCTGTCACGTCTGAAAGACAAGGGTATCGGCGTCGGAAAGACGCGCGAGGACCATTCCGGTACGATGAACCAGCTATTTGCCGCTTATTCGAGCGGTAAGGACGCAAAAGAACTCATGACAATTCTCGGCGAATCCGCACTCACGCCGACGGACTTGCTGTTCGCCGAGTTCGCCGAGGAATTTGAAAAACGATACGTTTCACAGGGCTTTGAGGAGAACCGCAGTATTGAGCAGACGCTTGTACTCGGGTGGGAACTGCTCTCAATTCTGCCGCGCGCGGAGCTGAAGCGCATTAAGAGCGAGTTCATCGACAAGTACCTGCCCGCCGACGAGGATAAGTAATGGCGACGAAAACGATTACACCGACGCGTATGGAGCTGACCCGCCTGAAAGGGCGGATAAAAACCGCGCGCCGAGGTCACAAACTTCTGAAAGACAAACGAGACGAGCTTGTGCGACAGTTTCTCGACCTTGTGCGCCAAAACCGCGAAGTTCGCGCAAAGGTTGACGAGGGGCTTGCGCGCGCCAATTCCGCGCTGTCCGTCGCGTCGGCGGTAATGTCGCCGGGCGCGTTGGAGCAGGCGCTATTGTACTCGCGGCACACGGTCGAGATGGAGATGAAGTTCAAAAACATCATGTCCGTAAACGTTCCCGAATACTCTTTCAAGTCCGAAGTCGCCGAGTCAAAGGACATCTTCCCATACGGCTTCGCGCAAACCTCCGGCGAGCTTGACGACGCGATTGTCGCGCTGAACGCCGTGTTCGAGGATATGTTCCTGCTCGCGCAGCTCGAAAAAACAACGCAGCTTCTCTCCGACGAGATAGAGAAAACGCGCCGCCGCGTAAACGCGCTTGAGTACGTCATGATTCCCGAAATGGAGAAGAACATCAAGTACATCTCCATGAAACTAGAGGAAAACGACCGCAGCACCAAGGTGCGGCTCATGAAAGTCAAGGACATGGTGCTCGAACAAGCGCACGACTACTCAAAGTGACGAGTGTTACTACTTAAATATAAATAATTCCATTGTCAAGGTTTGCCGTTCTGCAAAAACGCATTTGCGGTTTTGCGTCGTTATTTTGTCAAAGGGGGAAACATTATGCACACTAAACTCAAGCATGTCACCGCGCTGATACTCTGCCTTTTAATCATCTTTTCACTCGCTACCTGCGCAAAAACGCCGAGCGACGTACCTGCTGACATATCGCCCTCACCGACAGACCCTATTGTTGAGGCACTTCCCGCACTTGGGGATTTCATAAGCGCTTACAGCGACGCGGTTGACGCGGAATGGGCGTATAACCTGGCGGTTGAAATAATTGAGAGCGGCGAATATGCCGACAATCGGCTCGGCGACAGGCAGTCAGGCTCTGACGCGGAACACCGCACGGCGGAGAAAATCGCCGCGGTAATGACGGACATCGGGCTGACCGATGTCACGCTTGACCCCGTTACCGTTGACCGTATTCAGGCCGGAAATTCCGGCTTGACGCTCGACGGGACTGACCGCGAAATTATCCTCCACGCATATCAGACTAACGGCACCCCCGCCGGCGGACTGACGGGTGAAATCATCGACGTAGGTACCGGAACCGCCGCAGAGTACGAGGGGCTTGATGTAACCGGGAAAGTCGTGCTTATCGACATTGACCAACGCGCCGCGTGGTGGATTGGCGAACCCGTGATACAGGCTATCGAAAAAGGCGCGGCGGGGTTAATTGCTTGCAGCGTCTCCGGATTCTCCGAAATATCCGACGACGCGTACAACGCGAACGACTTCTGCGGCCCCGCGACGATACCGACCGCTAGCATTACGCGTAACGACGCGGCGTACCTGCGCGCGAACATGACGGACGGCGTTGCTGTCGGAACGTTCGTCGTTGACAACGAATACTCAAAGGGCGGAACAAGCTACAACGTGCGCGGAACTATCAAGGGGCGCGACAGCAGCGAAGCGATACTTTTCGGCGCGCACTACGACGCGTACTACGAGAGCTTTCAGGACGATACCATCGCGTGGACGGGTATGCTCGCAATCGCGAAAGCAATGCGCGACTCGGGCTATGTTCCCGAGCGCGACATTATCTTCGTGGCTCACGGAGCTGAAGAGTGGGGCGAAAGCAACACGAATTATGACTGGGCGTTGGGTTCGTACCGCCAGATAACCGAAACTCACGCCGACTGGCAGGGAAAAGTAATCTCATTCATCAACTTCGAGCTTCCGGCGTATGAATTTGCGAGCTACACATACACGCACTCCGCGCCGGAGAGTTACGGTCTTGTCGAGCGGTACACAAACTCCGAATACGCCGCGAAACCGATTGGCGTATATCCCGACGGAATATTGACCGACGGCTACCAGACGTATACATACTCCGACGATTTTTCGTACTATGTTTCGGGCGTTCCGTCGTTCATCAACGGCTTCCTGATTGATGTTGAAAACGACGGCGACGTGTACGATTTCTACTACAAGTATTACCACACAAACTTCGACACAAAAGAAACCTACAACGCGGCGGTGCTTGAGTGGCAACTGAAATTCTACGGCGGACTCGGGATTTTCATCGACAACACGCCGGCTGTGGAACTGGACTTCGGCTATCAGGCGGAGCGTCTGACCTTTTCGCTCAACCTCGAAACAGCCGCGTTATACGCGGACGGCGGCGCGGAATACTTTGCCGCAGTTGACAAATACGCCGCCGCTGCTGAAGCGTTGACCGCGAAGATTGCCGACGTCAACACTCGCTACAACGCCGCGACGACTGTAGACGAACGCGCCGCTATAATGACCGAGGGCAAAGCGTTAAACCGCAAGACGCTCGCGATTTTCAAAGCAACGCAGGACGCGCTGCTCGCGGTTTCGGCTGAAACGCCGATTGTGCCGCACGAGTGGTATCAGTCGAACATCGAGTTAATCAGCGCAACCGTCGCGTATCTCGAAGCGGGCGACGTTCAGTCGGCGGTTGACGAAACGGCGTGGCAAATCAACGGAATCGCCGAGTGGTACGCGATGTTCTTCGACGAAGCGACTGTGGCGCACATTCGTGGTGCGTATGCGGGCGAATTCGCGCCGCTAAACTGGGCGCAGGGCAAGACGCTGCCGCTCGCCGACGTGCAAGCGGCGACACGCCTGATAACCGCCGCCTACGACGAGACGGACGGAGACTATTCCGCCGCAATTGCGATTTACAACGTCGCGATAACCGCGCAAGCGGAACTCTATGCGGAGATTCTCGCGGTTGAAACCGCTGCGATAAACGTCCTCACGGAGCAAATGACGTTCTAAACAAATAGTACAACAATCACAAAACACCCATAATGAAGCTAGAGGTTTGCACCCTCCACCACCAACACACAAAAGCCGCCGAATCCAAATCGGATTCGGCGGCTTCAATCTGCCAAAAAACTACTGCCGCACCGACACTCGGCGGCGCATCATGCGGACGACGCACGAGAGCGAGAAGTTAATTACAAAATACACAAGCGCCACAAAAATATAAATAACAAACACGTGCTTAGACGTAATGATAACGTTCTTGGACATACCCGTCATGACGTTGCGCGCTTTCCAGAAAAATTCCGCGATGCCGACCTGCGCGAGGAACGACGTGTCCTTTATCGTCGTCACAATTTGGCTCATCAGCGAGGGAATTATACGCTCAAACGTCTGCGGCAGAACGATATACAGCAGCGTCTGTACAAACGTGAAGCCCTGACTGCGCGCGGCCTCAAACTGCCCGTTGTGTATTGAATTCATGCCGCCGCGCACAATTTCCGAAATAACGCTCGATGTGTACAGCATCAGTCCGAAGCCGCCGCGCACCATCGGGCTGCCGATTAGGTTGCGCGGGATTAGAAACACCGAGCCGACTATCCAAAGCAGCAGCGGCGTGTTGCGGAAAATCTCGACATAGACCGACGCGACTTTTCCGAAAATTTTCTTCTCATAATTGCGCGTGACCGCGAGAATTGTGCCGAACAGAATGGAAATAAGCACAACCACGATTGACAGCTCAAGCGTCGTGAGTATGCCGGTCAGGAAAAACTTCGTGTTTCCGGCGGTAAATACGTCTCTTAGTGCCTGCCCGACGCTCTCGGACGCGGGCGCGGTCAATGCCGCCAACTCAATCATTCTCATACGCATCACTCCGAATCCGTGACGGCGACAATCGCGTCCTCGGTAGCGGCAGTCACAAGTCCGGCGTTAATAATGTGCTTTTCATACGCGCGCGCCGCCGTTGCCAGCGGGTAGCACACGATAAAATACAGCGCGCCCGTAACGATTAGCGCGGGGGCATAGCTCGAAGAACCGGAAGCCGCCCACGAGTTCGCGCGGTACATCAAGTCGCCGCCCGAAATCATCGCGAGCACAGACGTGTTCTTTATCAAATTGACCGCCTGATTCGTCAGCGGCGGCAGAATAATCGTTATCGTCTGCGGGAGTATAATGTGAATCATCGTCGAAAAATATGAAAACCCCTGCGAATTTGCCGCCTCGAACTGCCCCTGCGGAATGGATTCAATTCCCGCACGCACAACCTCGGATATGTACGCGCCGTGGTACAGCCCGATGCCGAGCGCGCCGATTGTCATGGTACTGAGCATTATGTTCGCGTAAGGCAGCGCGTTGAACATGAAAAACGCGATAATTACGAGCGGTATGTTCTGAAAAAGCTCAACATACACCCGCGCGATAATGCGAAAAACTCTGTACTTGGAGCGAGACAAAAGTCCGAATATCATGCCGAGAATAAGCGCGAGCGCAAGCGACAGTCCCGACACGGCGAGCGTGACAAGAAATGCCTTGCCA
The DNA here is from genome assembly GCA_031261325.1 of Oscillospiraceae bacterium. Taxonomy (GTDB): domain Bacteria; phylum Bacillota; class Clostridia; order Oscillospirales; family Oscillospiraceae; genus JAIRRO01. Next base: position 4,909 of record JAISKH010000024.1, read on the forward strand.
AACAACCGCCAGTCGCTGAACAGCAGCTCGAATCGCCACCACGCTATAGGGCTCATTGATTTCATGGACGCGCCTCCTCCGTTTGATTTTGCGGGCAATTATTCAGGCAACATCGCACCGAGTAACGCCGCGCTTGCACGTGGCGTTACTCGGAACGCGCGTTTTGGATTAGATGCCGTACTTCGCGCAGAGCGAAGCGATTGTTCCGTCGGCAAGCCACTTCTGAATCAGCGAGTCTATGTACTCGGAGTATTCCTTTTGCGTCAGCTTCGTCGCAATGCCATAAGGCTGCGGCGAGAACTGGTCGTCAAGCAGCGTCGTCGTGGAGTCGAGATAACCGCGCAGAATCGAGCGGTCAACCGAGAACACGTCCACGCGGGTCGAGTCGAGAGCGGCTTTAATCTCGGGATAGGACGCGAACTCCTCAAACGTGACGCTGATGCCAATCTCGTCGGCGGCTGTCTGGAGGGCGTCCTGACTTGTCGCGGCTGTTGCGACGCCGATTTTCTTGCCGTCAAGGTCGGCGAGCGACGTGTAGCCGTCGGCGGTCTTTACGAGCAGACCAACCGCGTCAGTATAATACGGGGTCGTGAAATTCCAGGAGAGCTTTCTGTCCTCTTTGATTGTGAACGTCGCGATAACCATATCAACGTCGCCCGTGTCAATCAGCGGACCGCGCGTCGCGGCGGTGACAGCCGTGAACTGAACCTTCGTCTCGTCGCCGAGGATTTCCTTGGCTATCAGACCCGCAAGGTCAATCTCAAAGCCCTCGTACAGCCCCGTGGCTGTGTCCTGAAGTCCGAAGTTCGGAACGTCGGACTTTACGCCGACCTTCAGCACTCCGGCTGCCTTGATAACGTCAAGCTGGGACTTTTCCTTTTTTTCGCAAGAGGACAGAACCGCGAGTGACAGGAGCATCGTGAGCATGAGTACAAGCGTGATAATGCGTTTTTTCATGAATTTGCCTCCTTCTTTTACCTTATGATTTTACTTAAAAACAAGCGCGCACGCTCATTCTTCGGGTTTTCAAAGAAAGCGTCCGGTTCGCCCTCTTCAACTATTGCTCCGTCGTCCATGAAGATAACGCGGTCGGCAACCTGCCGCGCAAAGCCCATTTCGTGCGTGACGACTATCATCGTAATCGACTCCTGTGACAGCGACACCATAACGTCAAGCACCTCCTGCACCATCTCCGGGTCAAGCGCGCTTGTCGGCTCGTCAAACAGAATGATTTTCTGCTGCGTCGCGAGAGCGCGCGCAATCGCGATGCGCTGCTGCTGACCGCCGGACAACTGCGACGGGCGGGCGCTCGCCTTGTCGCGCAGTCCCACGCGGTCTAAGTACTTGTACGCAATTTCCTCCGCCTCGCGCTTCGTCTTGTGCTGCAGCTTCATCGGCGCGAGCGTGATGTTTTGCAGCACGGACATATGCGGATAGAGATTAAACGACTGAAACACCATCGCGCAGTTGCGGCGCACGATGTTCAGCGCGTTCTTCTTCGTGACAAGCTCGCCGCCTATAAAAACCTCACCCTCCGTCGGTTCCTCAATGCGGTTGATGCAACGAATCAACGTGCTCTTACCCGAGCCTGACGGTCCGATTATGACGACCTTTTCGCCCTCCCCGACATGCAGACTAACGTCACTAAGCGCAGTCAGCTTGCCGAACTTTTTTGTCACGTGTTCTAATTTTATCACGGCAATTCTCCCGATGTTTCTTAACATTTTCTTATTAAGTTATCATAAAAAATTCAGCTTGTCAATCGTGACAGAAAACTTTAAGCACAATTGCGTCGAAACGGTCGTCGGGAAGTTTCACATTGCCCAAAGACCGTTTCGTTATGCCGTTTAATGCCACGTATCGGCGGCTCGTCCGCTGACGAAAAGAATGCAGGTCAAAATCCACCCTAACCGCCATACGCTCCTCCGTATTGACTGGCGACAATCATCGCGAGCTTGGGGTTCGGGTTCGCAATCCTCACGGGGTACTGCAAACGTTTTTCATACACAAACATCTAATCCACCTCCCATGGGAACGGCGCGCGCACCCAGTCATAACTCTCGGCGCGAGCCAAGTCGTCCATGCGCACAGAGCCGAACCGCGCGACATACCGCTCATGCGCTTCCTTTTTCAGCATCAGCACTTTCTTCAGCATCGCGAACGCCTCGCCGTCGCGCGGGTGCGTGTCTAGGTACAGCATAAGCTCGTTCGCGACGAACCCGATTGCCATCAGGTCGCCGAGCGGCGTTCCCGCGTAAGGGTTGCCCTTGTTCGCGACGTTCATGAACGGCAAATCCAGCCCGGGGAACAGCGTTCCGCGCGTCAGCGCGTCGTCCGGGTCATACTGCGGCGGCGTTTCGCGCTGCCACGGCACGTAGCCCGCCGCCAACGGCGCAAGCGCGGGCAGACTGCCCATCTTGTAATCGCGCGTCATGCCCGAGTTTTCTTTACCCGCGCCGTTATCGTTCGGCATGGACATGTTGCCGCCGACTTTGAAGTCGTTCGCAACGTAGTCCTCGACCGTTTTGCGCTCGAACGCAGCTTTAGTATCAACGGCAAGCTTGCCGTTATCGCCGTGCGCACCGTTGGCAGGGCGAGCAATCTCCATGCCGACGACCGCAGGTCGAAACGCCGAATTTTCCGTCTTTTTCGCGAGCCTGAACTCGGTTTTGTCGTAATCGTAATCGGAAAGCGATGGCGGAGCGTTTTTGCCCGCGTGCACATATTTTTCCTCCAAATAATATGAACCTCCTATATCGCGGCGGGAGCAACCGTCCCGCCCGCAACTGTTAATTGTTTACTGTAGGCGCATTCACATTATATTCGACGTCAAGCTTTCCCGTCACCGTAATTTCCCCGTTTTTCGACCAACCGGCGCGCGTAAGACTCAAAAACCGCACGCGGTCGCCGTCTTTCAGCCCGTCCAGACCCTTTTGCAGCATATACCCCTCCTCGCGCCGATACCCCATAACCGTCGCCGCGCCGTCCTTAACGCGCACGATTAGGTCAGCCGCGCCGTCGTTGACATGTACGGGAGCGGCGTAAAACACGCTGTCGCGCGAGCGCGAAGTCTCGTACATGCGCGCCGCCTGCCCGCCAATGCGCGTCCGCACGCTGGGCGACTGAACGGCTCGTGGTGACACAGCGTCGGCAAACGACTGCAAATACAACGTGTAACTGTCGCTCATGGCGAGCGAGGAGTAAACGGCGAGAGCCGCGGGCGCGTTCTGCCAATCCGCGTAAATGTGGTAAGCCGTCAACCCGCCCAACGCCTTGTCGGAGTCGTACTTGCAGTACGGCACAGCGTCGCGCACGGCGTTAATAACCGCCGTCGCTTCATTGGGATACAAATCCAGCAGGTTCCGCGCGAAGTCAACAATGTCAACCATGTCGCAGGGGTCGCCGCGCGGACTGCCGTCGCCGAACGTCTTTGTGGAAGCGCGCCGCTTTTCAATCATGCGCTCGTCGCGCGCCATTCCCGCAAGGCACATGTCGGCAAGCTTACCAAGCGCACCCATGACGTTCGCCGCCTTGCTCGTGTCAATCACGGAGAGCGTGACCTCCTCGCCAGCTTGGTCGTCGCTCGCGACGAACGCGTCCGTTATTATCTTGCCGAAAGACTGCCCGTCGCCGCCGCGCACCTTGCCGAGACACGTGTAGTCCCAACCGCCGCTCGGCTCAAGCCCCTCCGAAGCGACGAGACAGTCCGCGAACCGCTCCGCGATAACCGCCATCTCGACCGTCGCCATCAGGCAAGCGTCAAAGCCGAGCAGCTCAAGCCGCGCGTCAGCAAGCCCCGCCTTTTCAAACGCAAGCTCCATTTCCAGCAGCGTCAGGCTCGAAGAAGCGAACTTCTCGTCCTGTCCGTAACCCGCGATGCTCCCTCCGCCGTGGTCCCACAGTATCAGCGACGTTTTGTCGGCGGGGAACCGCCGCAGCCCGAACTCAATGAAGCCCGCAAGCGTCCCCGCGTCGCCCATGTCGCGCAGTCCGACGCCCGTCAGTTTTTCCAGCTTCCCGTCGCGTACTGTGGAAATCGCGCACTCGCTCGCGGGGATAATCGCGTTGCGCCACCTGTTTGCTCCGCCCGTGAACACAACGACGTTCATGTCCGCCGCTTCGGTGCCCGCCGCCATTATCTCCGCGAGGTCAGCCGTCGCTTCGCCCGAATCGCTCTCCAAGTCCGAGCCGTTCATATAAATGAGGACGGTTCGCGCCTTTTTCTCTTGCTCGCCGACGGCGTTCACAGCCGCGTCCACGTCCCACGCCGTGAACTTCAGCCCCGCGTTGTCGGCGACCGTCGTGTCACGCCGAAAGCCGTAGTCAACGACGGACTTCGCCGTGACGCTCGGCGTGAGCTTGACGTTCGGGCGCGCGCCGCACCCGAAAAGTGAAAAAAGTATGCTGAAAGTCAGTAAAAAACCGCAAAAAAGCTTAAAAAAACGCATGTCAAATCTCCCGTTCCGACGCAATATGTTCTCAGTATTTCCGTAATTGCCGACGAAAACAAGAAAAGCTCGGGAAAATCCCGAGCTAAATTCTTTCCAAATTTGCCAGTAAAACGCGCGTTTGAAGCTTAGTACAAGAACGCCGCGCCGTCCGCTGAGTACAGCTTTGCGGGAATCGGGAACGGCGGCTCCGCCGCCTCAAGCTCACCCGCGAGGAGTGCGAGCGCGCCGGCGAGCAGCTTGTGAAGTGCTTCCGCCGCAAGGGGAAAGTCGCCGTGAGACGGATAAATCACGTCAAAAGCGGGGGAGAGCGCGATGAGCCGCTTGATGCTGTCGATGTACGCCGTCAGGTTGCGGTGCTTGCCGAACATGAAAATCGCGCCCGCGGAACACGTATCGCCCGAAATGAGCACGCGACCCGCGCGGTCAAGCAGCGCAACGCTCCCCGTCGTGTGCCCGGGAATATCCACCACCTCAAAGCTGCGCCCGCCGAGGTCGATAATGTCCCCGTCCCAAAGCGGCGCGACAGGCGCGTCGGGCTTTGTTTCGTGGTAATAGACATACTCGGAAGGCGACAAATGAGCGACGGGGAACTGCAAATTGCAGCCCGTGTGGTCCCCGTCCGCGTGAGTGTTTGCAAGGATTACGGGCAGCTCTGTCAACCCCTCGACAACCGCCTTCAGGTCGCCGGAGCCGAACCCCGTGTCCACGAGCAGAGCCTTCTCCGTGCCGACGAAAAGGAACGAACGAACGCCGTTTTCCTCAATGCGCCATGACCCGTCTGCGATTTTGATGACCTCATATGGTGTGTTTGCCATGCAAAAACCCTCCTTTTTTGAAATTATTGTACCATACGGCGCGGCGATTGTCAAAATAATCCTTGAAACTCGAAAGTCTTGCGGTATGCCGCAAAAATCAAACATTTGCCTTTACAAACGGGCTTTTACCGATTATACTATTCGTAATAACCTCGCACAAACAGAAATCATGGCGGGAGGGAATATTAGAATATGAAAGCTGATTTTGGCGCCGCAATCCATGCCTTGCGCGTAAAAAAAGGCGTCAGCCAACGCCGTGCCGCAACAGACCTCGGCATTTCGCAGGCACTCATGTCGCACTATGAAAACGGCGCGCGGGAACCAAAGCTCCCGTTTGTCAAAAAGCTGTGCGCATACTACGGCGTGTCCGTCGATTTTGTCCTGCGCGACAGCAGCGAGGGCGCGGAAGCGCGCGAAACTTCGGCGGAGTCCGAGAGCGCGGAGCGGCTCTTTCGTATGCAGAACGCGGTGCTTGCGGCGGCGGTAAAGGCGGGCGGCAGCGCGCTGCTTGAGGCGATGGAGACGTACATTTCGCTCGCGCTCGGCAAGTTAAACTCAGCTATCGCAGAGCCGAATAAGCCGTACAATCCCGCGCAGGACGCGAAGATTCGCCTTGCGGAAGCCGCGATTTACGAACTGACGCGGCACACGGCGGAGGTCGCGCGAAATACAGTTGAAACAGATGAGGAAGTTTAATACCGATGATAAGTCAAGATAAAATCCGCAATTTCTCGATAATCGCGCACATTGACCACGGCAAATCCACGCTTGCCGACCGAATGCTGGAAATATGCGGCGCAATCGAGCAGCGCGACATGGAGAATCAGGTGCTCGACAACATGGAGCTTGAGCGCGAGCGCGGGATTACGATTAAGGCGCGCGCCGTCGGGCTGTCCTACCGCGCGCAGGACGGCGAGGTTTACACGCTGAATCTCATCGACACGCCGGGGCATGTTGACTTCAATTACGAGGTTTCGCGCAGTCTTGCCGCGTGCGAGGGTGCGCTGCTTGTCGTGGACGCGGCGCAGGGGATTGAAGCGCAAACGCTTGCGAACACGTATCTCGCGCTCGACCACAATCTGGAGATTTTCCCCGTGGTCAACAAAATCGACCTGCCCGCCGCCGACCCAAAGCGCGTCAAAACCGAGATTGAGGACATAATCGGTATACCCGCGGCGGACGCGCCCGAAATCTCGGCGAAGAACGGCATCGGCATCGACGCGGTGCTTGAGGGTATAGTCGCGAACATTCCCGCGCCGAAGGGCGACGCGAAAAAGCCGTTGCGCGCGCTGATTTTTGACAGCCAGTATGACGCGTATCGCGGCGTTATCGTTTACATGCGCGTGATGGACGGCGCGGTGCACGCAGGCGACGAGGTGCTGCTGATGGCAGCCGAGGCGCGCTACAAGGTCGTTGAGGTCGGGCACATGCGACCGATAGGGTTTGAGCCTTGCGCCGAGCTTTCGGCGGGCGACGTCGGGTATTTCACGGCGAGCATCAAAACCGTCGCGGACACGCGCGTCGGCGACACGGTTACGCACGCGGATAACCCCACGGCGGAAGCTCTGCCGGGCTATAAGTCCGCGCGTCCCATGGTGTATTCGGGCGTTTACGCCGCCGACGGCGCGAAGTACCCGGACTTGCGCGACGCCCTGGAAAAGCTGAAGCTGAACGACGCGTCGCTGTCCTATGAGCCGGAGTCGTCGATTGCGCTCGGTTTCGGGTTCCGCTGCGGCTTTTTGGGCTTGCTGCACATGGAAATTATTCAGGAGCGGTTGGAGCGCGAGTATAATTTGGACTTAATCACGACCGCGCCGAGCGTTATTTACCGCGTCACGAAGCTGGACGGGACTGTCGCGATGGTGGATAATCCGCTGAATTACCCCGACCCAATGGCGATTCAGCTCGCGGAGGAGCCGTTTGTCAAGGCTTCGATTATTTCGCCGCCGGAGTATGTCGGCAACATCATGGAGCTGTGTCAGGACAGGCGCGGCGAATATAAAGAGATGATTTACCTCGACGCGACGCGCGTTGAGCTGAAATACGAGATGCCGTTAAACGAGATTATCTACGACTTTTTTGACGCGCTGAAGTCGCGCAGCCGCGGTTACGCGTCGCTCGACTACGAGTTCATGGGCTATGTGCCGTCGGAGCTTGTTAAGCTTGACATTCTGCTCAACGGCGAAGCTGTGGACGCGCTGTCGTTCATCGTCCACCGCGACAAGGCTTACGCGCGCGGGCGCAGAATTGTCGAAAAACTAAAGGACAACATACCGCGGCAACTGTTTGAGGTGCCCGTGCAAGCCGCAATCGGCGGCAAGGTCATCGCCCGCGAGACGATAAAGGCAATGCGCAAGGACGTGCTCGCCAAGTGCTACGGCGGCGACATCACTCGCAAGAAGAAGCTCTTGGAAAAGCAAAAAGAGGGCAAGAAGCGTATGCGCAGTCTCGGCAGCGTGTCCGTCCCGCAAGAAGCGTTTATGGCTGTGCTGAAGCTGGACGAGTAAGCGTTACACCCGCATCAATCACAAAGGAGAGGCGCACCATGAAAACACCGCTACAGTATCAGATAACGGAATACGACTGCGGACCGACGAGCTTGTTAAACGGGATTCGCTACTTGTTTGAGCGGGAGGAAATCCCGCCGGACGTGCCCAAGTACATAATGCTGTACTGCCTTGACGCGTACAACAGCGACGGGGAATCGGGCAAAGAGGGAACCTCCAAGCTGGCGATGATGTTCCTGTCCGGTTGGCTGAACCAGTTCCAAAAGCTGGGCAAGCTGAATGTGTATTCAACGTATCTGTCGGGCGCGCGAGCGAGCTTAACGCCGCACTCCGAAATTGTCGGCGCGTTGCAGCAGGGAGCCGCCGTCGTCGTGCGGCTGATGTACGGCGTGGAGCATTACGTTCTGCTGACGGGCGCGGAGAAGAACAACATACTGATGTTTGACCCGTATCTGCGCCGCCGCCCGTTTAAGGAGCAGGGCGTTGAGCTGATTGCCGACAGGCGCGGGCGATTTAACCGACGCGTCGCAATGCCGATTCTCAACTCCGAAACGAAAGAGATGTACGCGATGGGGGTACTGGACGCGCGCGAAGCGGTGATTCTCTATAACACCAAAACCCGAAAAACGCCGGAGAGTACGATTGAGTATTTCCTGTAAATTAAGAGAAGTCCCCGCCGAAAGGCGGGGACTTTTGCGTTACCAAATTGCGAACCGTCAGTATTACGGTTTGTCAGTCGGTTTGTCCCGTCGCTTCGCGGAACGCCGTCCAGATTAGCTCGTGCGCCGCGTCCGCTTCCGCGCTGATGTTCTCAATCATCTCGCTGTCGGTTGTTTTGAAGTCCTCGGGGAGCGTCAGGAACGACTGGAACTCCTCGGAAATGAGCGGGTCGGAAGCCGAGAACGTGCTGTAATAGCCGAGCCACTCGAAGCATTCCGCGCCGCGCTGCGCGTCGAGAATATAATTGAGGAACGCATACGCCGCGTCCGCGTTCGGCGCGTTGGACGGAATGAAGCCCGCCATAATGCCGAAGCCGATGCCCTCCGACGGGTACACAACCTCAAGGTCAGGCTTTGCGAGCTTTGCCATTGTCACCTGCGACGTGTACATAACGGTTGCCGCGACCTCGCGGATAATGAGGTCGTCCTCAATGTTGTCGTCCTTGATAAGACGGATATTCGGCGCAAGCTCAAGCAGCGTCGCGCCCGCGGCGTTAATTTCGTCGATGTTGTTGGTATTGTAGCTGTAGCCGTTGATTTTCAGCGCAAGACCGTCGATGACGCGGTAGTTTGCGATAACGCCGACGTTGTTTTTAAGGCTGGGGTCAAGCAAATCCGCGTAACCCTTGATGTCAATACTCGTCAACGACGGGTCATAAACAATCGTCTGCACGCCCGCGCCGTAGGGGATTGTGTACTCGTCTGCGGGGTCATAGAACTGCCCCTGATAGAAGGGGTTGATGTTGCCGTAATTGGAGAGCTTTGCGGCGTCAAGCTTTTGGACAAGCCCCTCTTGAATCGCAAGCTCTATGATATAGTCGTCGGCGATAATCAGGTCATAGTCGCCGCCTTTCGCGTCCTGAAGCTTGGAAAGCATTGTCTCGTCTGTGTCAAAGTTGACATAATTGATGGTGACGCCTGTCTCCGCCTCAAAATTGCTCAGAATATCCTCGGGGAACATACCCTCCCATGTGTAGATATTCAATGTGCCGCCGACGGCGCGACCTTCGCTGGGCGGCGCGGCAGATGTGGGGGCTTTTTCGCCGCACGCGGCGAGGGCGAGCAGTAGTGACAGCGCGAGCAGGATTACGAGTGTTTTCTTCATTTTTTGTCCTCCAATTTCCAATTTCCCGACTGACTTATTCGTCTTTGCCGGATTTTCTGTTTGCTCCGCGACGCGACACGAGTACGCTCGACAGTCCGAGAATCACCGTCACAAGGAACAGCAGAGTGCACAGCGCGTTCGTCTTGGGCGTTACGCCCGTCTTGATTTGCGAGTAAATTTTTATCGGCAGCGTGTTCGTATTGACCCCCGTCACAAATACGCTGATAATAACATCGTCAAAGCTCATCGCGAACGAGAGCAACATTCCCGAAAGTATCGCCGGGGCGATAAGCGGGAGCGTAATGTCCGTAAACGTGCGCAATTCGCCCGCGCCGAGGTCGCGCGCCGCGTCCGTCAGGCTGCCGTCAAACCCCGCAAGACGCGCCTTTACCATCAGAAACACATACGGAATGTTAAACGCGGTGTGCGCGATAATTAGTGTCGTCATGCCGAATGGCAGCCCGATTAGCGAGAAGAACACGAGGAACACCATGCCGAGGATTATCTCGGGAATCATAATCGGCAGCATAGAGAGGTATTCCATTGCGCCCGAGCCGCGCAGCTTTACGCGCGACATGCCGTATGCGCCGAGCGTGCCGATGACCGCCGCCGCGCAGCTGGAAACCACGGCGAGCACTACGCTGTTTCGCAACGCCTCAAACATGCTGCGGTCACGGAAGAGCGAGCGGTACCAGTCAAGCGTGAACCCGTTCCAAACGGAGCTGATTCGGCTCGCGTTGAACGAGTAAATTATCACGAGCGCGATTGGCAGGTACATCACGAGCAGCAGGAACACAAGGTAAGCCTTGGGGAGCGCCATGCGCTTGCTCTTTTTCATACGAGACCCTCCAAACTGTCGGATTTCGTAACGCGGCGATACAGGAACAGGAACACGCTTGTCAGCACGAGCAGCACGACGGACATAGCCGCCGCGAACGGCCAGTCGTGCAACTTAACGAGCTGCTCCTGAATCAGGTTGCCAATCAGGACGATTTTGTTGCCGCCGAGAACGTCCGCTATGAAGTACAGCCCCATTGACGGTACAAACGTGAGTATAACGCCGGAGAAAATGCCGGGCGCGGTCAGCGGCAGGCTAACCGTAAGAAATGCCCTGAAGCCCGACGCGCCGAGGTCGCGCGCCGCCTCAACAAGCCGCCAATCGAGCTTTTCCGCGCTCGAATACACGGAGTAAATCATGAACGGCACGAGCGCGTAAATCATGCCGACGACGACGGCGGGATAGCTGTACAGCAGCTTCAGCGGTGCGGTTGTAAGCCCCAACCCCATGAGCAAACCGTCAAACACGCCGTTCGCGCGGAAGAAGATTATCCAACCGTACAGCCGCATGAGCGTGCTTGTCCAAAACGGGATAATCAGCAGCAGCATCGCGATTGTGCGCCACTTTTTCGTGAGACGCGCCATGAAGTAACCGAAAGGGTAGCCGATAAGCAGCACGAACAGCGTCGAGAGCAGGGAGAGCTTTATCGAGTTCCAAAATGTCCGCAAATAAATCGGTTCGAGCATGCGCGGATAGTTCTTAAGCGTAAATTCCGCGCTGACGCCCCATTGTCCGTCGCGTGACGCGAAGCTGAGAATCAGCATGTAAATCAGCGGTCCGAGAACGAATAGGAGCGTGAATAAATACATCGGCAATATAGCCGCGATTGAGACGCGACGTTTACGCTTCATTGTCGCCCTCCACCGTGACCGCGTGGTCGGGCGACCACCAAACGGCAACGCGTTCGCCCGCGGCGAGCGGGGAGTCGATACCGTGTCGGCTCGCCGTGACCTCCGTGCCGTCCGATAGCGTCACGGAAATGCGCAGCTGCCCGCCCGCGAAACGCTTGTCGCTGATTGTGCCGACTATCGGTTCGGGCGGCTGCCCGTCGCGCCCGAGCGGCTCGATTTGAACGTTTTCACCGCGCACCGCCGCGTGAACTGTCGCGCCGCGCTCTGGTGGCGCGCCCGTGAGCTTGACGGACATCTCGCCGTCGGAGCGCGCGAGGGTTATCACGCCGTCGGAAACGTCCTTTACAACGCCCGAGACGATGTTCGCGTTGCCGACGAAGCGGGCGACATAGGCGGTTTTCGGCGCGTCATAAATCTCCGATACGCTGCCGAGCTGCTCAAACATGCCGTTGCGCATGACGGCGATAACGTCCGACATGTTCAGGGCTTCCTCTTGGTCGTGAGTTATATAAATGAACGTGATGCCGAGCTGCTTTTGCAGACGCTTCAGTTCGAGCTGCATTTGACGACGGAGCTGATAATCGAGCGCGCCGAGCGGTTCGTCAAGCAGGAGCACCTTCGGGTTGCCGATTACGGCGCGCGCAATCGCGATGCGCTGGCTCTGCCCGCCCGATAATTCGGAGGTCATGCGCTTTTCGTACCCGTCAAGCTGCACGAGCGCGAGCGCGTCCTTAACGGCGCGGCGAATCTCGGCTTTGGGCTTGCGGCGCAAGCGCAGACCGTAACCGATGTTGTCCTCCACCGTCATGTGCGGGAAGAGGGCGTAGCTCTGGAACACGGTGTTCACGTCGCGCTTGTTCGGCTCCGCCGACGTAACGTCGCGCCCGTCAAGCCAAACCTTGCCCGTGTCGGGCGACTCCAATCCAGCGATTATGCGCAGGGTTGTCGTTTTGCCGCAACCGGACGGACCGAGCAGCGTGATGAACTGACCGGCATCAGCGGAAAGCGAGACGCCGCGCAAAACGCGCGTTTCGCCGAAGCTTTTTTCGAGATTTTCAAGCCGTAGAAGAGCACTATCCAATGTCACGCCTCCCGCCTACATAAGTAATATCAAATTTATTTATGACTTATATTATATTTGTTTTGCAATAATGTCAAGAACGAGATTTAATATTGCGCAAAACGCCCACCGTTTTGGTGAGCGTTTTACGCGGCATTTTTGCTATTTTACCTCGAAATTCGCCGACAATTCGCCGACTGTGACCGTGAACACCGTGCCCGATTCGACGCGCCATTGCTTGCCGTCCGTGTATTGCTCCACAACCTCGCGCTGCTCGGCGTTGCCGTCGTCGTAATATTGCAGGTCGCGTAACGTGAGCGTCAGCGTCACGCGCTCCGTCTCACCGGGGGAGAGCAGACGCGTCTTTGCGAACGCGCGAAGCTCGCGCACGGGTCGCCGCTCTTCCTTGTAAGTGCTCGCGCCGAGATAGAGCTGCACGACCTCTTTGCCCGCGCGCGCGCCTGTATTTGTAACGTCCACCGTCGCGGTGACGGTTTCGCCCGCGACTGCCGCTTCAAACGCGGATTTGTCGAGCGTCAGGTTCGAGAACGCGAACGTTGTGTAGCTCAGTCCGTGCCCGAACGGGTAGGCGACGCGCCCGCCCTCGTCAAACGTGTCGAAGTACCGATAACCGACATAAACTCCCTCATCGTAGTACACAGGGTTCGTGCCGAATGTGCGTCCCTCGTGACCCGCCGCGACGACGGCGACGGACGGACTGTCGCTGTAGGTTTTCGGGAAGCTCTGCGTCAGCTTGCCGGAGGGGGAGACCGCGCCGGAGAGAATGTCGGCAATCGCATTTGAACCCTCCGTGCCGGGGTTGTAAACGTCCAGAATCGCGTCCGCTTTCGCGCGGTACAGCGTCGTATCCACCGCCGAGCCGCAGTTGAGCAGCACGACGACTTTCTTGCCCGCCGCGCGGAACGCGTCCGCATACGGCGCGAACACCGAGGACTCGCGCGCGCAGAGGGCAAATTCCTCGGGAATCACGTCCTGCCCCTCACCGGAGACGCGCGTCATTACGAACACGAACACCTCCGCGCCAAGCTCAAGCGCGCGGTTTGCCGCCGCGAGCACGTCGGATTCTTTCGCCGCAATCTGCGCGCCTTGGTCCTGCCCGAGAGCTTCGCCGTGCGGGAGGTCGCCCGTGCCGGCAATCTCGCCGTCGCGCTTCCACTCCACAACGTCGAACCCACCGCCCGCAAGCCCCTCGCGCAGCGTTGGCGACCACTTGGTGCCGCCGTCGGCGTTGAACTTCACCTGCGCGCTGCCGCGACCCTGCGTCACGATGTCGCCGAGCGACGCGGTGCAGCCGTACCAGCCCTGAACGTCCAATTCGTCCCACGCAATCTCGCTTGTGACGAGCGAAATCTTAGTCCCGCCGACGAGCGGAAGCGCGTTTTCGTTCTTCAGCAGTACTATGCCCTCGCCCGCGAGTCTGCGGTTAACAGCCGCCGACTCAAGTTGAATCGCGCTGCCGCCGAAGTCTGTGGAGCGTTGATTGATAATCTCGCGCGTCAGACCGTCCGCGCCGTAGCTGCCGTCGATTTGCAGCGCGCCGTATGCGCCCTTGTAAGCGTGCGACTTCAGCACGAGCTTCAGCGTGTTGCGCACCGCGACGTCAAGCAGCGCGACGCGGCGGGCGCGTTCCCCGTCGTCGATTGCCGTGTCATTTATCCACGCGAGCACGGGCGCGGCGTTTCGCGTCGGCTCGCCGAGGTCCATCTGCGCAATGAGAGACTTCACGGGGTCATAGTCCGCACCCCAATCGCTCATTACAAGCCCGTCATAGCCCCACAGCTTGCGCAGCGTCTCGGTCATGAGCCACTCGTTCGCGTTCGCGAGAGTGCCGTTTACGGCATTGTAGGCGCACATGTACGTCCATGGCGATTCCTTTGCGACAGTCTCAAAGCCGCGCAGATAAATCTCGCGCAGGGCGCGCTCCGTCGTGACAACGTTGCCCTGCCCGCGAAAGTTCTCCTGGTCGTTGCCCGCGAAGTGCTTGGGCGAGGTGCCTACGCCGCCTGACTGCACGCCGCGCACGTAAGCCGCGCCGACAAGCCCCGTAACCGTCGGGTCCTCGGAGTAATACTCAAAGTTGCGCCCGCCGAGCGGGTTGCGCTGTACATTCAGCCCGGGCGCGAGAATCACGTCCACCGCGTAATGCGTAGCTTCCGCCGCGACGCGCTGACCGACTTCCTCAACGAGCGGGAGGTTCCACGTGCTCGCCATGCCGGTCGGCGACAGCCAGACCGACGCGTTCTTGCGCATACGCACGCCGGCGGGACCGTCCGCGAGGACAAGCCCCGGGATACCGAGACGCGGAATCGCGTAAGTCGCGCCCGCGGGACCGTCGTTTATGTACACCGTCGGGTCGCCGCCGATGCCGCCCGTCAGCGCAACCTTGTCCTCAACCGTCATCTCGCGTATAACGTCCTCAATCGTGTCGGGCGCGAGCTTTTTGAGGTTGGGGTCGATAGTATACTTTAATGTTACGCCATAGCTCGGGAACTCCTGCAAATCAACGATTGCGACGGCGGCGACTATAAGCTCCGTTCCGTCGTGAATATCAACCTCAAGCCGATTGGAGGGGGTCAATTCGTTGAGAATCGTTCTGTCGCGCGACAATAAGCGCAGTTGCGTGCCCGATTCGGAGGTGATGACTACGGATTTGGGGAAGTCCTCGGGCAGGTACGCGCCCGGTGCGTAATCCACCTTGGGCGACTGCGGCAGGACGGAGAAGAAACCCGTTTCGCTCGTCTCGTCCGCGAGCTTTACGAATGCCCACAGGTTGAAGAATTGCGGCAGCTCCGCCGTGAACGTCGCGTTCGCGCCGAACGGAGACTCCGCGACGGTTGCGCGCGCCCAATCCTCGGGCGGCAGCGAACGGTCCACCGTCAGGCGAACGTCGAGCGTTCCGTCGGTGATGTTTTCGGGCGTAATCCATGGGTGCGTGATGAGCAGGGTGTTTCCCCAACGCATGAACGCGGGGGCGGGTTGATTGGACATAATGTGACCTCCTAAATCTAACTTATAATGTATGGTACCATTTTACAGTATGTTTCGGAAATGTCAACCTCGGCGGTTTGCTCTGGACATCACGCCGCGATTGTAGTACAATAACAGTAAACAAAACTATAATTACGGGAGGTTGTCCTATGTACACTTTCAGACCCGCCACGGAGCGCATTAAGACGATGCGCGAGCTTATACGCGACCGCGTGCTGCGGTGCGACGCGGAGCGCGCCGTCATCATGACCGAGGCTTACAAGAAGTACGAATCCGTCGTGTCGATTATCAAGAAACCGCTCGCGCTGTACGAGCTGTGCGAGAAAATGACCATTCGCGTTGAGGATTTTGAGCTGATTGTCGGCAACAAGGGACCGAACTTTTTCTCAAGTCCGGCATACCCCGAGTGGGGCGTTACAGACTGGATACTGGAGCCGCTGTCAAAAGGAGAGTGGTTCCTCAAGGACGACGGGCTGTACCACAACCCGCCCGATGAGGAAGTGCGCCAGACCATTTCGCCGGAGGACTATGAAGCCCTCGCGGGGATTGCCGAGTATTGGACGACGCACAAAATCGGCGCGTCGGCGGACGCATGGCACCCCGACGGGTTCGACGAGCTTGCGCGGCTGAACGCCTCAAGCTACGTGCCGAACGGCATGGGCATGATTGCGTTGCCGACGGGGCACCTTGTCGCGGGCTACAAGAAGATTATAAACGTCGGCTATGCCGCGATTCGCGCCGAAGCGCAGGCTTGGATTGACGAGCACTACGGCGAGCTTATGGGCGCGGACATCGACAAGTACATGTTCTACAAGTCGGCGGTTATCGCGTGCGACGCGGCAATATTGCTCGTTAAGCGTTACGCCGCGAAGTGCGCCGAGAAGCGCGACGCGGAGACGGAACCCGAGCGCAAGGCGGAGCTTGCGATGATGGCGGACGGGCTGGCGTGGATTGCGGAGAACCCCGCGCGCACGTTCTGGGAAGCCGTCCAGGCGACGATGCTGTATCAGGTGTTCATGAATATCGACGTTAATATCCCGTCCCCCGCGCTCGGCAGGTTCGACCAATACACGTATCCGTACTTGGAGCGCGACCTTGCGAATGGCACGCTCACGCTCGACAAGGCGCAGGAGATTGTGGATGCGTTCTTCCTGAAGGCGAACTGCTTCTACGGCGCGGGACCTGCGAAGCTCGTGGACACGACGGGCGTCGGAAACACGTATCAGCACACGACAATCGGCGGCGTTGACCCCGACACGGGTGAGGACGCGACGAATCCCGTTACCTACATGGTGCTCGAAACCGTTGGGCGGCTAAAGCTGCACGACCCGACGATTTCACTCCGCATAAACAAGAACACGCCCGATGAGCTGTGGGGCTGCGCGCTCGAAACGTCGAAGCTCGTCGGCGGGTTGCCGCTGTTCCAGAATGACGACGTGATTATTCCGAGCCTAATGAGTGAGCTGAACTTTGAGCTGCGCGACGCGCGCGACTTCGGCATTATCGGTTGCCAAGAGATTGTCGGTTGCGGCAACGACTTCCCCGCGCCGAACGGGCTGTTCCCGCCGCACGCGAGCGTCCTGTGGGGAAGTATCTTCAACATGGCAATTAACAACGGCATTAACCCAATAAACGGCGAGCAAGCTTCGGTCAAAACGGGATATTTGTACGAGATGAACTCCATCGACGAAGTGCGCGACGCGGTGCGCCGCATGGGGTATCACGTCATGAAGCTGTTCCTGTCGATGAACAACTACGCGGACTACATCGGGCGCTACACGACGACGCAGGCTTCGCTGTCCATCTCAATGGACGGCTGTCTGGAAAAGGGCATGGACGCGGCGCATGGCGGCTGCAAGTACAACTCTTGGGGCGGCACCGCGACGGGACTTGCGACGCTTGCGGACTGCCTGTCAACCATTAAGTACATGTGCTTCGACAAAAAGCTCGTCACGACGCGCGGGCTTTATGACGCGTTCATCGCGAACTGGGAGGGTTACGAGCCGCTGCGCCAGCAGATACTCAACGAGGTGCCGCATTACGGCAACGCCGACCCATACGCGGACGACGAGCTGAAATGGTGCGCCGACCTGTACTACGAGATTTGCCAGTCCTGCACGAACACGCGCGGCGGCAAGTACAAGTCGGGATTGTACGGCGCAAGCGACCACGTGAAGCAGGGCTACAACACGTGGGCGACAGTTGACGGGCGGCGCACGGGCGAGCCGATTGCGGACGCGATGAGCCCCGCGCAGAGTCGCGACAGCAACGGTCCCACAGCGGTGTTCACATCGTCCTGCTGCTTCGACCACCACCACTATCTGGGCGGAATCGCGCTGAACCTACGTATGCACCCGACGGTGCTATCCCGTGACGACGGTATTGCAAAGCTGCGCGACATGACAAAGGCGTACTTCGAGCAGGGCGGCATGGAGGTGCAGTACAACGTTGTGGACACGGAGACACTGCGCAAGGCGCAGGTTGAGCCGACGCAGTACCGCGACCTTGTGGTGCGCATCGCGGGCTATTCGGCGTACTTCGTCGAGCTTGGGCGCGATTTGCAGAACGACATCATTGCCCGCAACGAGAATCGGCTATAAGCAACGAACGGTTGAATAAATCAACCGAAATACAACAACGCGGTTATTGTAAGATAGCCGCGTTGTTTGGTATTATGGTGCTGCCGGCAATAATTACGGGAGGGCGACAAAATGAACATTACAATACGCGAAAATCTGAAAACTCTGCGCGCGGCAAAGGACTGCAAGCAGGAGGAGCTTGCGCGTCACCTCGGCATATCGACGCAAGCCGTAAGCAAATGGGAGCGCGGAGAGGGGTATCCCGACATCGAGCTGCTGCCCGCAATCTCGGCGTTTTATAACGTGAGCGTTGACGATTTGCTGGGAGTAGGGGAGGTGCGCCGCCGGGAGCGACTTGACGAGATATTCGCGCGTGAAAGAGACCTCGCGTTCACGGGCGACACAAAAACTCGGCTGCGGCTAATGCGCGACGCATACGCCGAATTTCCGAACGATTTCCGCGTTATGGCGATGCTGATGAACGCGCTGTACAGCGACAATCAGTTTGACGCGGCGACAATGGACGAGATTATCGCGCTCGGCGAGCGAATCCTCGCCGAATGTACGGACGGCGTACACCGCGCGACGGCGATAGAGCTTACTTGCTACGCATACATCGGCAAGGGCGACCGCGTGAGCGCTCGGCGTTACGCCGACATGTCGCCGAACGACAGTTACCTGATGTTAAGCGTCCTGCAAGGCGAAGAATTGCTTAGACACACGCAGGCGATATTCGAGCGCGCACTTGACGAGTTTTACTTGGGCATAATGCGCATGTTTGAGGCTCGCGAGTTCACGGACGCGGAGAAAATACATATTTGGAAGCAGGAGCTCAAGCTGCACGAGTGCGTGTATGAGGACGGTGACTTCGGCTTCAAGAACACGCGAATGGCGTGGCTCCACATTGACATAGCGCGGTTGTACGCGCAGTCACAAGACCGCGAGAACACGCTGTATCACCTCGGCGAAGCGACGCGCCACGCGCGGATTTACGACAAAATGGAGCGGCGCGTGCTGCACTCGCCGTTGATGGAGGGGTTTGTGTACGAACCTACGGAGCTTCGCCGCAATTATGAGGGCACAGAGCTTGACATGGTTTTGCGCAGTACGGACGCGCCGCGCTTCGACTTCCTCCGCGACGAACCCGAGTTTAACGCGCTTTTGCGGCGGGAATAGTTGCGGATTCGCCACCACCCACCACACAACAACAAGCCCGCCGAACGGCGGGCTTGCGTTATTGCGGTTATTTACAGGTCGAGAATCTTCTTCGCTGTCTCGTCGCCCGTGTCGGTAATGTAGCTGATGCCTGTCTCTTTTGCCGTCTCGCGGTTCGCGGCGAACAGGTCGTTGCGCGAGATTTCCGAGAGCTTGAAGCGGCGCGCGCCCGCCATGAGCTGCTGCAAGCCGGCGATGAGCTTGTCCGAAAGCGTCCATACGCCGATTGCGCCGAGCGGAATGTTCTTCATCTCGTCCTTGCCGAGCTTCTTCTCAACATCGAAGTAACCCGCGAAAATCTCTTCCGGTGTAACGTCCGCTTTTTCGGAGACGGACGGCGGCAGCGTGTCCCAGTTGCCGTTCAGCTTTTCGCGGCGGTCGGGATACAGCGCGCCCTCAATGTTCGCGCCGAGGAAGCCGGGAATCATGAGCGAGCGACCCATGCAAACGAGCTTCGTGAACGGTGCGCCGAGCGCGAGTGCCTTAAATATCTGGTCCTCACGAGCCAGACCGCCCGCGAACGCGAGGTCAACGACTCTCTCGCCCTTGGCGGCGAGGATTGAGGCGTATTCATATGTCTTGGAGTGCAGATTGATGGACGGAACGCCCCATGATTCCATCATGTTCCACGGGCTCATGCCTGTGCCGCCGCCGGAACCGTCAACCGTCAGCAGGTCGAGCTTCGCGTCAGTCGCGAACTTAATCGCCATTGCGAGCGCTTCCATGCCGTAGGAGCCGGTTTTCAGCGTGATGCGCTTGAAACCGAGCTTGCGCAGATACGCGACGGAATCCGTGAAGTCTTTCTGAACCTCAAGGTAACTGTCGCGGTTCGTGTAACCGAGACGGCTGTGACGGGCAAAGCTCTTAATTGCGCCGTTGTTAAACGCGGACTGAACTTCAGGCTTTGTCGGGTCGGGGTCAACGATGTAGCCGCGTCCCTTTAGGAACGTCGCGTATTCGAGGCTTGTGACCTGAATTTCGCCGCCGATGTCCTTCGCGCCCTGTCCCCATTTCAGCTCGATGATAACTTTATCGCCGTACTTGTCAATGATGTACTCGGCAACGCCGTTACGCGTGTCCTCAACGTTCATCTGCACGATGATTGCGCCGTAACCATCATAATACTTGAGGTATACGTCAATGCGGCGGTCAAGCTCGGGCGCGGACTTAATGCGTCCGTTCTCGATGACGGATTGGCGGTCAACGCCGACGACGTTCTCGCCGATGACTATCGGAACGCCGACGATTGCCGCGCCGACAGCGAAGGATTCCCAGTATTTCGCGGCGATGAAGGTGGAGCCGAGCGCACCCGTCATAATCGGCGCGCGGGATTTTGTGATTACGTCCGTACCAAACGACGTCTCAACCGAGACATTCGGGAAGATGCAGTCGTCCGCGTCGTTCGACGCTATGCCGTGCGCGCCGTAGTTATAGCCCTGAATCCGCAGGTTGTTGTAGCAGACGCCAATGTGGTTCGTGTTGGAGCTGCCCGCCGTAACCGTACCGAAATCGCGCGGATAAAGCATTTTGCGCCCCTTGAGCGTGGACATCCATGTTTCGCATTTGCCCTTACAGTCCGCTCTGCACAGCGTACAGAGACCGGACTCCGCGGGGTTGCCGCGGTTCGTCGTGTTGAGAACGTCATTGTTCTTCGGATACTGAATCATAATCTGCCTCCCAAAATAAATAGTAATTATAAAGGTCAACCGCTCTCCTTTGAACGGCAGACCGTTTACTACGGCGCGGGTTGTCGCTGCACAAAAACAAAAGCGAACGCCTCGTCCACAAGTGAGACGCAAGGGTTCGCAATTGTTACTGTTGGCGGAGAAGTCGGGATTCGAACCCGAGCCGGGCTATACACCCGCTAACGGTTTAGCAAACCGCCCCCTTCGGCCTCTTGGGTACTTCTCCATATTAACAAAAACCGTGACAGCGAGCGAAATCAGAACCGAGCTGTTCTTACTGCGCTTTGTCCTTGGGCATTATACACGATAGGTACGCGTTTTGCAAGAGGTATTTTACAATTAGCCGTGCTTTTTTACAAATCTCCGCGCTTTTTTGGGGCGCGGAGATTTGTTCCGCGTTTATCGGGCTTAGTGCGGGTCGCCTGTGAACGGGTCGTCGGTCAGGAACACGGGCGGAACCTCCGCATCGGGGGAGTCCGCGCGGGGAAGCGGCTTCCAGTCGTGGTCGCACATCATCGCAAAGTCCTTGCCGTCCATCGTCTCGTGCTCAAGAAGGTACTCCGCCGTCGCAATCAGGACGCTGCGCTTGTCGCTGAGAATACGCTCGCATAGGGCAATCGCTTCGTCGAATATGCTCTTAACCTCGTCGTCAATCAGAGCTGCGGTCTTTTCGGAGTAGCTCTTCGTCTGCGAGAAGTCGCGCCCGATGAAAACCGAATGGCTGCTGTCGTCAAACGATATGGGTCCGATTTTCTCGCTCATGCCGTACTTTGTAATCATTGAGCGCGCAATCGCGCTCGCGGACTGAATGTCGCTCGAGGCGCCGACGGAAATGTCGTCCAGCATCATCTGCTCCGCGACGCGCCCGCCGAGAGCGGAGACGATGCGCTCAAACATCTCGCTCTTGGACGTGAACGATTTGTCCTCGTTCGGGCGATAAATCGTCATGCCGCCGGACTGCCCGCGCGGGATAATCGAGATGTGGTGCACGGGGTCTGTGTGCTCAAGGAAGTGCGAGACGACGGCGTGCCCCGCCTCATGATACGCGGTCAGGCGGCGGTCCTTGTCGCTGACGACGCGGCTCTTCTTCTCGGGACCCGCGACGACCTTGAGCGTCGCTTTTTCGATGTCCGCCATCGTGATAAAACGCTTACTGTGGCGCGCGGCGAACAGCGCGGCTTCGTTCAGCAGATTTTCGAGGTCCGCGCCCGTGAAGCCCGTGGTGCTCTTGGCGATGCTCGCAAGGTCAACGTCCTCGCCCAAGATTTTGCCGCGGGCGTGAACTTTCAGAATCTCTTCGCGCCCCTTAACGTCGGGCAACCCGACGTAAACCTGACGGTCGAACCGTCCCGGACGGAGAAGCGCGCTGTCAAGTATGTCGGAGCGGTTCGTCGCGGCAATGATTATAACGCCCTCGTTATGAGTGAAGCCGTCCATTTCGACGAGCAGTTGGTTCAAGGTTTGCTCGCGCTCGTCGTGCCCGCCGCCGACTCCCGCGCCGCGCTGACGACCTACTGCGTCAATTTCGTCGATAAAGATGATTGCGGGAGCGAGCTTTTTCGCTTGGTCGAACAGGTCGCGCACGCGGGACGCGCCGACGCCGACGTACAGCTCCACAAAGTCGGAGCCGGAGATTGACAGGAATTGAACGCCCGCCTCACCCGCGACAGCCTTTGCGATAAGCGTCTTGCCCGTTCCCGGAGGTCCGACAAGCAGAACGCCCTTGGGGATACGCGCGCCGATTGAAATGTATTTTTGCGGTCCCTTGAGGAAGTCAACAATTTCGCGCAGTTCCTCTTTTTCCTCGTCCGCGCCCGCAACATCGGCAAAGGTAACTTTCCGCTTTTCCTCGCTTGCAAGTCTCGTTCGCGCGCGGGAAAATTTCTGCGCGCCTTTGTCGCCACCGACTCCGCCGCGGTTGACAATCGCGTTCCAGAAGAAGATGAAAACGCCAATCATAATCAGGTAGGGGATAATGCTCGCCCACCACGGGATTTGCACGCCGGGCTTGTATTCGGCGAACTGCGGGTTCTCCGCCATGCGCTCGGCTATAATGTCGCGCAAGTCCTCATAGAAAATGGCGGTGTCATACAGCTCGTGCGTGACCTCGGTCGAGCCGGTTTCGAGATATTCGGTCTTGAGCTTAACCGTAAGCATCCGCTCCTTAAGTTCAAAGCTCTCAACTTGGTTGGTCACGAAGAGATTGTACATCTCGGAGTACTGAACCTTCGTGGGCGCGGGCGCAATCCCGCGCGTCAGTAAGAAAACCGCCGACAGGAGAATAACGATTATCAAAACGAAAAACCCTATGTCGCGCGGACCCTTGTTCTTTTGCTTCAAGCAATAATCACTTCTTTCATTATATAAACTGAATACAGTAATTTACGAGTAAATTTCGGGCTTCAATACGCCGATATACGGCAGGTGGCGGTAACGCTCCGCGTAGTCAAGCCCGTAGCCGACGTAAAACTCGGAGGGGCAGGTGAAGCCTATGTACTTTGCCGCAATCGGCACCTCGCGCCGCTCAATTTTGTCGAGCAGGACGCAAATTTCAACCGAAGCCGCGCCGAGCGTTTCAAGGTGCGCCGTGAGAAGCTCAAGCGTTCTGCCGGAGTCCAGTATGTCCTCAACGATTAGCACGTGCCGCCCGCTAACCTCGACCGTCAAGCCGGGCGTAAGGTTTACCGTGCCGGAGGAGGAAGTGCCGGAGCCGTAAGACGACGCTTTCATGAATTGTATCTCGCAGGGTATGTGCAGCGTCCGCGCGAGGTCCGCGAGGAAGATGAAGCTGCCCTTTAGTATGCCGAGCAGTATCGGGTCGCGGTCGCGGTAATCCGCCGAGACGCGCACGCCAAGCTCCGCAACGCGCTGCGCTATCGTTTCCTCGGAATATGAAACTCTTTCAATATCTTGATGCATTCGGCAGACTCCAATCAAATCTTGTCAAAATCAACTCTCAACAGACGGCTCAGACGGCAATCCGCTGTCGCCGCCGCGCGCTCCGCAATGCCGATACCGTAAACCGCTAGAACGCCGAGGTCGTCCGCAAGCACGGGGACGCTGTCGCGGTCGCGCGGGGGAATACGCGCTTCGTTGAACAGTTTTTTCAGGCTTTTGGTGCAGTCCCTGCCGTGAAGCCGCATAGCGTCGCCGGGGGCGCGAGACCTGACATGCATTTTACCACAGATGTTCTCATAATTGAAGAAAAAAGAAGTAAAAGATTTATTAAATTTATCAAAATTTTCAGTAAATTCGCACAGAATACGTAAATTCAGCTCCGAAATGGCAATTGTTTGCCCGGGTATAACCTCAATGTCGTCCAACTGGTACTCGGGTTGCGGCGGCACAAGCTTCAGCTTACCGTAATCTTTGTATATGCTCCCTTTTGGCACGGACACTCTACCGCTCTGCTTTTCGCTTGAAGCGAGGGCGAAAACCGCCGACACGCGCTCCGCGTCTGCCGCGCCCGTTAGCCTGCGCAACGCGCGAACCGCAACGGGCTTCGGCAACTCAAGCAGGTCGGGAATAGCTACGGAATTGTCGGGCTGACGCGCGAGAAAGTCGTCCGCGAGCGAGAACAGGTAATCGTCGTCCGCGCGCAAATGCTCGGCGGTGCGCGACGCGTTTGCGACGACGCGCGGGTTTAGCCGCGTCAGGACGGGGACGACATGGTGCCGAATGGCGTTGCGGGCGTAGTCGTCGGTGGAGTTAGAGGAGTCCTCAATGTGCGCCAAGCCACGCGACGCGAGCAGTTCCTCAACCTCCGAGCGCGTGACCGTCAGCATTGGGCGGATAATATCGCCGCGTCGGGGTGGGATACCCGCCAAGCCGCGCGTGCCCGTGCCGCGAGCCATATTAAACAGTATTGTCTCCAAATTGTCGTTTGCCGTGTGCGCCGTGGCAACGCGGTCGGCGTTAATTTGCGCCGCAAGCTCGCGGAAGTAGGCGTAACGCGCGTCACGCGCCGCAACCTCGGTTCCGACCTTCTGCTTGCGCGCGAGACTTTTCACGTTCGCGGTTCCGACGTGGCAGGGAACATTCAGCAGACGGCAACGCTCCCGCACAAACGCTTCATCGCGGTCGGATTCG
Organism: Oscillospiraceae bacterium; assembly: GCA_031261325.1. Classification (GTDB taxonomy): domain Bacteria; phylum Bacillota; class Clostridia; order Oscillospirales; family Oscillospiraceae; genus JAIRRO01. The sequence goes on from JAISKH010000024.1 coordinate 29,832, forward strand.
CCGCCGCGAAGTTGGTGATTGAAGTGTGCGACCTCAATGTGCAGCTCGCGTTGCGCCGCGCTTATTTCGAGCAGGGCGGTCAGCAGCGCGATTGAGTCCGCGCCGCCGGACACGCACGCGAGCACGCGCGAACCTTGCGGCAGCATATCAAATTTGTCGGCAAAGGTCAATATCCGAGTAACCGTGTTAATCGTCACCCGTCCTCCTCGCTGTGCTGCTTGTCGATGGTGCTGAACGTCGTAAATTCGGGCAGCCATTGCAGCTCAATTACGCCCGTCTCACCGCGGCGGTTTTTCAGCACGATGCACTCCGCGACGTTGTGCCGCTCCGCTTCGTCCCCGAGATAAAGACCGAGCACGACGTCGGCGTCCTGTTCGATTGCGCCCGATTCGCGCAAATCCGCGAGACGCGGCTTCTTGTCCTCGCGCTTGACGCTCTCGCGCGATAATTGCGACAGGCAGAGCACGGGAACATTCAACTCTTTCGCCATAATTTTCATCATGCGGCTCATGTCGCTGACGACCTGCGTTCGATTCTCACCCGAGTAGCGCGTCGTTCCGCCCGCCGACTGCATGAGCTGCAGGTAGTCGATGACGACAAGACCGAGGTTGCTTACGCGGCGGCATTGCGCGTTCATGTCCGCGACGGAGAGCGACGGGTTGTCGTTTATCAGCAGCTTTGCCGCGCCGATTGCTTCCGCCGCGGAGGATAGGCGTTTCCATTCCTGCGCCGACAATTGACCCGTTTGCAGCTTGCGGCTGTTCACGAAGCTCTCCGACGATATGAGACGCATCGCGAGTTGCTCCCGCGACATTTCGAGACTGAACACCGCGACGGACAGCTCCGTCGTTTTCGCGACGTGCAGCGCGACATTCAGCGCGAGACTCGTTTTACCCACGCCGGGGCGCGCGGCGAGAATGACCAAATCGCTGCGGTTCAGCCCCATAATCATGCGGTCAAGGTCGCCCAGACCGGTAGACAAGCCCGTTATGCTCTTTCCGGATTGCCCCGCCTCCGCAATTTGCTCGAACACGCCGCGCAGGATAGTGCCAAGCTCTTCAAGCCCCGTGCTGTTGCGCCCTTGGCGGAGCGCGTAAATGCGCTTTTCGGCGGTTTCAAGTATCTCGGGCGCGCCGCCCGTCCCGTCCACCGCCATGCTCGCAATGTCGTTGCCCGCGTCGGCAAGCGCGCGGAGCATTGCCTTTTCGCGCACGATTTTGACGTATTCCATGACGTTTGCCGCTGTCGGCGTAATCGCGAGCAACTCCTTAATGTAGCCGTTCGAGTTGTCGTTATGCACGCCGTTTGTTTTCATGCGGTCAAGCACGGTGAGCGGGTCGATTACGAGCGAGAAGTTGAACATGGATTCTATGGTTTCAAATATCTCGCGATTCGTGTCGGAGTAAAATTCGACAGCGCGAATAGCCCCCATCACGTCAGGCACGCAACGGTGGTCAATCAGCATGGAGCCGAGCACAGCCTGCTCCGCGTTGCTGTCGTGTGGAATCTGTCTGCCGATAAGCCCGTCATAATCCGCCATTTACCGCTATTACGCCTCCGTTACTATTACGTTTACCGTGCCCGAAACTTCGTAGCCGAGTTTAACCTTGACTTCATACGAGCCGTAGCTCTTGATGTGGTCGGCGAGGACGAACTTGTTCTTCTCGATTGAAATGCCGTGCTGCTGCTCCAGAGCGGCGGCAATTTCCGTTGTGGTTACGGAGCCGAAAAGTTTGCCCACGCCGCCCGACTTTGCAGAGACCTTGACGATAAGGCTCTCAAGCCGCGTCGCGAGAGACTTCGCTTCCGCTTTTTCCAGCTCCTGACGGCGTTTCTTTGCCGCGTCCTGCTGCTTCATGGAGTTGATTGTGTCCGTCGTCGCGGGGACGGCGAGCTTGCGCGGGAAGAGAAAGTTGCGCGCGTACCCGTCGGAAACCTCAACGAGCTGCCCCTTTTTGCCGTGGTCCTTCACGTCCTGCTGTAAAATTACTTTCATTTGCATATCCTCCTACATTAAATACTGTTATGCTTCGCCGGCGCGATATTCGTCGATTGCGACGAGCAGCTCGGCTAGTGCCGCGTCCGCAGACGTTGTGCGCACATTCGCTCCCGCGACGGACTGGTTGCCGCCGCCGCCGAACCTCTCGAGTATAAGCTGCACATTCACGTCGCCGATGCTGCGCCCCGAGATAAACACCGAGTCGTCATTCGGAGCGACGACGAACGACGCGGAAACGCCCGCGATATTCAGCAGCTCGTCCGCCGCTTGAGCGATAATCACGCGCGACTCCGGCGTCGCCGCCATTGCGACGGCAATCTCGCCGTGGTACATTCGCGCGCTGCGAACTATATCGTACCGCGACATGGCGGTCGCGAAGTCGGACTGCATGTACCGCTTCACGTCAACCGTATCCGCGCCCGCGCGGCGCAGGAATGCCGCCGCGTCAAACGTGCGGCTGCCGGTATGAATCGCGAACGTCTTGGTGTCGAGCACGATGCCGGAGAGCAGGGCTTCCGCTTCCGCGACGAGTATTTTCGACTGCTCCGACAGGTATTGCAGCATCTCCGTCACAAGCTCGCACGCGCTGGAGGCGTAAGCTTCGTGGAAGTTCAGCGTTGAGTTTTCGATATACGTCGCCGCGCGGCGGTGGTGGTCGATAACGGCGATGCGGTTGCAGGAGGCGAGCAGCTCCGCCGACTCAACCTCTTCGGGACGCGAGGTGTCCACTATGACGAGCAGGCTTTTGCTGTCGGCGCGCAGTATCGCGTCCTCCGAGGTGATGAATACGCCGTCATATTCGTGCTCGCGGTTAAGTCGCTCGATTACGGGCAGGGCGAGACTTTCCTCTGTATTCAGGACGATGTAAGCGCGCTTGCCTTTGCCGCGCGAGATGCAGCAGATGCCGGCGGCGGCTCCCACCGTGTCGAAATCCGACTTGTGGTGCCCCATGATGAACACCGACGACGCGTCGCCAATCAGCTCGCTGAAAGCGTTTGCCATGACGCGCGACTTGACCTTTGTGCGCTTCTCCGTCTCGGCGGAGTGACCGCCGAAGAACTCAAAGCTGAAGCGGTTTTTAATGACGGCTTGGTCGCCGCCGCGGGAAAGAGCCATCTCAATCGCGAGCCGCGCGAAGCTGAAGTTGTCGGCGGGGGTTTTGCCCTCAACCCCAAGCCCGATACTAAGCGTCGCGTGCACGCCTGTGGAGCTGACGCAATCGCGCGCGGATTCGAGCACCGCGAACTTGCCCTTTACAAACGCGTCAAGACTGCGCGCTTCAAATACGAACAGATAACGGTCGCGGTCGTACTTGCACAGTAAGCCGCCGCAGTCGCCGACCCAGCGGTTGATGCGCTCGTCAATCGCGCTGAGCACGGCGGACTTGTCCTTTTCCGACACGTTTTTGACAAGCTCCTCGTAGTTGTCCAGCATGATAATCGACGTAATCGGGCGGGAGCTTACGTATTCGTCGTAGCTGTCGGAATACTCGGTTATGTCAACCCAGTATGTAGTCACGAGATAGTCGGACGCGCCGTGCTCTTCGTCAACGCGGAACAGACTGCCGTATACCTTGTACTTTTTGTCGCGCACGGTTACGAGCTTGGGACATTCGCTCTTGCCCTCGGAAATCCACTCGGTCGGCAGGTCGGGCACAACGTCGGCAATGCGCACCTCAAAGATATGCTCGCGCTCGTCCGTTATGGCGCGGAATCGGTCATTCGTCCAAAGAATGTTCTTGGAGTTGGAGCTGAAAATCACGACTGGTAGGGGAGACTGCGTGAGCGCGTGCCGCGCCTGCGCGTCCGTGTTGTTGTTGATTGTCTCGATGTACCGCAGGAGCGCGTCGGCGCGTCGCCTTGCGGCAATGCGCGTGTAGACGGCGATGAGCACGACGAGCACAAGCTCACCCAAGGCAAGCCATTGGTTGTGTTCGCCGAAGAAAAAGGTAAGCACGGCAAACACGATGAGCAATACGAAGTACAGCCGCATACTCGGCTGCAATATCCGCGACAGCTTTTTGTTCACACTCTCATCTCCCCGTTAACAGCGACATCGCTGTGAAGTTGTATTCTATCACACGCGGGCGGCTTTGGGCAACAGTATAATTAAAAAAGAGCGTCACTCGTCAAGGCTCTCGACCTCGCCCGTTATGGAGTTGACGAAGAAATCGCCCGCGTCGGTTGCGACGCGCCAGCCCGGAAGAAGCTCACCCTCGCCAAATGCGTTTACATAGAACCGATAGCCCGCAAGCGCCGCGGTTATCTCCGTTACGTCTCCGCCGCTCTCCGCCGCGCCGAACATCGTGAGCGCGGTATAAACGTCGAAAAGCTCGCCCGATTCCGCCGCCGCGATACCCGTCGGACGACGACCCGACGCGTGCTTCACGTAGCCCTCCGTGAAACTGAACGCGACCTGACAGTTAAAAATTTCCGCGCCCTTGTAAGCGCAGCGCGCGGTGACGGTTTCGTTGCCGTCGCCGCCGACCGCGACGGGAGTCGTCGTTTCAACGCCCATCGCTTTTAGGATTCGCGCGGTCACGGATGCTGCGTCGCCCGTCTCGGTTGAGTAATCAAGGTCAATGACAAATTCGCCGCGCCCGTTGAACGCGACTCTGCCTTTTTCGTTCGAGTAAGAGTAAATGTTGCCGCCGGAAGAGGTGCGCTCCGCCTTGCCGAGTACGGCGAGAGCCAGCAGCTCCTCCGCCGCAACGTCGCGCTCCGTAATCAGCGCGGGAAGCGGCTCGCCCTCGGACAATGCGTCCGTGTTCAGCGCGATACCGCCGTTATGCAGGACTGTGCGCAAATCGTCAAGCGCGCGCCGCTTTTCAAGCTCCGCCCCGCCGCGGTCAATCAGGAACACGGCGACGAAGAACACGTTTATCAGCACGAGAGCGACAATTACGAGGTTTTTGATTTTACTTATGCTCAACCCGAAACCTCCTCCGCGTACCAGTACGGCTCGAGTATCGAACCCACGGCGTCCGAATAGCCGAGACGGAACTCGCCGTTCGCCGCCGCAATTGCCTGACGCTCGGGTAGCAGCGGTATGAGCATCTCCGTCTGCGAATAGCTCCTGAAATTCAGCGTCATGTCAACCACCGTGCCGTGTCGCACCGTCACGCGAGCCGCGTGCGCCGCGCCCTGTAGGAATACGCGCCCGCCCGCGATGAAGTAGTCGAACGTCACGTTTGCCGCGCCGTCCACCACGCTCACGCCCGTGAATTGGACGCGCGCTTCACCCGAGAGCGCGCCGACTGTACCTGCCGCCGCGCGCCGCGCGACCTCAATCGCCGTGCCGAGGTCGTCCGACGATTCGGAGGGCGACGGTTGGTCGGTTACGCGATAGCTCGCGCGTCCCGTCGGCGAGACGCTGAATATAAACGCGTTGGTGACATATACGCGCGTCCCGTCGGGGTCGGCGTATGACGACTGATATTGACTGGACAGCCCGAGAAACTCCAGCAGCGAGTCCATGGCGGCGGAATCGTCCGACGCTTCAATCGGGTTATAGGACACGACCGCGCGGTGCGGCGTGTCTTGCAGCAACATGTACGGCGCGGGCGAGGCGGAGTTGCGCTCGAACTCGAACTGCAGTCCCTCCGCGAAAGAACCGATGCCCTGCGGCGTCGCGCCGAGAGCGGCGGTTGCGAATCTGTAATACTTGCCGTTCGGTTCGTCCGCGATGAAAATACGGCTCGTGTCGCCGAGGAAGGACACGCACATGCGCCGCGTCATAATTTGCGTGTCGGGTACGTCGTCCGCGCCGAGCCAACCCGCGACAATCGGCAGCTCAACCGCCGTTCTGTACTCAAAATAGATGTTATATGCGCCCAGCGCGCTGCGCCACTCGCGCTCCGTCGTCTCAACAGGCACGGTCGCGGAACCGAGAGCTTCGCCCAAAATGCTGCTCAGTCGGCGATACGCCATGTCAAGCTCGTCCATGCCGTATTTCAGCGCGAGACGTTCGCCCGTCTCGTTCGTCACGACGATGACATACGGGCGCGCGGCTTCCGCCGTCACGCGTTCCGCGCCCAAAACAGGCGTGCCGCCGTTGCCGACGCGCGCGAGCGGTGTGTTCGCGAGTATTCCCAGCTCGTGCACCATTAAAGCCGCGAGCGCGAGAAGCGCGATAATCAGCAGGTCCTTACCCCACTCGACGGCGCGCCGACTCATTGCGGTTCACCCGCGCTGTCGTCGTCGGCTTCCTCAATGGGCGATTCGCCGCCGATTGGCTCCGCGCCGCCGAAGTCCGCGGCGACGGGCAGCGCGCCCGCAATGCCGTGAATCGGCAGCTTGACCGTAACAGTTGTGCCTTGCCCCGGCTCGCTTTCCATCGTAATGTCGCCGCCGTGCAGCCTGATAATGTCGTAGGCGATGGACAGTCCAAGCCCCGTTCCGCCGGACTCGCGTGAGCGAGCCTTGTCAACGCGGTAAAAGCGGTCGAACACGTGCTCCAAGTCCTCGGACGGTATGCCGATGCCGTTATCGCGAATCGTCACCCACGCGTACTTCTCGTCGAAGCCGCCGTAAATGACGATTTCGCCGCCCTCCGGCGTGTATTTTATCGCGTTCGTCATGATGTTCATGAGCACCTGCTCGACGCGCGCGCGGTCGCCGACGATTTTCGGCAGGGGTTCGCCCTGCGCGAGCGTTATGATGTGACCGCGCTCCGCCGCCGCGAGCACAACCGCGTCGCTGACCTCCCGCATGGAGCGGTCAAGCGAAAATTCCTCTGACGAGAGCTTTGTAATGCCCGCGTCGAACTTTGACAGCTCAAGCAAATCCTCGACAATCTTCGTCATGCGGTTGCTTTCGTTGAGGATTACGCCGAGAAAACGCGCGCGCGTTTGCGGCGGCATGTCGCTGTCGTCCGACAGCGTTTCGGCGAATGTGCGTATACTCGTAAGCGGCGTGCGCAGCTCGTGCGACACGTTCGCGACGAAGTCGCGGCGCAGTTTCTCGGCGCGGCGCAATTCCTCCAGCGTCGTCTCAAGTTGTGACGCCATGTTGTTAAACGTGCCCGAAAGCACGCCGATTTCGTCCGCCGACTCAACGGGAATTTTGCGCGAAAAATCTCCGCCCGCCATTGCCTCCGCCGCGCGCGTCATGCCGCGAATCGGTTGCAGCAGAGTGCGCGACAGCACCAAGCTGACGGCGGAGGAGATTACGAAGCCGACGGCGACGGCTTCCATTATAAGCGTGAAAATTTCGGAGGACAGCCGCCTGACCGTCTGCCGCGAATCGAGAATGTACACGACAAATCTCGCGCCGCCCTCACCCGCAATAGGCACCGCGATGTCCATATAATCCTCGCTCGTGTTGCCGCCGTAAGCGCGCTCCCCCGCGAGTGAGGCGAGAGCCGCGAGCACGTTCGGCGTAATCTTGGGCACGGTTGAAGCGCCCTGCCCCTCGGGCGCGGAACTAAGCAGCATTTCACCCGTGCCGCCGTCGAGAATATAGTAGTTGCGCTGGTCGGAGTCGATGCCGAGCTTGCCGGCGTATGCCTTCAGGATGTCGCCCATCTGCCGCGCCGCGTCGTCATCGTCGGCGGCGGAACGCAGTGCGGTCAGCATGTCCGCGTCGCCGAACGCCGTCTCCATGCGCTCGTAAAACTCGTTGGAATAGAACGTCTGAACGCCGCGAATCAGGAACACAAACACCGTCGCCATCAGCATTATAATCAGCAGCAGCATGATAAACACAAGCTTGCCGCGCAAACTGTCACGCATGGTGCGCACCTCCTCCGCCATATATAACGCCCGTGTCGGGGTTTTGTCCGTTACTTATTGTCCGCCGCTTGGTAATAGTAGCCCACGCCGCGTTTCGTCATGATATACTTGGGCGAACCGCTGTCCTCTTCAATCTTCTCGCGAAGTCGGCGAACCGCAACATCAACGGCGCGCAGGTCGCCGAAGTAATCGTACTGCCAAACCTCGCGCATCAGCTCCTCACGCGAGAACACCTTGCCCGGTTGTGACGCGAGGAACTTCAGCAGCTCGAACTCGCGCTGGGTAAGCTCCGCGCTCACGCCGTTGACGTACACGTCGAACCGCTCCGTGTCGATGACCAAACCCTCGCCGACGGGCGGCACGCTCTCTGACGGAGCGGGACTTGTGCGGCGCAGATTAGTTTTGACGCGCGCGAGCAGGTCGCCGTTTGCAAACGGTTTAATAATGTAGTCGTCCGCGCCGTTTTCAAGACCGAACAGCTTGTCCGCTTCGTCGCCGCGCGCGGTGAGCATGATTATCGGCGTGAAGTTGTCCGTCTCGCGTATGCGGCGGCAGACCTCAAGCCCGTCATACCCGGGCAGCATCACGTCGAGCAGTATTAAATCGGGCTTGCGCGCGTTGTATTGCTCAAGCGCGGCTATGCCGTCATACGCTTCAATCGTCTCATAACCCTCTTTTTGCAGGAGATAAGTCACGCCAAATACGATGTTTTGTTCGTCGTCCACAACCAATATTACTCGTGCCATAAAACCCTCCTATTTACCCAAATACAGTTTAGCCTTCAGCAAACCGCAGACGGTCTTGCCGTCAGGCAATTCGTTCGCGAGAATCATGCGCTCAAGCTCGGAAAACGGCACCGCGCTGACGCTGAGAAACTCGTCCTCATCGGGGTGCGCCTCGCCGCGTTGCAGGTCGGTCGCGAGAAACAGGTGCAGCGTCTCCTCGCAATACCCGGGCGAGGGGTACATCGCGCCGAGGGAAACCCACGTCGCGGCGGAGTAACCCGTTTCCTCCGATAGCTCGCGCTGCGCGCACTCAAGCGGAATTTCGCCGCGCTCAAGCTTGCCCGCGGGAATTTCGAGCAGCTCCTTAGCAAACGCGTAGCGGAACTGCGTGACCATAATGACGCTTCCGCCGTCCTTAACTGCGACGACGGCAACGCCGCCCGGGTGCTCGACAATTATGCGCTCCGCGCGGCTCGCGTTGTCAAGCTCCACGGTATCCTCACGCACGGCAATCAATCTGCCGGAGTACACCGTTTTGCGCTCAATCGACTTTTCAAAAAACGCCATCTGTGCCCCTCCCGTTGCATTCACACAATTACACTTTAACCTAAATAATGTATGCCGCCGACAACCGTGTCAAGCTCGCGGTCGCTATCCGTTACTTCGTAGATTTGCATACTTACCCCTTTTTCTTAGACGCGGCGCGCAGACGCAGACTGTGGTCGAGTATGCTCTTGCGCAACCGTAAGCTCTGCGGCGTGACCTCCAGCAGCTCGTCGTCCGCGAGAAATTCAAGGCATTGCTCAAGGCTCATTATGCGCGGCGTGATTAGCCGCAAAGCTTCGTCGGAACCCGACGCGCGCATGTTTGTGAGTTGCTTTTTCTTGCAGACGTTGACGGAAATATCCTCCGACTTGGGCGACACGCCGACGACCATTCCGGCGTAAACGGGCGTGCCCGCGCCGATAAACAGCTGACCGCGGTCCTGCGCGGCGAACAGCCCGTAGGCAACGGATTCACCCGTCTCGAACGAAATCAGCGAACCCGTGCCGCGCCGCGAAATCTCGCCCTTGAACGGCTCGTATTTCTCAAACAGACTGCCCATTATGCCCTCGCCGCGCGTGTCGGTGAGAAATTCGTTGCGGTAGCCGAACAGCCCGCGCGACGGAACGAGAAATTCAAGCTTCATGCGGTTGCCGACGGGGTTCATCTCAAGCAGCTCGCCGCGCCGCGAACCGAGCTTTTCGATTACCGCGCCGACAGCCGTTTCAGGCACGTCAAGCGTGACGCGCTCAACAGGCTCGCACATTGCGCCGTCTACTTCTTTGAGCAGGACGCGCGGCGGCGAAACCTGAAACTCATAGCCCTCGCGTCGCATCGTTTCAATCAGGATTGACAGGTGCATTTCGCCGCGCCCCGCAACGTTGAAGCTGTCGGAATTCGCAACCTCGTTGACGAGCAGGGACACGTCCTTCATCGTCTCGCGCGCCAAGCGGTCGCGAATGTTGCGCGTCGTGACGAACTTACCCTCGCGCCCCGCGAACGGGCTGTCATTAACGGAGAACGTCATCTCCATCGTCGGCGCGGAGATTTTCACGAACGGCAGAGGGTCAATGTTATCGGGCACGCAAATCGTGTCGCCGATTGTAATGTCGCCGATGCCGGACAGCGCGATAATGTCGCCCGCGGAGGCTTCCGACACGGGCGCGCGCCCAAGCGCCTCGAACTCATAGATGTTCACGGCTTTCGCCTTTTTAACGGGACGCTCGCTATGGAAATCGCACACGGCAATCTCCTGATTCTGGCGTATCACGCCGCGCTCAATGCGCCCGACGGCGATGCGCCCGACGTATTCGTTATAATCAAGCGACGAGACAAGCATTTGCAACGGTCCGTCGGTATCGCGCGACGGCTCGGGAATGTACTGCAAAATCGTCTTGAACAGCGGGGACAAATCCGTGCCGTCAACGTCGGGCGAGTAGCTTGCGGTGCCTTGCCTTGCCGAGCAGAACAGCATCGGCGAATCAAGCTGCTCCTCCGTCGCGTCGAGGTCGAGCAGCAACTCCAGAACCTCGTCGATGACCTCCGTGACGCGCGCGTCGGGGCGGTCAATCTTATTGACGACAACGATAACGCGGTGCCCAAGCTCAAGCGCGCGACCGAGCACAAAGCGCGTCTGCGGCATGGGCCCCTCCGCCGCGTCAACGAGCAGGAGCACGCCGTTAACCATCTTCAATATGCGTTCCACCTCGCCGCCGAAATCGGCGTGTCCCGGTGTGTCTACAATATTTATCTTCACGTCGTCAAACCAAACGGACGTGTTTTTTGCGAGGATTGTTATGCCGCGCTCGCGCTCCAAGTCGCCGGAGTCCATTACGCGCTCGATAACCGCCTGATTGTCGCGGAACACGCCCGATTGCCCGAGCATCTTGTCCACAAGTGTCGTCTTGCCGTGGTCTACGTGCGCAATAATAGCCACGTTGCGAAGGTGTTTCATGTGTTTCTCTCCCATCATCTGTTCACAATTTCATATATCGTCGATATTCAACACTTTATTATACCACACCATTTGCGGCTGTGCAACATCAATCGCAGCGCGTTTTGTGTTATGTTTGCAAAAATAAAAACCCCTGAAACCGCAATGGTTTCAGGGGCTTACGCATTGGTGACCCGGCGGGGATTCGAACCCCGGACACCCTGCTTAAAAGGCAGATGCTCTGCCGACTGAGCTACCGGGTCACATGGTGGGACAGCGATTGGTTAACTGACATTCGGGGGAAATGGCTGGGATGGCAGGATTCGAACCTGCGAATACCGGCGTCAAAGGCCGGTGCCTTACCGCTTGGCGACATCCCATCGCTCTCGCGGCACGCACGGAACATTTGCCCGTTCAAAGCCGCCGGATAATTCTACACTATCCATAGTGCTTTGTCAACGTAAATTTCACCATAATATTTGCCCGTTTCTTGTTAAAGATTTGTGAAGTTGCGAAATTTGATTGTAACGCGCGCGAAACGCTAGTATAATGTTGCAAATGCGTTTTTTTTAATTTATCAGGGAGGTACGGCAATGTCTACAGAGATTGATTATTACTTTTGCAAGCCTGAGCGTTTCCCGATTTCGGACTTTTTGGAGGGGCTGAAAACCCCGTCGGATATACTCGCCCGCGCGAAAACTTACCTTGCGGAAACGCTAGTGGCGCAAAATGTTCAGGAGAATTTCGGCACGCTGAAGAGCGAGGACGTGCATTTTTACGGCAACTATCACATCGGCGCGGGAACGGTTATCTATAACGGCGTGACCATCATCGGGCCCGTGTACATAGGCGAGAACGTTGAGATTATGCCGGGCGCGATTATCCGCCCATACTCGATTATCGGCGACGGCTGCGCAATCGGTCACGGCACGGAATTGAAGCACGCGGTGCTGTACGGCGGGGCAAAGGTCGCGAGTCTCGCGTTCGTGGGTGATTCGGTGCTCGGTGCGTCCGCGCGTATCGGCAGCGGCGTGATTACCGCGAACCGCAAGTTCAACCAGAGCGACGTTACGCTCAAGCTCGGCGGCGAAAAGCACGCGCTCGGCGGCGATTACTTCGGGCTTGTACTGGGCGACGCGTCGCGGCTCGGCGCGAACTCCGTGACGCAACCGGGGACGCATATCGGGCACCACACTTGGGTGTTCCCGATGACGAACGTGCGCGGGTTTATTCCGAGCGAAAAGCGCGTCATGACAAAGACGGAGCTTGTGTTTGAGGATAACGAGGTTCTGGAGCTGAAACCCTAAGGCGGCTTGCCAAGTCGCGAACAATCTGCTATTATGTGCGGGGGGTTATGCCAATGATAAACGAGACGGTTGCGCGGTGCTTTCTCATACTGGCGGAGACGTTGAGCTTTACGCAGACTGCGCGACAGATGTATGTGACGCAACAGGCGGTCAGCAAATGCATAGCCAAGCTTGAGGACGACGTGGGGTTTGTGCTGTTCCGCCGCACGCACCATTATGTGCGATTGACCCCGGCGGGTGAGGAGTATTACGCGATG
>JAISKH010000005.1 GCA_031261325.1 Oscillospiraceae bacterium
AAAAGTCGGGACCAAACAAACGTTCACCGTACATTGCTTTGTAGTCGTCGATGTTAATTAGCAATCTGTTGTCTTTCAAGAGTGATTCCAACGGGTTTTTTAATTCGTCCGACATTGCGCACCTCCTATAATTTGTATTTATATATTACCAAATATTGCTCAAAATGTCAACAGCCGTATGTACACTTTGCTCGTAATTGACATTTTACCGCGCTCGTGGTAGGATAGCAGCAAAAATTGCGGAGGGATATTTATGCAAAAGGTCACACTTGGGTCAACAGGTATTACGGTCAACAAAAACGGGTTCGGCGCGCTGCCGATTCAGCGCGTGTCGGAGGAGAACGCCGTCACGCTGCTGCGAAAGGCTTACGGCGCGGGGATTACGTACTTCGACACGGCGCGCGCTTACTCCGACAGCGAGAAGAAGCTCGGCGCGGCGTTCGGCGGCGGGGCGTTCGAACGCGGCAAGCTTTTCATCGCGACCAAGACGATGAGCTTTGACGTCAAGGGCTTTTGGGAGCAACTGGCAACCTCGCTTTCGCTGCTGAAAACCGACTACATAGACGTGTACCAGTTCCACAATCCGTCGTTTATCCCGCGCCCGGGCGACAGCTCGGGGTTGTATGACGCGATGCTGGAAGCGAAAGCGCAGGGCAAAATTCGGCATATCGGCATAACGAATCACCGTCTGAACCTCGCGGTCGAAGCGGCGGAATCGGGGCTTTACGAGACGATTCAGTATCCGTTCAGCTACCTGTCAACGCCGGAGGAGGAAGCGTTCGTGAACCTCTGCCGCGAGAGGAACGTCGGCGTTATCGCGATGAAAGCGCTTTCCGGCGGACTTATCACAAATTCGGCGGCGGCGTATGCGTATCTCGCGCAGTTTGAGAACGTCGTGCCGATTTGGGGCGTGCAGCGCGAGAGCGAGCTTGACGAGTTTATCGGTTATATCGACGCTCCGCCCGCGCTTGACGACGCGATGCGCGCGACGATTGCGGCGGACAAGGTGACGCTCGGCGGCGACTTCTGCCGCGGGTGCGGGTACTGTATGCCGTGTCCGCAGGGGATTGAGATACCGACGATGGCGCGAATGTCGCTGCTTCTGCGCCGCTCGCCGAGCGCGAATTTCCTGTCCGACGGCTTTGCGGCAAATATGGAGAAAATTACCGGTTGCATCAATTGCGGCAACTGCACGGCGAAATGCCCGTACAGTCTGGACACGCCGCGTCTCCTGCGCGACAATCTGAAGGATTACAGGGAGTTCAGGGCGGCAAACGCATAATTTTCACTATTTTCAGGCAATAAATGAACCTTTCGGTTGAATATCACGTCTTTATACACAAGGAGGTGAGAGACGTGAGCGAGTTTGAGCGGTTACTGGCGGAGTGCCGCGGCGCGGTTGAGCGGTTTGTGTATTACAAAACGCCGACAAAAGCCGACGGTGAGGATGTATTGCAGGAGGTGCTGCTTGCGGCGTTTACGCGGTTCGACGCGCTCCGCGACAGGTCGAGCTTCAAGTCGTGGCTCCTGCGCATCGCGGCGAACAAGTGCAATGACTTCTACCGCGCGAGGGCGAAGCGGGACGAAATTTCGCTTGACGCGCTGTCCGACGCGGAGCTTGTGCAGAGCGCGGACGGTATCGCAGAGCGCGACGCGGTGCTGGAAACGCTGGGTTCGCTCGGAGAGCGCGACAGGGAGATGCTGACGCTGTACTACTTGCGGGACACGCCGCAAAAGGGGATTGCCGACAGGCTGGGAATCCCCGTCGGTACGGTGAAAAGCCGCCTGTTCGCGGCAAAGCGCAGCTTCATGGAGAAGTATCCGAAGCCGCCGAAACCGAAAGGAGAGACAAGTATTATAAAAACAAAAAAACTGCCGGAAATTTTGCCGGACTACACAATCACGCGCTCCGACGCGCCGCCGTTCGCGGTGAAGTGCGAGGAGCTGTTGGGTTGGTTCATCGTGCCCAAACTCGGCGAAAAGCTGAATTGGGCGGCTTATGACATGCCCGAGCGCAAGATTACCGAGTACGTCGAGATGGAAGTCACGGGGCGCGCCGTCGTCCACGGGATTGAGGGCGTGTCAATTACCGCGAGCCAAGCCGTATACAACGACGACGAGTGGCGCGTCAAAAACGGCGGCGGGCGCAGCTTCGTCGCGCAATTGACCGACACGCATGTGCGGTTCCTGGCGGAGAGCCACATGCGCGGCGACGTGCGGCTGTACCACACGTTCCTTGACGGCGACACCTTTCTGCCGAACTGGGGCGTCGGCGAGGACAATTGCGGCAAGGCGATAAATCTCGCGCCTGACGCGACGTCGGGACGGTATACAGTTGAGATTCTCGGCAAAACCTATGACACGGTATGCGTCGTGGACGACGAGGACTACAACAGCGGTCACTACTCAGAGCAGTACCTTGACGCGAACGGGCGCACCGTGCTGTGGCGCAAGTTCGTCCGCGACGGGGCGATAACCCGCTTCAACAAGCCGTGGAGCGAGCTGCTGCCGCGCAACGAAAAACGGCAAATTAACGGCAAAACCTACGTGCATTATTACGACTGCATCACCGACTATATTCTATAGTCGCGCCGCCGCGAAGTAGGCTAAAACCGCTATGCCGAGCGCGATACGATACCAACCGAACGCGGTGAAGTCGTGCTTTTTCACGTAACCCGTCAGGAACCTAATCGCCGCGACGGAGACAATGAACGCGGTCAAGCAGCCCGCAAGCAGAATCGCGCCCTCCGCGCCCGTCATTGCGAAGCCGAGCTTTACGAGCTTCAGCAGGCTCGCGCCGAGCATGACGGGCAGCGCGAGGAAGAACGTGAACTCCGTCGCGGTTTTGCGCGAGAAGCCGATGAGGATTGCGCCCAGAATCGTCGCGCCGGAGCGCGAGGTGCCGGGAATGAGCGACAGCAGTTGGAACACGCCGACGAGCAACGCGGTCTTGTAAGTGATTCCGCTCACGGCGGTGACGCGCGGTTCCCCGCGACGTTTGCGCTCGATTACGATGAACAGCACGCCGTAAGCAATCAGCGCGACGGCGACTGTCGGGTAGTTATAGAACATCGCGTCAAGCTTGTCGTCAAACAGTACGCCGATTACGGCGGCTGGCGCGCACGCGACGATGATTTTGCCCCAGAGCGACAGCACATCGCGCCTTAGCGCAAGTCGCGGCGAGACGGTTATCGGCACGAGCCGCTTGAAGTACAGCGCGGCGACGGACATGACCGCGCCGAGCTGAATGACGACGAGAAACATCTCCCAAAACGCTGGGGACACATCGAGCTTTAAGAACTCGCCGAGCAGGAGCATGTGCCCCGTGCTGGAAATCGGAAGCCACTCCGTTATTCCCTCGACTATACCGAAAATGATTGCCTTAATAATTTCTGACATGCTGTCACCTCAAAATAACTTTATGGAGGACTTTGTAAAATATGACTGTTACTGTACTTGACGGACAGGGCGGCGGGATTGGGCGCGCGATTGTCGAAAAACTGAAGAAAGAGCTGCCTGACACGGTGCATATCGTCGCGCTCGGCACGAACGCGCTCGCTACGAGTCTCATGCTGCGCGCGGGCGCCGACGACGGCGCGACGGGCGAGAACGCGGTTATTGTCAACGCGCCCAAGGCGGACATTATCGTCGGTGCAATCGGCATTATCGCCGCGAACTCTATGCTCGGCGAGCTTACGCCCGCAATGGCTCGCGCCGTTTCGGAAAGCCCCGCGCTGAAGCTCCTGCTGCCGCTTAACCGTTGCGGAATCGAGATTGCGGGTACGGACAAGAGCGTGCCGCTGCCGGTGCTCATTGACAAGCTCGTGCGCGCCGTGGCGGAAAAGGTGCTGTCGGCTTAGTGCCGCGAAAATTGTGTTAATTATAGCACGGCGCGGAAGTAATAGCCATAACGAAAAATTGTGTTGACATAATCGGCTTTCGGTGATATAGTAACTCAATTGAAGGCTCCGTTGATTTGGAAAGGTCGAAAGAAAATGCGCGCCACCGGCTGAAAGCGCGCTGCGGCTGAGTATTCGGCGGGGGAACGCTTCAACGCGCGAGTTGACAATTCGCGGCAAAATTTCATATCGTTAAAGTGGGCGCGTTCTTCGCGCCAATGCGGGTGGCACCGCGGAAACCGATTGACAACGCGTAGTTGACAATTGACAATTTTCGTCCTGCAGAATGTTTTACATTCTGCAGGACTTTTGTATTTTTAGGAGGGTTTTATTATGTACAGAACACACACATGCGGGCAGCTTCGTGAGGCGCATATCGGGGCGGGCGTTCGGCTTGCGGGTTGGGTGGATTCAATCCGCGACCACGGCGGAGTCATGTTCATCGACCTGCGCGACGAGACGGGCGTTACACAGGTCGTGCTGCATGACGACAAGCTGCTCGGCGGCGTGAACCGCGAGTGCGTCATCGCCGTATCAGGCGCGGTGCGCGCGCGCGACGCGGAATCGGTTAACGCCAAGCTCGACACAGGGCTTGTGGAATTGTTTGCGGACACGCTGGAGATTCTCGGTCCAGCAAAGGCTATGCTGCCGTTTGAGATTCGCGAATCGACCGCGACGCGCGAAGATGTGCGGCTCAAATACCGCTATCTCGACCTGCGAAACCCGGAAATTCACAACAACATCGTCCTGCGCTCGCAAGTGATACGGCACATACGCGGCAAGATGGAGGAACTCGGCTTTCTAGAGATGCAAACCCCGATTCTTACGGCAAGCTCACCTGAGGGCGCGCGAGACTTCCTCGTGCCAAGCCGCAAGTTTAAGGGCAGGTTTTACGCGCTGCCGCAAGCTCCGCAGCAGTTCAAGCAGATGCTGATGGTGTCGGGCTTTGACCGCTACTTTCAGATTGCGCCGTGCTTCCGCGACGAGGACGCGCGGCAGGACCGCACGGCGGGCGAGTTCTATCAGCTCGACTTAGAAATGGCGTTCGCGGAGCAGGAGGACGTTTTCGCCGTCGCGGAAACGGTGCTGACGGATACGTTTGAGACATTCGGCGGCAAGCCCGTTTCGCCCGCGCCGTTTCGTCGTATAACCTACGCGGACGCGATGCTGAAATACGGCACGGACAAGCCGGATTTGCGCAACCCGCTTGAGATTAGCGACCTGACGGAGTTTTTCGCGGGGGTTGAGTTCCCGCTGTTTCGCGGCAAGCCCGTGCGCGGAATTGTCGCCGACTGCAAGGGGAGACCCAAGAGCTTCTTTGAAAGCTCGGAGAAGTACGCAAAGTCTATCGGCATGGGCGGGCTTGGCTATCTGACGCTCGCGGGCGCGGAGTTCAAGGGACCCGTCGCAAAGTTTTTGAGCGAGGAGCAGCGGCAATATCTGGTCGCGACGCTCGGAATCGGCGACGGCGAAACGCTGTTCTTCGTGTGCGACGCGCTGCCCGCCGTAAACAAATACGCGGGCGAGATTCGCGCATGGCTCGGCGAGACGCTCGGCATTGTGCGGCAAGACGCGTTTGAGTTTTGCTTCATCGTCGATTTCCCGATGTACGAGCGCGACGAGGAGACGAACAAAATTGAATTTACGCACAACCCGTTCTCGCTCCCGCAGGGCGGGCTTGAAGCCCTGAACACGCTCGACCCGCTGGAAATTCTGGCGTATCAGTATGACGTGGTTTGCAACGGTGTTGAGCTTGTCTCCGGCGCGGTGCGAAACCACAACCCCGAGGTTATGAAAAAGGCGTTCGCGATTGCGGGCTATGACGAGGCGGAGCTTGAGCGTCGTTTCGGCGCGTTGTACACGGCGTTTCAATACGGCGCGCCGCCGCACGCGGGCATGGCGGCGGGTATTGACCGCGCGGTTATGCTGCTCGTCGGGGCGGAGACTGTGCGCGACGTTATCGCGTTCCCGCTAAACGGCAACGCGCAGGACGCGCTGTTCGGCGCGCCCGGTGAGGTTACGGAATTGCAGTTACGAGAAGTGCATGTGAAAGTGAGGTAGCGGCTATGATTTCTTATGACGAACTGAAAAAGATTGCGGCTTTGGGTAAGCTGTCGCTCGACGGAGTGGATTTGGACGCGCTCGTGCGTGACGTCGGCGGCATTATCGAGTTTGCGGACGCTGTTGCCGGCGCGGACCTGACGGGGCTTGACCTCACGGAGCGCGACGAGCTTTATCCGCTACGCGAGGACGTTGTTGTGCCGTCGCTCGCGAACGCGGTGATACTCTCAAACGCGGGCGCGTCGCGCGACGGGTTCTTTGTCGCGAAAGACAGGAGCGACGGAAGCAGAGGTGACGGCAAATGACGACGATTGCGGGAATCAGAAAGCTGCTGACGACAAAGCAAGCGTCATGCGTTGAGCTTGCGCGGCAGTATTCGGACGCGGCGGCACGCGAGAACGCGCTGTTAAAGGCGTACATCACGCTAACGCCCGACGAAGCTCTGTACGCGGCGGCGGAGGTGGACGCGAAAATTGCGCGCGGTGAGACATTACCGCCGCTCGCGGGCGTGCCGTTCGTGCTGAAGGACAATATTTCGACGGCGGGACTGCGCACGACCTGCGGTTCTAAAATGCTTGAAAGCTATGTGCCGTTTTACGACGCGGCTGTGTGGGAATCGCTGAAAGCGCAGGGGTGCGTCATCGTCGGAAAAGGCAACATGGACGAGTTCGCGATGGGCAGCACCAACGAGACTTCATACTTCGGCGGCGCGCGCAATCCGCAGAACACGGAGCGCGTCGCGGGCGGCTCTTCCGGCGGAGTTGCCGCGGCTGTCGCTTCCGGCACGGCGGTGTTCGGCATCGGCTCCGACACGGGCGGCAGTATCCGCCAACCGGCGAGCTTTTGCGGGATTGTCGGCTTGAAGCCGACCTACGGCGCGGTTAGCCGCCACGGGCTGATTGCCTATGCGTCGTCGCTCGACCAGATAGGACCGCTGACGACCTCGGTTGAGGACGCGGCAGCGGTGTTCGACGCGATTTCGGCGCGTGACGCGCGCGACATGACATCACATGGGAGCGAACCCGTGTCGCCGAAACTGACGGGCGACGTGCGCGGGCTGAAAGTCGGAATAGCACGCGAGTTTTATGAGAGCTTGCCAGATGATATTGCGAGCGCGCTTGATTTTACGGCGAAAACGCTGGAAAAGCTCGGCGCGACGCTTGTGCCCGTGGAGTTCCCGATGCTGAAGCACGCGCTGCCGACTTATTACATTCTCGCGTGCGCGGAAGCGTCGTCAAACCTCGGGCGGTACGACGGGTTGCGCTATGGGCACCGCGCGGAAAGCTTCGGCAGTCTCGACGAGTTCATCAAGAAAACGCGCAGTGAGGGGTTCGGCGCGGAGGTTCAGCGGCGCATACTGCTCGGCACCTACGTGCTCAGCGCGGGGTATTACGACGCGTACTACAACAAGGCGCAGCTCCTGCGGCGCGCGATTGTCAACGACTTTACGCGACTGCTCGGCGAGGTGGATTTCCTGCTTACGCCGACGGCTCCGATTACGGCGTTGAAGTTTGGCGCGAACCTCACGCCCGTGGAGACGTATCAGACGGACATTTGCACGGTGCCGATTAACATTGCGGGCGTTCCCGCCGTGTCGATTCCGTGCGGGTTCGACAGGGACGGCTTGCCCGTCGGCGCGCAGCTTATCGGCGCGAAATTCGGCGAGGCGACGATTCTGAACGCGGCGCTCGCGTTTGAGCGCGAGACTGCGGGTTCATTCATAAGACTGCCTGACATGGGGGTGAAGCTATGACATGGGAAATGGTTATCGGACTAGAGACGCACGTGGAGCTGTCCACAAAGACGAAAATCTTCTGCTCGTGCACGACGGAGTTCGGCGGCGAACCTAACACGCATTGCTGCCCCGTCTGCACGGGTATGCCGGGCAGCTTGCCCGTGCTGAACCGCGCGGTTACGGAATACGCGGCACGGGCGGGTCTTGCCCTCGGCGGGGCGATTCAAAACCGCAGCATCATGTCGCGCAAGCATTATGTGTACCCCGACTTGCCCAAGGCGTACCAGGTGTCGCAGTACGACCTGCCGCTGTGCGTCGGCGGTGGTATTACGCTGTCAAACGGGCGCAGAATCGACCTGACGCGTATCCACATTGAGGAGGACGCGGGAAAGCTCGTTCACGTCGGACGCGAGGTGCTGATTGACTACAACCGCGGCGGCGTGCCGCTAATCGAGATTGTCACCGAGCCTGATTTCCGCAGCGCGGACGAGGTTACGGAGTACATGGAGCGTCTGCAAACCGCCCTGCGCGCAATCGGCGTGTCGGACTGCCGTATGCAGGAGGGTTCAATGCGGTGCGACGTGAACATCAGCCTGCGCCAAGTCGGCGCGGAAAAGTACGGCATACGCGCGGAGGTTAAGAACCTGAACTCCTTTACGTCCGTTGCGGCGGCGATTGCATACGAGTTTGAGCGGCAAGCGGAGATTCTGGAAGCGGGCGGCACCGTCGTGCAGGAGACGCGCTCATTCGACGCGGACACGGGCATAACCGCGCCGCTGCGCGACAAGGAAAACGCCGACGATTACCGCTATTTCCCGGAGCCTGACATTGTGCCTGTCCTGCTGACGGACGAGCTGATTGACGCGTTGCGCGTCGCGTTGCCCGAGATGCCCGACGCGAAGCTTGCGCGCTACGTTGCGGAGCTTGGCGTTGCGGAAGCCGACGCGAAGCTGCTTACGAAGTACAGCGCGGTGTCGCGGTACTTTGAAGCCGCGAGTGAGGGCGTGTCGCCGCGCACGGTTGCGAGCTTTATGGTGAGCACGATGTTCGCGCAGGTCACAACGGAAGCGGAGCGCGAGAAGTGGAATCCGTCCGTGACGGCGGCGATGCTGCGCGAGCTGATTGAGCTGATTGAGAGCGGCAAGGTTTCGCGCAATGTCGCAAAGCGCGTTTACTCTCAGATGGCGGAGGAGGGGAGAGCCGCGACTGCTTTCCTGTCGGCGGAGGACATGGAGCAATTC
The DNA here is from genome assembly GCA_031261325.1 of Oscillospiraceae bacterium. GTDB lineage: Bacteria > Bacillota > Clostridia > Oscillospirales > Oscillospiraceae > JAIRRO01. The sequence continues at coordinate 8,937 of JAISKH010000005.1, forward strand.
GACGACGCAAAGCTCACGGAGTTGTGCCGCGCGGCGGTTGAGGGCAACCCAAAGTCCGTGGCGGACTACCTCAAGGGCAAGGACAAGGCTCTGAAAGCGATTGTCGGCGCGGTGATGCGCGAGACTAAGGGGCGCGCGGACGCGCTCGAGACAGAGCGAATCATTAAAGACATCATTTCTGAATCATCGGTTGAGAGCGTCTGAAAAATGTAACCTTTTTGACGGTTTGCCGCAAATATTTACAAATAGTGGCAAATTGGCAAAATGATTCATTTCTCGGTGCAACTGACCTGCAAAACAGTTTATATGCAACCGAAAAGCCTGTTGCACTCGCTTTTTGGTTGCATATTTATGCATTTCGATAACAGCTTTTTCTTATTTTGTAGTGGACAAAATATGGAATCAATGTTATAATCTTTTGGTGGAAGGGTACAAATTGAAAATTCGCCGAACGAATAATCAGAACAATTTAGGAGGAAAGACATGAAAAAGATTTTCGCAATCCTGCTCGCGGCATGTATGCTGCTTGCGCTCGCCGCCTGCGGTGAGGCTGCGCCGAAAGCGTCGGAAGCTCCGGCGACGGAAGCTCCCGTATCGCAAGCCCCCTCGGAAGGCACGGAATCGGAAGAGCCTGCGCCGCAGGGTGCGGCACTAAACATCGTCATCGTTACCAGCGGTTCCTCGGTTGACGACGGTTCGTTTAATCAAGACAACTACAACGGGATTCTTGCTTTCATCGCGGCGAACCCAAGCTCAAAGGTCACGGCGGTCACTTCCGCCGACATCGCGAACTCTTTCAATGACGTGTCCGAGGTCGTCGCGGACTACGACGTTATTGTCACGCCGGGCTTCCAGTTCTCGACAATTTCGCAGCTCGCGCTGGACAACCCCGAGAAGTTCTTCATTTTGATAGACTCGTATCCAGACGAAATCGAGGGTCAAACGGAGTTTGGCAACATATACGCCGTCCAGTTCAAGGAGCAGGAGAGCGGCTTCTTTGCGGGCATCGCAGCCGCGCTTGAGACGGTTTCCGGCAAGGTTGCGGTCGTCAACGGTATCGCGTATCCCTCAAACGTCAACTATCAGTACGGCTTTGAAGCAGGCGTCGCTTACGCCAACGCGAAGCTCGGCGCGGCGGCGACTGTCGTTGAGCTGCCCGCGCGCGCGGGTACCGACGTTACTGATACGGTCGTCGGCGGCAACTACATCGGCGACTTCGGCGACGAAGCGACGGGCAAGGTCGTCGGCAACGAGCTTATTGCCGAGGGCGTTGATATTATCTTCGTCGCGGCGGGCGCGTCGGGCAACGGCGTATTCACCGCCGCAAAGGAAAACGGCGCGGTTAAAGTTATCGGCTGCGACGTTGACCAGTATGACGACGGCGTTTTCGCCGGCGGCAACATAGAAATTACTTCGGGTCTTAAGGTCATGAGCACGACGGTTGAGCGCGCGCTTCTCGCGATTGCGGACGGCTCGTTCAAGGGCGGCAACGTCCTGCTCGGCGCGGACACCGATTCGACGGGCTTTGTCTCCTCAAGCGGCAGACATCAGCTTTCGGACGACACGCTTGTGCAGCTTGCAAGCGCGTATGACCTCGTTAAGAGCGGCGCGATTATTCCGCCGTCCAACTTCAGCGGCGACGTCACCGTTGAAAACTTCCCCGGGCTTGCGTAACTCATAACGTCCACAGGCAGGTGAACCGACAGCGCGTCGGTTCACCTGCCGTACTTTATAACTTTTCGGAGGTGAGCGCGTGGCGGAGCAGGAGTATATTGCGGAAATGCGCCATATCACTAAGCGTTTCCCCGGCGTTGTGGCAAATAACGACATCTCGCTCTCAATTCGTAAGGGCGAGATTTTCGCGTTGCTCGGCGAGAACGGAGCGGGCAAATCCACGCTTATGAGCATACTGTTCGGGCTGTATGAGCCGGACGAGGGCGAGCTGATTATTCGCGGCAAGCCCGTTCGCATTTCGTCGCCCAGTCACGCGGCGAAGCTTTCAATCGGCATGGTGCATCAGCACTTTCGCCTTGTGGAGAATTTTACCGTTACGGAGAATATTGTGCTCGGGCTGGAACCAACGCGCCGTCTGCTCGGGCTTTTGCCATATGTTGACCTGAAAACCGCGAACCGCGAAATTGCGGAGCTTTCGCGCCGCTACGGGCTTGAGGTTGAGCCGACGGCGGTTATTGAGGAAATAGGCGTGTCGATGCGTCAGCGCGTCGAGATACTCAAAATGCTGTATCGCGGCGCGGAAATTCTGATTTTCGACGAGCCGACGGCGATGCTTGCCCCGCAGGAGATTGAGTATCTGCTGAAAATCCTGCTCAGTCTGCGCGAGGGCGGCAAAACGATTATACTCATATCGCACAAGCTCGCGGAGATAAAGCAGGTCGCGGACCGCTGCGCGATACTCAATCGCGGCAAGCTTGTCGGATTGTTCGACGTTGCCGATACGAGCACGCAGCAAATGGCTTCCGTCATGGTCGGGCGCGAGCTTGCTCCCGAGGAACCGCCCCCGCCGATGGAGTTCGGCGCGGAGGTTTTGCGCGTGGACAAGCTTAATGTGCTGAATATTGACAAGTTTCCCGTTGTTAAGGACGTGTCGTTCGGCGTTCGCGCGGGCGAGATTTTCGCGATTGCGGGCGTGGACGGCAACGGGCAGGTGGAGGTCGCGGACGCGATTGCGGGTCTCGCAAAGCTCCACAGCGGGACGATAACGCTTGCGGGTACGGACATTACGGGCGCGTCGATTCGCGAGCGCACGGAGCTTGGACTGGCGTTCGTGCCGGAGGACAGGCAGTCCACGGGCTTGGTGCTCGACTTCGCGCTTGACCGCAACCTTGCGCTGCGGCGTTACTACAAGCTGCCGATTAACGTGCGCGGCGTGCTGAATAACCGCGCGATTTCCGACGACGCGGTGGGGCTGATTGAACAGTACGACATTCGCGCGGGACGCGGCGGCGCAACGCAGGTTCGCTCGATGAGCGGCGGCAATCAACAGAAAGCCATTGTCGCGCGCGAGATTGAGACGGGCGCGGGGCTGATGATTTTCGTGCAACCGACGCGCGGGCTTGACATCGGCGCGACAAGAGCGATTCATCGCCACATTCTTGACCAACGCGCGCTGGGAAAGGCGATATTGCTAATCTCGCTCGAACTCGACGAGGTTATGGCGCTCGCAGATACGGTCGGCGTAATGTACGGCGGGGAAATGACGCGCATTGCGCCGCTGTCGGATTTGAGCTATGATGAGATTGGCGCGTACATGATGGGCGTGGGTAACAGCGCGGAGGTGACGGAATGAAGAAGCGACCGCATATTTTCACGCGGCTGCTCGGCGATTCAAAGCTGCAACCGTTTGTGATTCCCGTGTTTTCCGTCGTATGCAGCCTCGCCGCCGCATCTATTGTTCTGCTGATAATCGGGCGAAACCCGCTTATCGCGTTCCGCAGTATCCTGCAAGGCGCGGGACTGCTGCCGCGCGGCAGTTATTCCGCGGGCAAGGGTATGCTGACCGACCTGCTGAACACGTTGAGTGCGCTGACTCCGATGATTTTCGCCGCGCTGGGCGTGACTGTCGCGTTCAAAGCGGGGCTGTTCAATATCGGCGTTTCGGGGCAAATGCTGTTCGCGGGGTATATCGCGAGCGTGACTATCGGATACAGCGACCTGCCGGCATATGCGGCGCGACCGCTTGTGCTGCTCATCGGGTTCGCTTGCGGCGCGCTTATCGGCGCGCTCATCGGCTTGCTGAAGCACCGATTTAACATCAACGAGGTCGTCTCGTCGATTATGATAAACTACATTTTGCAGTATGTCATCGGCTTTTTCATACTTACGCGTCACATCGACCCCGTGTCGCGGCAATCCGTCGCGGTGTCGGCGGCGGCGCGGCTTGTGCCGCAAAGCGTGCATTACGGAACGCTGAAGGGCGACCTGCCGCTTTGTATATTGCTCGCGATAATCGTCGCGTTTATACTGCGGTTCGTAATTAACCGCACGCGATACGGCTTCGACCTGCTCGCCGTAGGCGCGAACCCAAAGGCGGCGCGTTACGCGGGAATACGCGTCGGCAGTACGGTCGTCACGTCTATGACGTTATCCGGCGCGCTCGCGGGACTCGCCGGCGTTACGCACTACTTGGGCTACTACAATTCGATTCAACCAAAGTCGTTGACGAGCGTGGGTTTCGACTCAATCGCGGTGTCGCTTCTCGGCAACGGCAACCCTGTCGGAGTGCTGTTTTCGTCCCTGCTCGTGACGGTGATTGACAAAGGCTCGACTTACATGAGCTCGATGGTCAAGGTGGAGCGCGAGATTGCGGCGGTTATTACGGGGCTGATACTGCTGTTTTCGGCTTGCGGCGCGTATTTCAAGTACCTCGCCGAGAGGAACCAATTGGCGGCAACGGGCGAACCTGCGAACAGCGAGAAAAAAGACGACGGGGAGGGCGACGCGTAATGGACGTTGTGATTATTGACGGGCTGTCGTATGCGCTGCCGCTGCTGTGCATCGCAATCGGCGGGATTTACAGCGAGCGCAGCGGGGTCACGAACCTCGCGCTTGAGGGTTTACTCGGCGCGGGCGCGTTTATCGGCGCGCTGTTTGTCGCGTTTTTCGGCGGTTACTTCCCGACAGGCTCGCTTCCGCTTATGTTTATCGCGATGGCTTGCGCGATGGTCGGTGGCGCGCTTTACGCGATGCTGCACGGGCTGCTCTGCGTCAAATTCCGCGCTAATCAGGTGATTTCGGGTGTTGTAATCAACATCTTGGCGATGGCGATTACCGTGTTTCTGACGCGGCAAATTAACTCCACGCTGTTCAAGTCGTCCGACAAGATACAGCTCGGCGTGTCGCCGCGCTTTGACGTTCCGTGGCTGTCAAAAATTCCGATTATCGGCGCGGTGTTCAAGAGCGTTTACCCGTTTGAGGTCATAATCGTCGCGGTTGTCGCGATTATGTGGTATATCCTGTACCGCACGCGGTTCGGTATGAGACTGCGCGCCTGCGGCGACAATCCGCACGCGGTGGACTCGGCGGGCTTGTCGGTTCAGCGCACGCGCTTTGCGGCGGTCATGATTTCGGGCGCGTTGACGGGACTGGGCGGCATATCGTTCGCGTACTCTATTTCGGCGAACTTCTCCTCGTCAATCTACACGGGCGCGGGCTACCTCGCAATCGCGGCGTTAATTTTCGGCAACTGGAAGATTATCCCGACGGTGGGCGCGTGTCTGCTGTTCGGCTTGGCACGCAGCGGCGGGTATCGGCTTGCGAACGTGCTCGCTCTGCCGAGCAGCTTTTCGGATTTGATTATGATTCTGCCGTATGTGCTGACGCTGCTCGTGCTGATATTCTTCTCGGGCACGAACCGCGCGCCGCGCGCGCTCGGCGAGATATACGACAAGGGGAAGCGGTAAAGCTTACAGCCGCGAATGGAGGGCGTTACGCATGGCACCACAAATAGACGGCGCGCGCGTTGACAGCATTATCGCCGCGCTGGAGCGCGAATATCCCGCCGCGCTGTGCTCATTGGAATACGACAAAGATTATGAGCTGCTGTTCTCCGTGCGCCTTGCGGCGCAATGCACGGACGAGCGTGTGAACAAGGTCACGCCCGCGCTGTTTGAGCGTTTTCCGTCACTTGAAGCGTTCGCGGCGGCGGACGTCGCGGAGGTTGAGCAATACATACACTCGTGCGGATTCTATCACGGCAAGGCGCGTGACATAGTGCTCGCGGCGAACATGCTGCTGTCCGACTTCGGCGGCAAGGTCCCGGGTACGATGGTGGAATTGCTGAAGCTCCCGGGCGTAGGGCGCAAGACGGCGAACCTGATTCTCGGCGACGTGTATGGGTTGCCTGCTTATGTCGTGGACACGCATTGCATACGACTGACAAACCGCATCGGGCTTGTGGACGTGAAAGAACCTGTGAAAATTGAGGCTGAACTGCGCAAGCTGCTGCCGCCCGATAAGGCGAGCGACTTCTGCCACCGAATGGTGCTGCTGGTCGCGCGGTTTGCACGGCGCGCGCGCCGAGATGCGAGGCGTGCTGCATTCGTGAGTGGTGTGATTTCGGCGTTTGACGCGCCCGTTTTGCAAAGTCTGTGATATTTTACAATTATTGCGATGAATTATTATTGAAATAACGCGTATTTGGCTATATAATTATTTAGTAAAATTGAAACTTACGGAGGAATACTGATGATAAAAGAAAATATGGCGTTCCTGTCGCAATATGACCCTGAGGTCGGTGCGGCGATTGAGAAAGAATACGCGCGTCAGCGGAGGAATATTGAGCTTATCGCGTCCGAAAACTGCGTCAGCGAAGCGGTACTCGCCGCCGCGGGGACGGTTTTGACTAATAAATATGCCGAGGGTCTGCCCGGGCACCGCTATTACGGCGGTTGCCAAGAGGTGGACGTTGTTGAGACGATTGCGATTGAACGCCTGAAAGAGCTGTTCGGCGCGAAGTATGTTAACGTTCAGCCGCACTCCGGCGTGTCCGCGAACTACGCGGCTTACATGTCGCTGATTAAGCCGGGCGACACCGTTCTCGGCATGAACCTCGACCACGGCGGGCACCTGTCGCACGGCAGCCCCGCGAACTTCTCCGGCAAGTACTACAAGATTGTCGCCTACGGCGTTACGCCCGACACGAACGTTATCGACTACGACGAAGTGCGCCGCTTGGCGCTTGAGCACAAGCCGCAGATGATTATCGCGGGCGCGAGCGCGTATCCGCGCATCATCGACTTCAAGGCATTCGGCGACATTGCAAAGGAAGTCGGCGCGTACCTGATGGTTGACATCGCGCACATCGCGGGGCTTGTCGCGGCAGGGGAGCACCCGTCGCCCGTGCCGTATGCCGATATTGTCACAACCACGACGCATAAGACGCTTCGCGGTCCGCGCGGCGGCGTTATCATGACGAACGACGAAGCGATTTTCAAGCGCATCAACAGCGCGGTGTTCCCCGGCTCGCAGGGCGGACCGCTCATGCATATCGTCGCGGCAAAGGCTATCGCGTTCGGCGAAGCATTGAAGCCTGAGTTCAAGACGTATCAACAGCAGATTCGCAAGAACGCGGCTGTGCTCGCGGAGGAACTGCTTGCGCGCGGATTTGACCTCGTGTCCGGCGGAACGGACAACCATCTCGTGCTTGTTGACCTGCGCAAGTTCAACAAGACTGGGCGCGACATGGAGCAATTGCTCGACACCGTGCAGATTACCGTCAACAAGAACAAGATTCCGAACGACCCCGCAAACGCATCGCTGACAAGCGGAGTGCGGCTCGGCACTCCCGCCGTCACCGCGCGCGGATTTGTTGAGGGCGACATGCGCAAGGTCGCGGAGCTGATTTACCTTGCCGCGTCGGACTTCGACGGCAAAGCTGACTACATTCGCGCGGAAGTGGACAAGCTCTGCGCAAAGCACCCGTTATATGAATAACGTGCCCGCGACGGCTGATTTTGTGACGCTATGAGCACTTATCGTCCGCTTGCCGATGAATTGCGCCCTACCGCGCTTGACGACGTGGTAGGGCAAGAGCATATTCTCGGGCGCGGCGGATTGTTGCGCCGCATAATCGACAGCGGCAGCATACCGAACATGGTGTTCTACGGTCCCAGCGGCTCCGGTAAGACGACGGTCGCGAACATCATAGCGCAGTCGTCGGGGAGGACGCTCTACAAGTTAAACGCCACAACGTCGGGAATTGCCGACATCAAGGGCGTTATTGCCGACCTTGACACGATGCTCGCGCCGAACGGCGTGCTGCTGTACCTCGACGAGATTCAGTACTTCAACAAAAAGCAGCAGCAGTCGTTGCTTGAGTTTATCGAGAACGGCAAGATTACGCTGATTGCGTCCACGACGGAAAATCCGTATTTTTACGTATACAACGCCGTGCTCAGTCGCAGTACGGTGTTTGAGTTCAAGGCACTAACGGCGGAGAGCATTGAGCGCGCCGTTTTACGCGCGGTCGCGTACATGGAAACTCGCGAGGGCGTTCGCGCGGAGTGTGAGGACGGCGTTACGCGGCATATTGCCATGGCTTGCGGCGGGGACGCGCGCAAGGCGATTAACTCCGTTGAGCTACTGTTTTCCGCCGCCGAGCGCGACGACGGAGTTGTGCGACTGACGCTCGCGGATACGGAGCAGGTGGCGCAACGCAGCGCGATGCGGTATGACCGCGACGGCGACGCGCACTACGACATTCTTTCCGCGCTGCACAAGTCGATTCGCGGCTCCGACACGGACGCGGCTCTGCACTATTTGGCGCGACTGCTGGAAGCGGGGGACATTCTCGCGCCGTGCCGCCGAATCCTGTGCGCGGCGTGCGAGGATATTGGGCTTGCTTACCCGCAGGCGATTCCGATTGTCAAGGCTTGCGTGGACGCGGCGACGCAGCTCGGATTACCCGAGGCGCGGCTCCCGCTTGCCGACGCGGTTATCCTGCTCTGCACCGCGCCGAAGTCGAACTCCGGCGTGCTCGCGATTGACGCGGCGCTTGCCGACATTCGCGCGGGGCGTTCGGGTGAGATACCGCGCGAGTTGCAAAATAAGCACGCGGACGGCGCGGGGTTTGAGCGCGAGCAGGGCTATAAATACCCGCACGATTTCCCGAATCACTATACGCCGCAACAGTATTTGCCCGACGCGCTTGTCGGGCGCATATACTACGAGTACGGTGAGAACAAGACCGAGCTTGCGGCGAAGCGTTACTGGGACTTAATAAAGGGCGAAGATTAGGGGCGAGGTTTCCGACTTATGGATATACGCGTCGGCGATGTATTGACACTGAAAAAGAAGCACCCCTGCGGGTCGCAGGAGTGGCTTGTATTGCGCGTCGGCGCGGACTTTCGCGTGCGGTGCCGCGGCTGCGGGCACGAAATTATGAGTCCGCGCGGGAATATCGAAAAGAGTATCCGCAAGGTTGAGCGCGAGGACGACGCTCAAACGTCGAGCTGATTGATAAAGCCCGCGATTTGCGGATAGAACAGGAACACGTGCTCAATTCCGAGCGTTCGCGCGAGATTCAGCTTGCGGTTGACGCTTTCGCTGTCGTCGTACAGCGTGAAGCGCGCGCCGTTATCGCCGCCGTGCGTGAAATAGTTAACAAACAGGTCGTCGGAAAAGAAGGCGCGTTTGCCGCGCTTTTGGAACAACTCGTCGAGCTGTTTTTCCGTCAGAGGTTCGCCGCCGCCGCTCCTTGCGGGTATCGCGAAGTCCATGCGAATCGCGGCAAGCTCCAGCGCGACGCGCCCGTATCGGTTCATCGCGTTCCTGATATGGTTGCGCAGGTTGCCGCAGGAGATTGCGGTTTGAATCATGACCTCAGCGTTGGGGCACGCCGTTGCGAGTGTTTCGGGCAAGATGAGCGTCAAGCGCGGGGCAACCTCCGCGATTTGTCGCGCGAGCGTTGCGTGGTGCGGCTCGTTGCCGCCGCCCGTGTCGAACACTATGGCGACGTAGCCGCGATTGGTACATTCCTCCGCAACCTCTTCCGCGAGTGCGCGGAGCGGGCCGCCGCCCGTAAAGCCCGTAGTGTCCAGCACCATGACGCGCCCCGTGTGCCCGCGCGCGCCGCGTGCCCGATACAGGCGCGAACCCGATACTCGGTATATCATGTCGGCTGTGCGGAACCCGCGTGAGGACGCGCGCGGCAGGTCGCCGATTGACGCGGCGATATAAATCTCGGTTTTTGTCATATGGTTTTTTCCTCTTTAAGCGGTTATTTGTCCAAGCTGTTGGAGTATATTATATTATCTTGAAATTTATGAGGAATCGTAATGTCTTTTTCGCCGATACCCGACGTTTACGCGCGCGCGCTGCCCGACCTGACGCTTGAGTTTCTGCGGCGGCGCGGCATAACGCTGCTGATGCTTGACCTCGACAACACAATCGCGCCCTATGGCGCGACGGCTCCCGCGAGCGAAATTCTCGCTTGGGCTGACCGCTTAAAAGACGGCGGCGTGACGCTGTTTATCGTGTCCAACAGCCGCAAAACCGCGCGCGTGTCGTCGTTCGCGGCGCAACTTGGGTGCGGTTTCGTGCACCACGCGCGCAAGCCGTCGCCCAAAGCGCTACGCGCCGTTATGCGCGATTATGACGCCGCGAATTGCGCGTTCGTCGGTGACCAGACGTATACGGATGTGCTCGGCGCGAACCGCGCGGGCGTGTTGAGCATTGCCGTGCACCCGCTCAAGTGGACTAACCCGTTGCTGCTTGCGCGATATTGGTTGGAGCTGCCGTTTCGCGCCATGACAAAGGAGAGATTGAAATGAACAACATTGAGAAGCTGAAAAGCGCAGTCGCGGACAGCGGCGCGGACGCGCTGATGGTGACGGGTCCCGCGAACCGTTATTACTTTTCGGGTTTCCCGTCGTCCGCGGGCATACTGCTTGCGACGCAAAACGGCGCGTGGTTTATGACCGACTCGCGTTACTCGGAAGCGGCGGCGAAAGCCATCGGCAACGCGGAGGTGCGCAAGACGGACCGCGAAAACACTTCCGCCAAACTGATTAACGCGCTGTGCGCGGAGTTCGGCGTGAAAACAATCGGCTTTGAGGACGCAGTCGTCACTTACGCGGAATATCTTGACTTCGCAAAGAAGCTTGACGCGGAGCTTTTGCCCGCGCAGAAGGTGTTCAGCGCGCAGCGAGCCGTCAAATCGCGCGAGGACTTGGACAAGCTGATTGTGGTCGAGCGCATTGCGGAGAAGTCGTTCACGGAGATTCTGCCGCTGATTTCAACGGACATTACGGAGCGCGAGCTTGCGGCGGAGCTTGTGTGCCGCTTCTTGAAGAACGGCGCGGACGACAAGTCGTTTGACCCAATCGTCGTTTCGGGCGCGCGGTCGAGTATGCCGCACGGCGTTCCCACGGACGCGAAGCTGCAAAAGGGCTTCCTCACGATTGACTTCGGCGCGAAAAAGGACGGTTGGTGCAGCGACACAACGCGCACGCTGTGCATCGGAAAGCCCACAGACGAGATGGTTCGCGTCTACGAGACGGTGCTGCTGGCGCAGCTCGCGGGTATCGCGACGGCGCGGGCGGGCGTAACCGGCGGTCAGGTAGACGGTGCGGCGCGCGACGTAATTGTGAGCGCGGGTTACGGCGAGTATTTCGGGCACGGCTTCGGGCACGGGCTTGGGCTTGAGGTGCACGAATCGCCGACAGCTGCGCCCACGAGCGACGCGCCGATTCCCGCGGGAGCCGTCATGTCAGCCGAGCCGGGGATTTATCTGCCGGGGCGTTTCGGCGTTCGGATTGAGGACGTACTGTACATCACGGAGACGGGGAACGAAAATATAACGAAATTGTCCAAAACAATGATAATTATCTGATATATTTATTCAACTTGCTATTGCAAAAGCGGGAATAATACGGTAAAATATATTGAATAACAATGGAGAACGAGGGCGCGCGGGAAACTTACGCCGCATTGCGGCGGAGGCTTCGGTCAGCCCAAAAGTTGAGGAGGAATTTTCTATGGTTTCCGCTGGCGATTTTAGAAACGGTGTGACCTTTGAGATGGACGGCAAGGTTATGCAGGTCATTGAGTTTCAACACGTTAAGCCCGGCAAGGGCGCGGCGTTCGTCCGTACCAAAATCAAGAACGTCATAACCGGCGCGGTCGTTGAGACTTCGTTTAACCCCACGGACAAGTTTGAGAACGCGTATGTTGACCGCCGCGACATGCAGTACAGCTACAGCGACGGCGAGCTGTACTACTTCATGGATTCGGAAACGTATGAGCTTGAGCCGATTGACAAGAGCGTACTGGGCGACAGCTTCCGTTTCGTCAAGGAAGAGATGCAATGCACCGTATCGTCGTTCAAGGGCAAGGTGTTCCTCGTTGAGCCGCCGAACTTCGTTGAGCTGACGATTACGCAGACCGACCCGGGCTTCGCGGGCAACACCGCGACGAACGTCACGAAACCGGCGACGGTTGAGACGGGCGCGGAGGTCAAGGTGCCGCTGTTTATTTCCGAGGGCGAGAGAATCCGCATTGACACGCGCACGGGCGAGTATCT